>JAVBOI010000059.1:0-27219 GCA_031550695.1 Desulfovibrio sp. | reverse complement strand
GCTTTCGACTTTTCAGAATCGCCTCAAGTTCGCCCCTCTGTTCTGGCGTACAATCAATCTTTCGTGCCGGTCGAGCCATACATACTCCTTGGATTCGTGGAGTATATATTTTTATATAAATTTTTGCAACTAGACACTAGGCTCAGCCCTCATTACTACGCCTGCTGCACAGCCGCCTTTTCCCGTGTGGCAAGGCGCAAGGCAAAAGTTGACCTCGCGGTATGTCGATACAGCTTCACCCAACTTTTGCCTTGCGCCTTGCCACACGAAAAAATTCAGCTGTTCGCGGACGGCGCATTAATGAGGGCTGAGCCTAAGAGTTGTGTTGCCTCCGGTCGCGGACACAGGCTCTGTGCGGCCAAAGGGGGCCGGGGGCACAGGCTCTGTGTGAACCCTTTTGGAAACCCCGTATTGTCCGTTGGGCTGAAGATTGTGCCGTAAGGGTTTTCAGCAATCACCCGTCAAAGGGGAATGGCGTTTTCATTTTCCCGAAAACTCAAGGGTGTTCCATGCGCAGGATGTCCCGGTGGAACTCCCGCGCCATGGCCGGAGGAACCTTGCTGTTCCAGTTGCCACTGGATACGGCGCCACAATAAAAAACAGCCAGCAGGGTCAGCGTGCCGACGGCCGCGCCCCAGAACGGCAGGGCGCGGGCTTTGGCCGTGTAGCCGAGCCTGAGTTCCAGGCAGCCCTTTTCCGGGCAGGCGCCCACGCATTCCGTGCAGCCCAGGCATTCCGGGTTGGATACGCGCCGTTTTTCGTGCACCGGTATGCGTGAGGGACAAGCGCGCGCGCAGCGCCGGCAGCCGGTGCAGATTTCCGGATTACGGCGCACGGCCAGGGGCGAGAACAAGGAAAACAGGCCGAGCAGCGCCCCGTAAGGGCAGAACCCCCGGCACCAGAAAGCGGGAAAAAGCATGCCGCCAAGCACGAGCACGCCCAGAATAACCAGCAGAGTCGCGCTCGGGTTCAAAAAGAACAGCAGCATCTTGGTGTCGGCCACCATGTTGTAGGGCGTGCGCAAAAAGGCCTCGATATCGGCCGCGTTCATCTTCAGCAGCAGCAAATCCACGAAAAACAGCAAAAGAAAGTACTTGGGCAGCGACAGCACCATCGACAGCCAACCCGGCATGCGCCGGCTGATGCCCAAACGCTTGCCCAAACGGTCCAGCAGCATGGAAAGCGCTCCCACCGGGCACAAATAGCCGCAAAATCCCTTGCGGACCAGCAAGGCGGTGGCCACGGCCAGCAGCAGAATGGTCAGCCCGCCCGGGTGCACGAAGTCGTATTCCCCCGTCAGCACAAGCCGCTTGGCCGCGAGCAGGGAGCTGATGGGCAGAAAAGCCTCCACCGAGGCCGGCTTCGGCACATAGTCGGCGCTTGCGCCCATGGCCCACTGGGCGTAAGCGTAAAAACGGAAACCCACATACGCGAAAAAGGCCAGAAACACGTACTGGACGGCCCGGTGCAGCCCGGACGGCCTGAGCGGTAGTAAGAACATCGAGAAGCTCCTGAAATAACGCTGAAAACGACCTGGCCGCGCATCGGCGGCACTTCCGACAATTGCCCGGCACTATGCCGCAACCGGCCGGCGAACTCAACAAGAAAGCGGACTGTCCGACCAGCATTTCGCGGTAAACCACCCGGCGAGCCCGCACCCCGCGAGAGTCTTGCCAGCGGGTAATCCTTTGCATTCCCACCCCATCCTGTACCTCCAAAATAAAAAGTTTTGAAAAAAGGGGATGGGGGTTTGGGGGAAGGGGGGGGTCTTCGTAGTAGCTCGTCCTCGCTTCGCTCGGATCGAGCGGGCCTTTCTCAAAAGGTTCCTTTCCCCTTCCCCCAATGCCTTTCCTCCCCCTCACCTTTCCCCTTCCCAACCCTTTTCATGCCGGATAAAAAGCGGTATAGCCTGTTGCTCCGGCGCGAAAGGGCCGGGTATTCATTCATTGTAAGCGAGGCGATAATGCGCGCAAGCGAACTGCTCAGATCGTTGCTGCACCAGGCAATTACGGAACTCGGCTTTGATTGGCCGGCAAAGGCGACCATAGAACCGCCCAAAGAGAAGAAATTCGGCGATCTGGCCGCCAACTGCGCGTTGATGCTGGCCAAAGAGGCGGGCAAGAATCCGCGCCGACTGGCGGAAGAACTGGCGGAAAAGCTGCGGGCCGCCTCGCCGCACGTGGCGGCCGTGGAAGTGGCCGGGCCGGGATTCCTGAACGTGACCTTTGCCCCTTCGTTCTGGCAATCGTACATTCCCAGGGTGGAAGCGGCCGGGAACCGCTTCGGCGCCTCCGACCTGGGCCGGGGCAAAAAGGCGCAGGTGGAGTTCGTGTCCGCCAACCCCACCGGTCCGCTGCACATCGGGCACGGGCGCGGCGCGGCCGTGGGCGACAGCCTGGCCCGCATTCTGCGTTTCGCCGGCTACGACACCGAGGCCGAATACTACATCAACGACGCCGGCAAGCAGATGCGCACACTCGGCCTTTCTGTCTGGCTGCGGGCCCTGCAACTGGCTGGCAAACGCTCGGAACCGTTTCCCACGGACTGCTACCAGGGCGCGTATATTGTTGATATCGCCCGCGACATGCTGGCCGTTGACCCCGCATTGACCGACCTGCCCGAAGAGGAAGGCATTGACCGCTGCTATGAGCGCGGCATGGCGGATATTTTCGCCGGCATCAAACAGGACCTGGCCGACTTCAACGTCAGCCACGACGTCTGGTTTTCGGAACTGAGCCTGATCAGCGACGGCTCCGTGGAAAGCACTCTGGAATCGTTGAAAGCGGCCGGTCACGCCTTTGAGGAGGACGGCGCCCTCTGGTTCCGGGCCACGGCCTTTGGCGACGACAAAGACCGCGTGCTGCGCAAGTCCGACGGCAGCCTGACCTATTTCGCTTCGGACATCGCCTACCACGCCAACAAGTACGCGCGCGGCTTCGAGTCCATCACCGACGTCTGGGGCGCGGACCACCACGGCTACATCCCGCGCATGCGCGCCGCCATCGCCGCCCTCGGCCGAGCGCAGAAAAGCTTTGACGTGGTGCTCGTACAACTCGTCAACCTTCTCCAGGCCGGGGAACAAATCGCCATGTCCACCCGGGCCGGCAAGTTCGAAACCCTGGCCGACGTGATCAAGGAAGTCGGCGCGGACGCGGCCCGTTTCATGTTTCTGTCCCGCAAAAGCGACAGTAAGCTGGACTTTGACCTGGATCTGGTCAAGCAGCGCACCATGGACAACCCGGTGTACTACGTCCAGTACGCCCACGCCCGCATACAGGCCGTTTGCCGCCGCGCCGGTGAGCGCGGCCTTGACCCGACCGCGCCCGGCGACCTCTCCCTGCTCGTCCATGAAGAAGAACTGGATCTTCTGCGCCTGCTCGACCGCTTCCGCACCATCACCGAGGACGCGGCCTCCAACAGGGCTCCCCACTACGTCAGCTTCTTCCTCATGGACCTGGCCGGCCAGTTGCACCGTTACTATGCCGCCCACCAGGTTCTGGGAGCGGAGAACGACGCCCTGATCGCCGCCCGCCTGCGCCTGCTCAACGCCGTGGGCCAGACCATCAAAAACGGTCTCGCCCTCCTCGGCGTCTCCGCGCCGGAAAGTATGTAAGGAAAGGGAAGAAGGAAGAGACGGGGGAGGGGGAAAGGAGCCTTTTGGAAAAGGCTCCTTTCCCCCTCCCCCCAGTTTCTTTCCTCCGACCTTTTTATTTGGGGAATGATACGGTCCGGCAACTCCGGACCGTTCGCTTTTGGCGCGGCTGTCTCGCTTATATATATCTGGGCCCATTCCGGGAACCTTCGCCGAACTTGACGCCCATGGCGTAAAAAGAGCATAAACAAAAGAGCCACGCGCTCCGGCCGCCGGCGTTCAGCGTATGCGGCAGCCGGCGGTTCAGCGGCCGTTTCCAGACATCATGGCCATTTACCGGCTTCGGGCATTCAGATCCTGGGCCGAGCGAAGGAAACTATATGAACCCCGCGGAAAAAGCGCCCGCGCCCAAGCGGCCCGGCGGGCGGACGGTCACCGTCACCTTGAGCCTGCCCACGGTTATCAGCGGCCTTATCATGCTGTGCGCCGGCTTTGTCGGCGTGTTCGCGCTGGGTATTATCCTGGGACGCGGGCATAATATCGAGTCGCGCATTCCGCAGTTGGAGCGGATCATGCCCCAGCCGGAACACGCGGGGCAGCCCAGGGTGATTGCCGGAGGCGAAGTCGTTTCCGGCGGCGGGCAGACTGTTTCGCCGGCGGCCCAGAACGCCACCAGGCCGGAAGGCGGCCAGGCGAGCCGGGCCGGCGCGGAAACGCGCACCCCCCCGGCTGACCCGCGCAACCAGACCATGGACCAGGGCGATCTTGCCTACCGCGACAGCCTGAAGCACCAGCAGCCAAGGGGAAGCGGCTCCAGGCAGCAGCCCAAGGGAAAACCCGAGCAGTCGGCCAAGGGCAAAACCGAGTCCCCGGCCAAGGCCGACCAGAACAAACCGACCGGGCAAGAAGTATTCAATTACGTTTACCAGGTGGCGGCATCCAAGGATTCCGCCATGGCCGACAAACTGGCGGCCAAGCTCAAGGCGGCCGGACTGAAAGCGCGCACGGAAAAATCCCAGGAAGGGAGCGCGATCTGGTACAGGACCGTGGTGGATTTTCGGGGAACGCCGGACGAAACGGACGGGCTGCGCGCCAAGCTGAAAGCGCAGGGCCTGGGCGGCCGCCCGATACTGAAATCCAAAACGCCGGCGCGTTGATCGCGTCTTCGGAGTGAACGGCCTGAGCGAATTTTCAGGCCAACGCGACCCATTATTATCCATTAGCGATTATTCTTGATTTTCTCTAGAAAATAGCCTATGGAAAAACAGAAAGTTGCCGATAGTGTATTTCACCGGTCCCGCGTCAGGTGGCGGACCTTCCATAACAATACCGTGCGCCATGCAAAACCAATCGTCTCTTCCCAACAATCCTGTTATCGCCTTTGTGCGCGCCGTTGGCAAAAGCGTCATCGCCTGGCTGTCCGAAATGGGGGCCATGACCATATTCATGCTGCACGGCATGAGCCGGATGCTCTCTTCACCCAAGCAGGTGCCCAAGGTTATCCGGCAGGTGTACGTTATCGGGGCGGGATCGTTTTTCCTGATCGCGCTCATTGCGTTGTTCACGGGCATGGTGTTGGGCTTGCAGGGTTATTACACCCTGACCAAATTCGGTTCAGAGGGCTTTCTCGGCTCGGCCGTGGCCCTGACGCTTATCCGCGAACTGGCCCCGGTGCTCACGGCCATTATGGTCACGGGCCGGGCCGGGTCGGCCATGGCGGCGGAAATAGGCGTGATGCGCATCACCGACCAGATTGACGCCCTGGAGGTCATGGACATTAACTCCATGGGCTATCTGGTATCGCCCCGCATTACGGCCTCGCTGATCGCCTTTCCGCTGCTGACGGCCATTTTCACGGTTATCGGCATCATCGGCGGCTACGTTACGGGCGTGCTCCTGCTCGGCATCAGCCAGGGCATTTATTTTTCCCGCATCGAAAGCAGCGTGGTCTGGGCCGATATTGTGGGCTGTTTCAGCAAATCCATCGCCTTTGCCCTGATTGTGGTGGCGGTATGCTGCTACAAGGGCTATTTCGCCCACATGCGAAAAGACGGCATGGGCGCGGAGGCCGTGGGCAACGCCACCACCTCGGCAGTGGTGCTTTCCTGCATCCTGCTGCTGGTGGCCGACTACGTTCTTACTTCTTTTCTTCTGTAGGCAGCCATGCAAGACGCCTGGAACATAGAACTGCAAAACCTGCGTCTGGGTTACGGCGATACGGTGGTGCTGGAAAACGTGACCGCCACGCTGCCCGGCGGCCGCATTTCGGTCATTCTGGGGGCGTCGGGCGGGGGCAAGTCCACGCTTTTGCGCCACATTATCGGCCTGGCCAGACCCTTTGGCGGCAAAATCCTGCTTGGCGGCCGGGATGTATTTGCCTTGCCGGCCAGGGAATTTCGCATGGTGCGCCGCCGCATGGGCGTGCTTTTTCAGGACGGCGCCCTGCTGGGCTCGCTGACGGTGGGCGAAAACGTGGCCCTGCCCCTGACCGAGCACACCAAGCTGGAGCCCGCCCTGGTGTGCGAAATTGTTCTGCACAAGCTCGCCCTGGTGGGGCTGGCCGATTTCGCCAACTACTACCCTTCGGAACTTTCCGGCGGCATGCGCAAACGGGCCGGTCTGGCCAGAGCCATGGTCACGGACCCGCCCATTCTGCTCTGCGACGAGCCTACCTCCGGCCTGGACCCCATCAGCGCCGCCCAGATGGACGAACTGCTGCTGGACATGAAGGCCCGTTTTCCCGGCATGACCATCATTTCCGTCAGCCACGACATGGCCAGCGTCAAGAACATTGCCGATCACGTGCTGGTGCTGCACAACAAGACCATCGGCTACGCCGGGGATCTGGCCGGCCTGGAAAGCTCCACCGACCCGTACCTGCGCCTGTTCCTTGATCGCAAGGCCGTCAGGGGCGCGGCCAGGGACGATCCCCGGCTCAGCCTTTCCGAGAAAACGCGAAAAATTATGCACCAATCACTGGACACTTGGCTTGAACGCAGATAATTCTGTCTATTCTGGCCGGATAACGCCGGAAGTGTATCGAACGACGGTTCCGGGCGGCTCCGGTTCCCGCGCGCCGGATGCGGGCATAAAGGGCTTGTTGCATGAAAAAGTATTCCCTTGAATTTTCCGTTGGTATTTTCGTTCTTGCCGGGCTCCTCTGCCTGGCCTACATGACCATCAAGCTCGGCAAGATGGAAGTGTTCGCCAACGACGGCTATACCCTCAACGCCCGCTTCGCCTCCATTACCGGCCTCAAGGTCGGGGCGAGCGTGGAAATGGCCGGCGTGCCCGTGGGTAAAGTCACGGCCATCAATCTGGATAAGGATTATTACGCCCAGGTGAGCCTGCAACTGCAGAAAGGCGTGCAACTGGGCGACGATTCCATCGCCTCGGTGAAGACCAGCGGTCTTATCGGCGATAAATACATCAGCCTGTCACGGGGCGCTTCCACCGCCATGCTTGCCGACGGCGGTGAAATTACCGAAACGGAATCGGCCGTCGATATTGAAGCTCTCATCAGCAAATACGTGTTCGGAGGTGTGCAATGATCCGCTCCCGCCTGAAAGTTTTTCTTCTGACCGGCCTGCTGCTCGCGGGTCTTTGCCTCTGCGGCGCCGCCGTGGCCGCCCCTTCCCAGGCCCACCAGGAACTGGAAAGAACCATTAACGAAGTTCTGTCCGAACTCCAGAAGCCGGAACTGAAACAAGCGGCCACCAGAAACGCCGTGCTGGCCAGGGTGGAAAAAATCATCGACCGCCTGTTCAGCTTCGAGGAGCTCTCCTCCCGCACCGTGGGCGCGGCCTGGAACAACTTCAGCCCGGATCAGAAAGCGCGTTTCACCGGCGTCTTTACCACTCTGTTGCGCGAATCCTATCTGGAAAAGCTGGACGGCTACAACGGCGAAACCGTGACCTACCTGAGCGAAACCGCCAGCAAAGCCGGCGACAAGGTGGAAATCAACACCTCCGTCAACATCAAGGGCAAACCCGTGCCCGTGGCCTATCGCATGCTGAAAAAAGGCCAGTGGGAAGTTTACGACGTCATCATTGAGGGCGTGAGCATGGTTCAGAACTACCGCTCCCAGTTCCAGCAGGTGCTGGTTTCCGGCGATGCGGAAAAGCTGATTCAACTGGTTCGGGAGAAGGCCGACGCGGCCAAGACCTACAACAAAAAGTTGCAGATGGGTTCATGAACGCCACAAAAAAACTCCTTAGTCTGACCCTGATCGCCGGCCTGCTGCTTCTGTGCATGGAAGCCGCATCCTTTGCGGCCGTAAAATCCCTGGATGAGGACGATGACTACCTGGACGCCCACGCCCGGGTGGTCGCCGATCCCATTGAGCCCTGGAACCGGGCCATGTTCAAGTTCAACGACGCCATGCTCGACTATGTGGCCAGGCCTGCATACAAAGGCTATGCCTATGTGACGCCGCAATTCGTCCGCACCGGCATCAAGAACTTTTTCCACAACCTGGCTTTCCCGGTGCGCTTCGTCAACAACCTGCTCCAGGGCCGGCCCAAGGCCGCGGGCGTGGAAATGTCCCGCTTTATCCTCAACACCACCGCCGGACTGGGCGGCCTCTTTGACGTGGCCAAGGATAAAGAGCCGGTCGTGCCCGTGGAAGATGAAGATATGGGCCAGACCTTTGGCGTTTGGGGCGCTGGCGAAGGCTTTTACATCGTCTGGCCCCTGCTCGGCCCGAGCACCCTGCGCGACAGCGCCGGCATGGTAGGCGACTACTTTCTCGATCCCGTCACCTATGTCCGGCCCTGGGAACTGAGCCTGGGCATTGACGCGGGCAGAACCTTCAACGAACTGGACGATATCCTCGACCTGTACGACGATCTCAAGCGAGCCGCCATTGAACCTTACAGCTCGGTCCGCGACGCCTACGTTCAGTACCGCCGGGCCAAAATCGCCAAGTAAGCGAAGACAAAAACCGCATGCCTGACGGGCGTGCCGCGTCATTGCGGCACGCCCATTTTTTGTTGCGCAAGACCATCTCTCCGGTCTTCACACCACGCTTGCCGAAAGCAAAAAGAGCTTTACCTTGTTCTTTTTTCAATAGTAACTATTATTAATAGGCCCAGGCTCCCTTATTTTTCATAAAGAACTAAGATTGATTTTACAATAATAAGAAAAATGATATATGTCGTGTAATCTCTAAACCAGGAGGCGTACTATGGACAGCAAAAAGCGTCTGACCACGGATTTCGGCGCTCCGGTGCCCGATGATCTGCACAGCCGCACGGCCGGGCAGCGTGGCCCCACCCTGATGGAAGACGTACATCTGTTAAAAAAACTGGCCCATTTTGATCGAGAACGCATTCCGGAGCGTGTGGTGCACGCCAAAGGGGCCGGCGCCGGCGGCTATTTTGAGCTTACCAGGGACATGAGCCAGTATACCTGCGCCAAACTCTTCTCGCAGAGGGGTAAAAAAACCGAGGTTTTCGTGCGCTTTTCCACGGTGGGCGGGGAAAAGGGCTCGGCGGACGCAGAGCGTGACCCGCGCGGCTTTGCGGTCAAATTCTACACGGAAGACGGCAACTACGATCTGGTGGGCAACAATACGCCGGTCTTCTTTATTCGCGACGCCCTCAAGTTTCCGGATTTCATCCACACCCAGAAAAAGCACCCTCAAACCGGGTTCAAGGATCCGACCATGCAGTGGGATTTCTGGTCCCTGACCCCGGAATCCATGCATCAGGTCATGATCTTGTTCTCCGACCGGGGCATTCCGGCTACCTTCCGCAACATGAACGGCTACGGCAGCCACACCTTCCGCTGGTACAACGAAAATGGCCAGTATTGGTGGGTGAAATACCACTTCAAGACCGACCAGGGCAACAAAACCCTGACCCATGAGGAAGCCGAGGTCATCAAGGGCAAGAACCCCGATCACGCCCTGGAGGATCTGTACAAGACCGTGACCGCCGGCGACTTTCCCTCCTGGACCGTGCAAGTGCAGATCATGACGCCCGAGCAGGCGGCCGGTTTCCCCTATGATGTCTTTGACGTCACCAAGGTCTGGCCCCACGAACTCGTGCCAGTGGTGGACATCGGCAAAATGGTGCTCAACCGCATGCCGGAAAACTACTTTCAGGAAGTGGAACAATCGGCCTTTGATCCGGGCAGCTTTGTGCCGGGCATCGGCCCTTCGCCGGACAAGATGCTCCAGGGGAGGCTGTTCTCCTATCACGATACCCACCTGCACCGCCTGGGCCCCAACTACCACCTTATCCCGGTCAACCAGCCCAAGGCCGCCAAGGTAGAAAACTACGCCCGCGACGGCTTCATGCGCGTAGATGATAACGGCGGCGGGGCCATGCCGTACTGGCCCAACACTTTTGGCGGCCCGGCCCCTGGCGGCGTCAAGGAACCTCCCCTGCCGCTTGAAGGCAGCGCGGACTGGCACGAGCCCTACGCTTCCGGCCCGGTGGACTATGAGCAGCCCCGCGCCCTGTACGAAAAGGTAATGGACGAAAACCGCAAGACCCAGCTTGTCCACAACCTGACCCTGAGCATCGGCCCGGTACGCGAACGCATCAAGATGCGCGCCGTGGCCCAGTTCTGGAAAGTTCACCCGGATCTGGGCAAACGCCTGTCCCTGGCCCTGAGCCTCGACCCGGGCAAAGTGGAATCTCTGGCCGCCCTGCCCCAGAAGGAACTGGAAGCCCAGACCTGCACCTGAGCCAAAAAGTAAAGGCCTAGTTGGCCTTCCAACTGAATGCTTCTCCAATCGCGGGATTGCTATTCCCGCCCTTTCCGAAAAAATCGTAACAAACTTCGGCCGGCGCACGCGTTGCGTGTTCCGGCCGAATCGTTTTGTTTCCTTCCCGCAATCCCGCTATTTTTGCGTTCTCGCCAAAGGGTGGCTTCCGGTTTTTTGCTTTTTGCGATATAGTGTTACACACCTATTCCATTAGTTGTGTAACGCCAGGACGCTCGCTTCGGCGTAACGGCAGGGGCAAAGCCCACCCGCGCGGCGAGCGCCGCTTTGCGTCGCCGGAGCATTTTCACGCGTTTGCCGTGAAAATGCTCTAACCTCAACATGCAGGAGAGAGAGTCCCATGAGCAATCCTCTGATTCAATGGCGTGATGAAGCTCTTGGCAAACGGGCGGTGGAAGCTCTGAAGAAAAACGGCTTTCAGGCGGAATACTTCAGCGACCCGCAGGGCGCGGTGGCCTATGTGGCCGGTCTGGTCCCGCACGGGGCGAGCGTGGGCATAGGCGGCTCCCGCACCGAGCGCGAGCTTGGCCTGTCGGAACACTTCACGCGCAAGGGCTGTACCATCCTTGACCACGGCCTGGACGGCATGGCGCCGGAAGAACGCAACGCCATCCGTTACAAACAGCTTACCGCCGACGTTTTCATTTCCAGCAGCAACGCCATCACCCTCAAGGGCGAACTGGTCAACCGCGACGCCTTTGGCAACCGCGTGGCCGCCATGATGTTCGGGCCGAAAAAGGTTGTGGTCATTGCCGGGGCCAATAAAATCGTCAGCAATCTGGAAGAGGCTGAAGAGAGAATAAAAAAATACGCCGCGCCCATGAACAACAAACGCTACGAAACGCCCAACCCCTGCGTTCAGCTTGGCGAATGCGTGGACTGCAACAACCCGACCAGGATCTGTAAAATCACCACCATCATCAGCCGCCGCCCGCCGCTTACCGACATGCACGTGGTGATTATTGGAGGAACCTTCGGCTTTTAGAGCAAATTCATTTTGAAGTTGCCCAAGAGCAGTATTACCTCCGGCGGCCAAAGGGGTTGAACCCCCTTTGAAAGCCCCATTTTGTTGGTTGGGCTGAAGTGGGTAATTTCAAAATTTATATGCTCTAATTTCTCGTAATCGTTATTGACGAGCTTTAGACGGTTTATCACGAAAACGCGTTCCCCGACGGGTGTCGGGGAACGCGTTTTCGTGATGCGCGGCGGGACGAATACCCCTATGACGTTTTCAGCCCCTCCATTACCCGCCGCAGTTCCTGGGCCATGCGGGAAAGATCCTGCACGGCGGCGGCGGACTGGAGCATGCCGTCGCTGGTGTCGCTTGCGATCCGGTTGATTTCATCCACGGCCCGGTTGATTTCTTCGGAAGTGGCGCTCTGCTCCTCGGCGGCCGTGGCAATGGAAACCACGACGGAAGAGCTGGCCGCGGCCAGGGCCACAATCTCCTGAAGAGCCGAGCCCGAGGAATTCGCGAGCACGGTGGCCTCCTTGACGTTTTTCGCGGCATTGGCCACCTCGCCGATATTCATCTGCGTCGAGTGCTGGATGGCGGAGATATTGGCCCCCACCTCCTTGGTGGCGGACATGGTTTTTTCCGCCAGCTTGCGCACTTCGTCGGCCACCACGGCAAATCCCCGTCCGGCCTCGCCGGCCCGTGCCGCTTCAATGGCGGCGTTCAAAGCCAGCAGATTGGTCTGATCCGCGATGTCGGAAATGACGTTCATCACCCCGCCTATGCTTTCCGCCTGGACGCCGAGCTCCTGCATGTTTTCCTGCAGGGTCGCGGCCGCGCTGTTAACCTGGTTGATGGACTGGACAACCTTGTTCACAAGGCCGGCGCCGCTTTCCGCCTTATTGCGGGCCTCTTCGCTCTGCTCCGAGGCCTGACTTGCGCTACGCGCCACTTCTATGACCGTGGAGTTCATCTGCGTCATGGCGCTTGCCGTCGCCTCTACGCGGGCCCGCTGTTGCTCCGTGCCGCGCGATATCTGCTCCACCTGGGCGGCCAGTTCCTCCGCCGCCGCAGCCACGCGGTCGGAAACGGTCGAGGCGTCCGCCACCGCCTGCAGGATGGCCTTTTGCTGCCCTTTGATTTTTGTCAGATCCGTAATCACTGCCACATAGCCGACCAGTTCGTTGCTCAGGTTGTGCAACGGGAACGCCGATCCGGCTATCTCCAGATGCACGCCCCTGATGACGGCTTGGGTTTCTCCGGCATACGGGCCGTCCTGGGACATGGCGCAACGGCCGATACAGGCATCCGAGCCGCACAACGGCGTGTAAAAAATGTTGCTGCACTGCTCATGAATCGGGTTGCCGCCGGCAAGGGCCTGGGCCGCTTTATTCAAAAAAAGCACCCTGTGGCTTTTGTCGCTGGCAAAAATGGGCAGACTCAGGGCGTCGACAATAACGGTATAGGAATCGCTTACCGTATTGATGGAGCTGCCAATATCGGAAAACGACCCCGGCAGGGAATTCGTGTCCAGGCGTTTGCGGAACTCTCCGGACGAAATGGCGTTGCTGAGTTCCCTGGCCTGTTGGATGACGTGCTCAAGGGTCTGGGGAATATGCTTCATGGCCTCAATGACTGTGCCGATTTCGCCCTTTTCCCGTATCTTGATCACCTGCTTGAAGTCTCCTTTGGCAACGGCAGAGGCGAAACGGGCCAGTTCGTTCAGCATGCGGACAATGCCGACGACGATAAGAAGCGCGCAGGCAATGCCGAATACAAGGCCTATGCCGCCTGTAACCAACAGGCGTTTCTGGGCGGCGGCGTTGTCGGACAGTATTTGCGCGCCCAACGCATTCGCGTTGCCACTCACATCCGCATTGAGTTTTTCGGCAATGGCGACGGTTCCCAGTATCTGGGCCTGCAATTCGGCCAGTTTGTCGTTCACGTCGGTAAAATTGACAAACATGGCGTTGAAAGAGGCCCGGACAGCCTTGCCGGCCTCCAGAGCCTCCTTATAAGCGGCCTTGGCTTCGTCGCTCACAAGAAGGGGGCCAATCTCTCCTAAAACCTTGTCCAGATTTTCCAGATTGCTCTTGATGAGCTCCTCCTCACTCGGCGCGCGGGATTGCGAAAAACGGCTCAAGGCAGAACGAGCCATGGCAAGCCGTTCCAGAGACTGCGAGGTCAGGTAGGCGACCTCGGCGTTGCCGGCCTTTCTGGCCAGACCGGCAATTTCCAGAAGCTTCGCGCCCATTGCCCGATTACTTTTCTGCATGACGCCGGTATACTGTTCCTGCGCGGCCACAAGGCTCGCCCTGGCCTTCTCCCGCAGATCGGATATGATCAGGGCGCGTTTACGGATAGCGTCAAGCGCATTTTTGCGCTCCTTGAGAACGACCTCTTTTTCCGCCGCGTCCACATGCGCGCCAACGCTCTCGAGGGCGGCGAGCACTTTGTCCATATGCTCCTTCCGGCTGTCGTCGAGATACATGTAGAGTTCCGCCTCGGCCGCATACAGTTGCGCGTTCATGTCGCCCATGATGGCGCTGAATGTCGACAACCGGCGGTATTCCCCAAATTGGGCGCTCGTTGTCTGATAATTCAGGTAACCGATAAGAGAGATCCCTCCGGTCAAGGCCACCATAAGAAAAAAGCCGATGATAATTTTAAACTTCGTAGTCATACCGCCCTCTTTACATACGGTTAGTTCTCACTGTTTTTCCTATTTTGCTTTAATTTATTTAAAGCAAAACACATATAATGCAGTTGTCAAGAACAGTATGACCGTAAAAAATGAATACCAATATGACAAGTAAAAAGTAGCTATATTTATATAACTATATAATATATTTGCAGTATATATAACCATAGCAACTATAGCATACTGCAATTATTACATTCCATTTTCCATTTATAACGTACAAAATTTTATCGTAACAGTAATTATAGTTTTATATAAAGTATTTTTATAAAAAAATTTTTTGCACAACGTATAGTGCACAAATTTTTTATGGAATAAATTTGTAATTATGCCAAAAACAAAAAACAATCGCTCAGGACACTCACGGTGAGTTATAAACCAACTTGCTGTATTATATAAATTTTATCTAGCAATATACTGCGAGCATAAGAAAAAAAAAAGCGGCAACGCTCATGATGAGCGCTGCCTGATATATATCCCGGATCGGCGTATTACGTCTGAACGGCCTGTTTCGCTACTCGGCAAAGGGCATTAATGCTATTGCACCAAGGGGCGGCAACGTCAGCTTCAACGACAGGCCATCGCCAAAATCACCGCGATCGGCGGTTATCAGTCCCGAGTTGCCTGCATCACTCCCCCCGTAATAACGGCTGTCGGTGTTAAGACATTCGCGCCAGACCCCGCCGTCCGGGCAGTGCACGCGGTAGCCTTCCCGCGCCACCGGCGTAAAGTTGAACACCCACATCACTGGCTTGTGCCCCTCGGCGCGGCGCATAAAACTGTAGACCGAAGCATTGAAGTCCGAGCAGTCCAGCCAGGAAAAACCGGTCCAGTCGTGATCGTGCTCATGCATGGCCGGTTCGCGATGCAAAAGCCCGTTCAGATCCCGCACCAGCGCCCGGATGCCGTCGTGAGCCGGAAAATTGAGCAACGCCCAGTCCAGTTCCCGGCTCTCGCTCCACTCGTTCCACTGACCGAACTCGCTGCCCATAAAGAGCAGCTTCTTGCCCGGGTGCGCCCACATATAGGCGTAGAGAATGCGCAGGTTGGCCTGCTGCTGCCACATGTCGCCCGGCATTTTGGACAGCATGGCCCCCTTGCCGTGCACCACCTCGTCGTGGGACAAGGGCAGGAGAAAGTTCTCCGAAAAGGCGTACAGAAAGGAAAATGTCAAGGCATTGTGATGGTAGCGGCGGTGGATGGGTTCCTTGCTCATATACAGCAAGGTGTCGTGCATCCAGCCCATGTTCCACTTGTAAGTGAAGCCCAGTCCGCCGGCGTAGGTGGGATGGGAAACGCCCGGCCAGGCGGTCGATTCCTCCGCCAGGGTAATGGCGCCGGGCGCCTGCCCGTGCACCACCGTATTCACTTCGCGCAGAAAGTCCACGGCCTCCAGGTTTTCCCGACCGCCGTACTTGTTGGGCCGCCATTCTCCCGGCTTGCGGGAATAGTCCAGATAAAGCATGGATGCCACGGCGTCCATGCGCAGGCCGTCGATATGAAACTCTTTCAGCCAGTACAGGGCGTTGCTGAGCAAAAAATTCCTGACCTCGTGCCGTCCGTAGTTGAAAATCAGCGTGCCCCAGTCCGGATGCGTTCCCAACCGGGGGTCTTCATGCTCGAACAGCGCAGTGCCGTCAAATCGGGCCAGCCCCCAGAAATCCTTGGGAAAATGCGCGGGCACCCAGTCCAGAATGACGCCGATGCCCGCCTGGTGGCAGGTGTCTATAAGATAGCGCAACTCGTCGGGTGATCCGAAGCGGGCCGACGGAGAAAAATACTGCCCGGTCTGGTAGCCCCAGGACTGGTCCAGAGGATGCTCGGCCAGGGGCATGAACTCAATATGCGTGAACCCCAGATCCTTCACGTACGGCACCAGGGTGTGGGCGAGTTCCGTATACGAATAAAAAGGGCGCACCACGTTGTTGTGCCGCCGCCAGGAGCCCGCGTGCACCTCGTAAATGGACAACGGCCTGTCCAGGTGGCTCCCGGCCTCGGCCCTGGCCCGCATCCAGGCCGCATCCCGCCATTGATAGTTCCCCAGGCCGCGGGCGATGGATGCCGTGCCCGGCCGGTATTCGCCGGCAAAGGCGAACGGATCGCTCTTGTACACTATTTCGCCGCCAGCGCCCTTGATGCCTATCTTATACAGCGCCCCCGGCTTGATATTCGGAACAAAGGCGGCCCAGATGCCGGAACTGCCCACCGGGTACAGACGGATCTCCCCCCAGGCCCAGTAGTTGAAATCCCCGGCAAGACAGACCTCCTTGGCGTTGGGCGCCCAGACGGCAAACCGGAAGCCCTCGCTCCCGTCCTGGCAATGGGGATGCGCCCCCAATACCCGGTACAAATCCCAGTGTTGCCCCTTGCCGAACAAATACAGGTCAAAAGGCTCTATAAATAACGGGCGGCTTCGTTTCGACATAGTTTTATCTGAATGATGAAGGTGACTGGCTAAGAGCCGGGGGGAAGGGAGAGGGAACTTTTAAAACAGTTCCCTCTCCCTTCTCCCGGATTAAAGGAAGCAGCAACGCGTTCCGGCCTATGCGGTCTTCCGCCGGGAGCCCCGGAACGGGGAAAACTCCCGTGCAGCCGCAACAATCGCATCCCCAATGCGGGTTTCCAAAGGGGTTGTATACAGGGTCTGTGTCCACGACCCCTTTGGCCGCCGGAGACGATTCTGGCGGCAGGCTTCCATTATAGACAAATTATGGTCTACTGCAAGCGCAAACGGGTGGTGCGATAGAGCTCCACGTATTCCCGGCAGGCGCGCTCCCAGGTAAAGGCCTGGCTCATGGCGCGTAATACCATGGATTTCCAGCCTGTTGGATTGCTTTCCCAAAGCCTGACCGCGTCCGTGATGGCGCCCAGGAAATCGCCCGGCGTGCTTTCGGTGAAAATGAAGCCGGTGGAGTTGTCGGCCGGCCAGGGAATGATGGTGTCGCGCAGGCCGCCCACGGCCGTGGCCACGGGCGGGGTGCCGTAACGCAGGGCATACATCTGCGTCAGGCCGCAGGGCTCGTAGCGTGAGGGCATAAGAAAGATATCGCTGGCGGCTTGCATACGGTGGGCCAGATCCTCGGTATAGCCCACCACCGCGCAGAGCTTGCCCCGGTAATTTTCCATAAGCTGAAGCGAGCGGGCCTCGTGCTCGAGCTTGCCTTCACCGAGAATGACCACGCCCACGTTGAGTTTCATCAAATCCGGGATAATCTCATTGAGCAGATCAATGCCCTTTTGCCCGCGCAGACGGCCGACAAAACCGAGTAGCGGCCGCTTGAGCATTTCCGGCTTCAGGCCGAGTTCGCCGATCAGGTGCTCTTTGCAGACAAACTTACCGGACAAATCGTCGCGCGAGTAGCAGCCGGGCAGGTAGGGATCGTCGGCCGGGTTCCAGACCGCGTAGTCGGCGCCGTTAAGTACGCCGTGCAGATAGAGTTCGCGCCGGCGCAGGATGCCGTCAAGGCCGCAGCCGAATTTTTCCGTCAGAATTTCACGGGCATAGCTAGGACTGACCGTGGTCACGGTGTCGGCATAGGCAATGCCGGCCTTGAGCATGTTGACATCGCCGAAGTATTCCGCCCCGTCCATGCCCCAGGCTTCCGGCGGCAGACCGCTTTGCGGGAACAGGCGGGACGAGAAGCGTCCCTGAAAGGCCAGGTTGTGGATGGTAAAGACCGTGCCAGTGCCGGCCCAGAAACGGCTGCTCCGGCGCAAAAAGTGGATGTAGGCCGGCAGCAGGGCCGTTTGCCAGTCGTGGGCATGAACCACGGCCGGCGGCTCGCCCAGGCGTTCCATCAGGGCAATGGCCGCGCGGCAAAAAAAGATGAAGCGCTCGGCGTTATCGAAATAATCGCCCTTGTGGTCGTTATAATAGTACCGGCGGTCAAAGTATTCGCCCCGGTGGATAAAATACAGGGGAACGCCGTGATAGTCCGCCTCATACACATCCGCGGTGATGGGGGCCCAGGGATAGCCGACCGGCAGATCGGAAATGGTCAGTCGTATGTGGTAGTTGCCGGTGCTTATGCGCCCGTAGAATGGTGAAATGACGGCCGTGGGCACCCCGCTTTCGTGCATGGCCAGGGGCAGGGCGCCCATGACGTCGCCAAGTCCCCCGCTCTTGGAAAAGGGGTAGACCTCCGACGTTGCGAAAAAAATCCGTTGAGGCATTCTGCCCTCCGCAGTCGCTGTGCCAAAACAAACCGTTATGCGTTCAGCGGCCGAGCCGCCTTAGGCTCGGCCCTCATTAACCCGCCTGCTGCAAAGCTGCCTTTTTCCGGCTGGCGGCGCCGCAAGGAAAAAATTGACCTCGCGGTATGCCAATGCAGCTTCGCCCAATTTTCCCGTTGCTCCTTGCCCTCTGGAAAAATTCAGCTTTTCGCGGACAGCGGAGTAATAAGGGCTGAGCCTAGTTTTTAAAGGCCGTAAGCGGCGGCAAAGCGCCGCCTGAAATCATCCAGAATGCGGGCATGGTCAAAGGCCAGTTGGACCGGCAGATCCGCCAGGGAAAAAAACGCCGCTTGCGCCGCGTCATCGCCGCCCTGCAAGTTTTCGGGGGCGTCCGTAGCAGCTGTGAAGACCGTGCTGATAGTATGCCGCCGGGCGTCGCGCGCCGGATCGGAATACACGCCGAGCAGGTCCCGCAGGCGCACCCGCAAATTCGTTTCTTCCAGGGCTTCACGCACGGCGGCCTGTTCCACGCTTTCCCCGTAGTCCACAAAACCGCCGGGCAGAGCCCAGCCCAGGGGCGGAAAACGCCGTTCCACGAGCACCACGCCCCGTCCCGGATGGGCAATGACGATATCCACCGTGGATGCGGGCATCTTGCGCAAGGGCAATTCCGCGCCGCACAGGGCGCAAACGGATTTATCCCGCATCATTCCTTCCTGCCGGAAAAACGGTAAACGGCCCATCGGCATTTTTTCCCGCAACACGCCGCATCATAATACGCCCCGAAGTATTTCGACACGGGACTTGCTTAATAACTAACGAAATTTCGTCGCAAACACAAGGACAGACGCGAAGAAATGCGGTCGCGCAACGCCCCGTCGAGTGGGTCGCTACGGCGTTGGAACGCCTTATCGCGGATCAGCAGGATTTCTCCGACTCGTCCGATACGGTAAAGCCGGCCGCCTCCAGGGCCTGAAGGGAAATCGCGCCATGGCGCAGCACGCGCACGTAGCTTGCGTCGCGGCCGTCCAGCACATCCACCACGGTCGAAGGCAGACCGCCGGCCGGAGCAGGCCCGGCGGAGTATAGTCCTGCGGTGCCGGTCAACAGTTCGGGTTCAATGTCTTCCGGGCGGGTAACCGATGGCTTGCCGCTCAAGTTGGCGCTGGAGGCCACAAGCACCTTGTCCGTGACCCGGCACAAATCCAGTACCGCCGGATGAGGAGAAAAGCGCACCGCAATGCGCCCGGCATTGGCCGTAAGCAAGTCCGGCACCTCGGGGTTTGCCGGCAGGACAATGGAAAGGGGGCCGGGCCAGAAGGCGTCCATCAGGGCCTCAGCCAGGGGGGGCACATGGGCGGCCACAAAAGCCAGTTTGTCCCGCGCCCCTATGACCACCGGCAGCGGCATGGAAAGCGCGCGTTTCTTGATGCTGAACACGCCGCCCACGGCGTCGGGATTCATGGCGTCGCAGCCCAGGCCGTAAAATGTCTCTGTGGGAAAAAGAACGGCCTCCCCCCGCGAAAGGGCTTCGCAAGCGGCTTCAAGAGTGAGAAAAGGCAAAGCGGAACCGTGCATGCAACCCTCCCAACGCATTCAGAACATAGCGTTTTTCGGGAAGTTTCCCGGCCAGGTGGCTCTGGCCCGGCGGTCTCTTCCTCTTTGTCATCATAATGCGCGAACAGACATTTTTACCAACGCGGCCAGGATCTTGCGGGAAAAGCCGCCCGCTTGGCGCGCCGCGTGCGATATGCGGCGCGGAAACGACTTTACACTCCGCCGACGCCGGGAGTATATCAATCCCGTGATTTTCTGGCAACAGGCCCGGACGAAATCGGCTGCACCGGTCACAAGGGCCATTTGCCGCAACTCAACGGAAGTTTTGCATGAAAGGCATACGCATTCTCGCCGTCGGCCACATAAAAACCCCGCACTGGCGGGATGCCGCCGCGCACTATGCCGCGCGTCTGTCCCGCTTTCTGCGCCTGGAAGAAACCACGGTAAAGGACGCCGCCGCGGAACTTGCCCCGGAAGCGCGCAAAGAATTGGAAACGCAACGCCTGCTCAAGCTCCTGCACCAGCGGGATACCGCCCTCTGTCTGGACGAACGCGGAATCGCCCTCGATTCCCGCGCCTTTGCGGATTTGCTCCGCCGCCTGTATGAATCCGGCAAACGGCCCTGCTTTCTCATAGGCGGAGCCTACGGCCTGTCCGAAGAGGCCAGGATAACCGCCGCCCGCTGCCTGTCCCTTGGCCCCATGACCCTGCCCCACGAACTGGCCAGAGTGGTTCTGCTGGAACAAATTTACCGCGCGGAAACCATCCTGGCCGGCACAGGCTATCACCACGAATGATCGCCTCCGGCGGCCGGGGGAAGGGAACTTTTAAAGAAGTTCCCTTCCCCCGGACCTCCTTCCCTATCCTCCGAAACTTTTTATACGGGAAGACAAAACGGTTCGGAGTGTGGTAGCCTTTCCCGTGGGCATGGTTCGCGCGGGAAAGGCATGCCGCCGGCTGCGCTCTCGCGGCAACCCTCTTTTTTTCTGCCTTTTCCCTTTACATCGAGAAAGAAACGCCTACTATGAAAAAGGTCTACTCTCTTTTCCCCCTGAGGAGTTATTCATGAAAAAACGCACCATTTTCACCAGCCTGTTGGCATCCTGCCTGGCCTTCACCGTGTTGGCGGTTTACCCGGCCCTGGCCGCTCCGCCCGCGGATTTCCGGGAACTGGTCAAAGCGGCCATGCCGGCCGTGGTCAACATCAGCACCGAACGTACCGAAGAAGTGCGCTCTCTTCCCAGAATGCCCTTTGAAATGTTTCGCGGGCATCCGGACATTGACCGCTTTTTTGAGCCGTTCGAGGAATTTTACAACGCCCCCCGCTCCCGGAAAATGAATTCCCTGGGCTCGGGCTTCATCATTTCCCCCGACGGCTTTATCGTTACCAACAACCATGTGGTTGAAGGAGCGGACGTCATCCGCGTGACCTTGAGCACCGCGGCGAACAAGAAAGAAAAAACGCTCCCGGCCGAAGTGGTGGGCACGGATCCGGAAACGGATCTTGCCCTTCTGAAAATCAAGGCCAGCGATCTGCCCTACCTCAAGTTCGGCAATTCGGACGTTCTTGAAGTGGGCGAATGGGTTGTGGCCATCGGCAGCCCCCTCGGGCTTGACCACACGGTTACGGCGGGCATTCTCTCCGCCAAGGGCCGCAATATCCAGTCCGGCTCCTACGACGATTTTCTGCAAACCGACGCCTCCATCAACCGGGGCAACAGCGGCGGACCGCTGCTCAACATGGCCGGCGAGGTTATCGGCATCAACACCGCCATTGCCCAGCGGGCGCAGGGCATAGGCTTTGCCATCCCCTCCGTCCTGGCCCAGCGCGTCATCACCGATCTGCAGGAACACAAGAAGGTCAGCCGGGGCTGGCTCGGCGTGACCATCCAGAACGTGGACGAAGCCACGGCCAAGGCCCTGGCCCTGCCGGAAGTGCGCGGAGCCCTGGTCAACACCGTGCTTGACGGACAACCCGCCGCCGAAGCCGGTATCAAGGGCGGCGATGTGATTATGTCCATCGACGGCAAATCCATTGGCGACACGGAAGAGCTTTTGCGCGTGGTAGCCCAACTCAGGCCCGGCAGCAAGGCGGAAGTGACCCTGTGGCGCGACGGCAAGGAAGAAAAGGTCTCCCTGACCGTAGCTGAACGCGACCTCACCCAGGCCAGAGGCAAAGACAGCGGCAGAAGCGAAGCCTCCGGCAGCGATATGCTCGGCCTCAAGCTGCGGCCGGTGACGCCTGACGACATCCGGCGCAACGAACTGCGCGGCAACGCCGGGCTGCTTGTCACCGGAGTTGAGGACAACAGCCTGGGAGAAAAAGCCGGTATCCAGCCGGGCGACATCATCCTGGCCGTGAACAAGCAGCCGGTGCACTCCGTTGACGAACTGACCCGGTCGCTCACGGCGGCAGACAAGCGCGGCGCCGTTCTGCTGCATATCTCCCGCCGGGGACAGGTCTTCTTCCGTGCCATTGAACTGAACCCGAAAAAATAATTGCGGCCCGACCTCATCGGCTGCCGGCATAAAAAAGCCCCGCTAGCGGGGCTTTTTTATGCCTGAAAATTTCTTGGCGAATCCCAAAAGCGATTGGCTATATCAACAAACATATGCGCAAACGAACTCAATCGACCAAGGCCTGTTCGCACTACGAGGATTTTTGTTCTCCGCCAAGGAAGGAAAGCTTTTTATGGAGGGAGTGTACTCTGATGATACTCGACCGGAACAAAAAGCTTTTCTGACGCGGGCAGCGGACAAAAAGACCGTAGTGTGAACAGGCCCTAAAACAAAGAAAGCCCGCTTCAATCGGGCTTTCCTGTAGAGGGATTTTTACCCTAGTAGCGCGGCTGACGGGGAGCTCTGGGCTGAGCTTCGTTCACCCGCAGAGTGCGGCCGCCGAAGCTTGTTCCGTCAAGGGCTTCCACTGCACTGGCGGCATCGGCGTCATCCATCTCAACGAAGCCGAAACCGCGCGCGCGGCCGGTTTCCCGATCGCTGATGAGTTTCACGGAACTGACGTTTCCGTGCGTGGCAAACAGGTTGCGAACCTCTTCTTCCGTCGCCGACCAGGGCAGGTTGCCCACATAAAGAGACTTAGTCATGCAAAAAACCTCTCAAAAAAGAATGAATCTCCGCGCCGCAAAAAATCCCGCATACATCTGCCGGAAAATGCGCGTTTCCTTGGAAAAGCCTTGCCCTAAGCAACTGCTCACGTCAATACCAAAATGAAAATTTTTAATTTTTTTTGCGGGAATATATCGTCCTTTCGAACCGTTCCAAATAACAATTCCCTATAAAAAGAGGACAACTCCTTGATATAGAAAAAATAAACATGAAAATGCATACTTTAAAGGCGATTGTGTTCACTCGCCCCTATCACTGTCCCACCTGCTGAAAAACAACGCACGCCCACCAACGAGGAACAAAAAATCTCGCACGAACATCTCGGATTGGGCCAGGATAAAACACCGTTTCGGTGTTGAAAAATATCCTTGAAAAATTTTTCGCGAAAGAGCATCGCATGATGATGCATTTATGCGATAATGATGTCAAAACTGTGTCAATCAACAATTTTGTCTTATTTTAAAAAAATCTTTTCCCTGCATAAAATTTATAGAATTCTGTTATCTTTCATATATATATAATTTTGAAGCTTGCATTTTTTTTTCTTTTCTTTATAGTCCGGTTGTTCAATATGGCATTTCATTTAAAAATAAAATAGATCAATCGCTTTTTCGTGTTTTCTTTCAAGTAAACAGACTGGCGGTTGCTTCTTCATTCAGGAAAACGCTGTCCACCGGCTTGCCGGCGCTCAGTATCATTACGAGGGGAGAACCGAATGAACTTACAAGCCAAAATTTTGCTGCCCATTCTGTTGCTTATCGTGGCCCTGCTGGGGGGAGCGGGCGCCCTTTCCTACCTCACCGCCAAGGAAAACCTGACGGCATCGCTGATAGACAACATGGAAGGCGAATCCAGGGCGCTCAACCGCAGCCTCAGGGGCTTGACCGCCCGTGCCCGGCGTGACGTGGAGCGCACCGTTGTCCGACCCGACGTCGTCAGTTTCTTCACCGGCGACATTCAGAGCAAGGACCGCCAGTTGGCCATGTCCGAGGGGTTGAAGCAGGTCGCTGACTCCTACCCGAACTTTGACAGAGTGACGATATACGACATGGAAGGAAAAGTGGTTGCCGCCTCCAATCCCGCCAACATCGGCGGCAACTTCGCGGACAGGGATTATTTCCGTACCGCCAGGGACACCGGAAAAACGTTCGCCTCGGCGCCTTTTCTCAGCCGGGTGATCAATTCGGCGGTCATCATCGTGTCCGCCCCGGTGAAGCACGACGGAAAAGTGGTCGGGGTAATCGCCGGCTCCTTGAGTCTGGCCGCCTTTTCCCAAGCCGAAATAGCCCCCATCTCGGTTGGGGACGACGGCTATGCTTTTCTCCTGTCCACCAAGGGCGAAGTGATCGTGCACCCCAAGCACAAGGACTGGGAATTCAACGACAAGCTTCCTGAAAACGGGGAGTACAAGCGCCTTGTGCAAAAAGGACACGGCCTTGACTCCTTTGTCGATCCCAAGGGCAACAAGGTTATCGTCTATGTGGAAAAAGACGAGGAAACAGGCCTGGTGCCGGTTATCCGGGTCGATGAAAGCGATATAATGAAGGGCCTTACGACCATCCGCAACCAAACTCTGCTGGTAACGGTACTCGGCATAGTGCTCGGCCTTGCGGTGGTGTTTCTTATTGTGCGGCCGGTCACGAACGCCGTGAAGAAAGGGGCTCTGTTCGCCAGGGATGTCGCCGAGGGCAACCTGGACAGCTCTCTCGCGATCAGGCGTTCGGATGAAATCGGCATGCTGGCCGATGCCCTTCGCTCCATTCCTTCGGAACTGAAGCGGATTGTGGACGAATACGCCCGGCTGGAAAAAGACGTAGAAATGGGCCGCCTGAATTCCCGCGCCGACGCCTCCCTCTTCAAAGGCGCTTACGGCAACCTGGTAGGCGGCACCAACGCCCTGATCAACCGGTACGGCATGGTTCTGGACAACATTCCCACGCCGGTGGCCATTCTGTCGCCGGACAGCAAGGCCGTTTTCCTGAACTCCCAGGCCAAAAGCATAGCCGGTGCCGACTATGCCGGCAAAACCTGCAAAGAACTGTTCGCCCGCGATGATGACGGTTTGCCCGCCTGCGCTCTGCGGCAGAGCCTGGAAAGAGGCGCCCCGGCCAGCGGCGAAACCCGCGCCCACCCGAAGGGCACGGATATGGATATCAGCTACTCCGCCATTCCCATGCCCGACAGCTCGGGAAGGGTTGCCTCCGTACTTCTGCTTATCACCGATCTGACCTCAATCAAGACCTCCCAGCGCGTCATGGCCGAGGTGGCCAACCAGGCCACGGACATCTCCAACCGGATGGCCGCCGCTTCCGAGCAGCTTTCCTCCCAGGTGGAGCAGGTGAGCAGGGGCGCCGACATGCAGCGGGAGCGGGCCGCTTCCACAGCCACGGCCATGGAAGAAATGACCGTCACGGTCATGGAAGTGGCCAGAAGCGCGGGCGGGGCCAGCCATCAGGCGGACACCACCCGCGAGCAAGCGCGCACGGGTTCTGATCTGGTGGACAAGGTCATAGGCGCCATCAACGAAGTCAACGCAGTTTCCCACGAACTGCAACACAACATGCAATCCCTGGGGCAGCAGGCCGAAGCCATTGGCGGCGTTATGAACGTTATTTCCGACATTGCCGACCAGACCAACCTGCTGGCCCTTAACGCCGCCATTGAAGCGGCCCGCGCGGGCGAAGCCGGCCGCGGCTTTGCCGTGGTGGCCGACGAAGTGCGCAAGCTTGCCGAAAAAACCATGACCGCCACCACGGAGGTGGGCAGCAGCATCAAGGGCATTCAGTCGGCTACCCAGAACAACGCCAGACGATTTGTCGACGCGACGGCGAGCGTTGAGCGGGCCACGCAACTGGCCGGCACATCCGGGGAGGCCCTGCGCGAAATCCTCACCCTGGCCAACCAGACGTCCGAACTGATCACCGGCATCGCCACGGCGGCCGAGGAGCAGTCCGCGACTTCAGAGGAAATTAATCACTCCATTGATGAAATAAACCGCATCGCCGACGAAACCGCCTCCGGAATGACGCACTCTTCTTCCGCCGTGCAGGAAATTGCCGCCATGGCCCTGGAGCTTAAAAACCTTCTGGCCCGCCTGCGGGCATAAAGCCTGAAAAACGGAAAAACGCGCCTCAATTTAAAGCCGCCCCGATTCAACAAAAACGGGGCGGCTTGCGATTCGCACGGCACCGGGAAAATTCCTTTTCCCGGTGCCGTCATTATATGTTGCCGCGACAACGGCGGGCAGTTATATGCGGTTGCAGGCGAGGGCTTCGAGAAACTCTTCCAAAGCCGAATCCATGAGCTCTATATAGTCCTGAAGCGGAAAATTCTTGTTGCAATGTTCACAGTGCATGTAAGCGGCATGGCAGGTGCGTTTGGCCATAAGCGGTTTTTTGCAGAGCGCGCAGATGATGGTGGTCTGCGCGTGACGGGGGGGCGATTTCCACATGGCGGTTCTCGTTTTTCCTTGCAATAAAAGAATGTTTTGAGATAATAAAAAGTAGCGCTCTCTCCTGTGCGCTTGAGCGCGGCAGGAGCCCTGTCAGTCACGCTCGTAAAACCCATAAGGAAGAAGCACCATGTCGAACCTGAAAATGTTCAAGGCCCTCAATGAGCAGGTAAAGTTCGAGTACTACTCCAGTTATATGTACTTGTCCATGTCGGCCTATTTCGCCGATGCCGGCCTTCCGGGCTGCAGCCGCTGGATGCGCATGCAGGCGGACGAAGAATTGCTGCATGCCAACAAGTTCTTCGACTATATCCTGAGCCGGGGGGGCAAAGTTACCCTGCAAGGCATAGAAACGCCGCCCAATACCTGGAAAAACGCTCTCGATGTGTTTCAAGCCGGCCTTAAGCATGAACAATTCGTCACCAGCCGCATCAACGGCCTCGTGGAACTCGCCCTCGCTTCCAAAGACTACGCCACCCACACCTTTCTGCAGTGGTTCGTTACTGAACAGGTGGAGGAAGAAGAAAGCTTCACCGACATCATCAGCCAGTTGAAGCTGATCAAGGGCGAAGGGCACGGCCTGCTGCTGATCGATCGCGATCTGGGAACCCGTCAGCCCGCCAGTCTCGCGGAAACTTCCGCTACATAACAGCCGTTCCGGAACGATGCGAAAAACGGCTTCGGCGACGCTAGAGCAATTCACGAATGAAATGAGTGGATTGCTCTGCAAGGATTTGCCCTCAAATCCTGGCCGCGAAAGCGGCGTCGGCGGGCCTTGCCCGCCGTTAAGCGACTCTTTCAAGCGTTAAATTCTCTAGAGCATTTCAATTTTGAAATTATTCACTTGAATCTGCTTAGAAAAATGGGGTTTCCAAAGGGGTTCAACCCCTTTGGCCGCCGGAGGCAATACTACTCTTGGACAATTTCAAAA
>JAVBOI010000123.1:0-5609 GCA_031550695.1 Desulfovibrio sp. | reverse complement strand
AGCCCGAGGCCGGTGCCGCCTTTTTTCCGCGAAAAGTAAGGCTCGAAAAGCCGCGACCGTTCGTTTTCGCTGAGGCCCTGCCCGTTATCCTCGACCGCGATGCGCAGAACGGAGCGCGCGGTATCGACCGTCGCGCCGATACGGACTTGCGGGGCCGAGGTCTGTTCCACGGCTTCGGCCGCGTTGGCGAGGATGTTCAGGAACGCCCGGCGAAGTCCGTTTTTGTCCATGGGCAGGATGGGGATGGAGTCGGGCAGGTCCAGCACCCACTGGATTTGCGAATGGCTGTTGCGGAAAAGTTCCGTCAGCTCGGTGAGCAGCGGGGTAAGGTCGCCCGCCTTGGGGTCCACTTCCGGCAGTTTTGCAAAAGCGGAGAATTCCTGGACCATGTCCTGCAGGTTTTCAACCTGGTGCACGATAAGTTCCGTGCTCTGGCTGAAGGCCGGGTCGTCCACCACGCCGCCGAATTTGCGCTGCAGCCGCTGGGCCGAGAGTTTGATCGGCGTGAGGGGGTTTTTGATCTCGTGCGCGATGCGGCGCGCGACTTCCCGCCAGGCCGCCATACGCTGCATGCGCTCCATTTCAGAGACATCCTCGAAAACCGCCACAAAGCCCCGGTTTTCGCCTTCCGGCGTCACAAGGCCCGCTGCGCTGACCATAAGCCGCCGTTCCTGCCCGAACAGCTGCATGTTGATCTGGCGCTGCCAGGTGGAGAGCGGCCTGTTGCGGAACTGCTCGAACATGGCCCGCGCCTGGCGGCCCATTTCTTCGGGCAGGAAGCGCACCAGGTCCTGGCCGACGACTTCCTTGGAAGAGCCGAGGATGGCGCAGGCCGCGGTGTTGACCATATTGATGCGGCCTTCGTGGTCAACGGAAATAACGCCGGATGTGATATTGTTGAGGATGGCCTCCACATACTGGCTGTGCTGCACTATTTCGCGGTTCTGCTCCTCAAGGAGCTTGTTGGCGCCGGTCAGGTCCGCGCGGAAGGTTTCAAGGTCCGCCGCCATGCTGTTGAAGGCCCGGATGAGCATGCCGAGTTCGTCCTTGGCGTAGCCGTCGAGGCGCACGTCAAGTTCGCCCTTGGCGATGCGCTGGGCCGCGTCCGCGACGGCGAGAACCGGCGCGGTAACTTCCTTGGCGACCCGGAAGCCGAACCAGATGGCCCCGAGCATGATGAGCATGGTCAGAACACTCAGGCCCGAGTAAAGCATCCATTTGACTTCGTTGCGGATCTGCCTGAGCTGCTTGTATTCCGTGCTGGCGGCGGCCAGCCGGTCCATTTTGGTTTTGAAAAACGGCCCCATGCTTTGCGCGCTGACGAAAAAGCCGCCCGCCGGCAGCCGCTGCACGGACAGCACGTAGTCATCCTCAAGTCCGGGGGAGAGGATGGTCTGCGAGCCCTGTTTTTCCAGGGTATCCCAATTGAACATTTCCTTGCCGGCCTGCCAGCTTTCAAGAGCGTCCGGGGAGGCGTGCCAAAGGACCTTATGGCGCTCGTCCGAAAGAATGCCGATGAGCGGGAGGGCATTCTCCCGGCGTACGGTCCGCAGATATGCGTCAAGTTCCGGGCCGGGCTGCAGAATACCTCTGTCCGAGGCTTCGCCGATGATGTTCATGCCTTGGATGAGGAGGCGCCGCTCCGTTTTTTCAAGGTCGGCGCGGCCTACTTCCAGGGCGGTTTCCATGGAGCTGGAAATCTGGTCCTTGAACCAGAAATCCACGGAAATCTGGACGAACTTGGAGGTTATCAGAAACATGAGCAGGCAAGGGGTCACCGTCATGATGACGAATGCAAGGGTCATGCGGGTGCGCAGCCGCGCGCCGAGAACCCCTCGCCGCCGTTCCAGGAGCAATTTCAGTGTGTTGCGGATGACAACCACGAGAATGGCGAGCAGCAGCAGGAAGTTGAGGCTGAAAACCGTTATGAAGAGGGCGGAACCCGTGTCGTACAGATAAAACAGCACGCGGGTGAGAATGAGCGCGAGCACAAAGGCTCCGGAGACCGAGATAAGCTCGCGCCGGCGGCGCAGCCGTTCCCGCTCTCTGGTGGAGATCCCTTCCGCGGGGATGAAGAAAAGGCCTTTGATGAATTCAAGCATGGATATCGCCTCCGGAACGGCCCTCTGCCCGCGGGCGGAAGTGCCGCTCCGGTTTGCCGCGCGGGAAGGCGCGGCGGGGGGGGGGCCGGGGAAAACGGAAGGCCCGGGTTAATACCTGAACGGCAGTACGATTTTTTCCGGATCCAGGATTTTTTTGGACCAGAGCATGAAATCCTTGGCCAGCCATGGCGGCGGTTTGGCATGCTGCAGGTTCAGCGTCAGGACGGCCTGGTACGCGGAGCCTTTCTCGCCGTCCAGAACGCTGGCCGGGCCGAAATGGACAACATATTTCTGCCAGGTCGCGGCCAGGAGCCGGTCCAGGTTTTTGTCCAGCATGGGTTTGGTTTCCCCCGGCATGTAGAGGGAAAATTCACGGGTCAGCGGGTTGTGGTGCAAGGTCGAAAAGAGATCCATCTCCACAAGGGTGACGTTTGTCCAGAGGGTCCGCACCCGCTCAAGCTTTGCGTTGACCAGCAGCTCGATGGAGGCCCCGTCTTTCAGCATTTCATACAGGCCGGTGACGTTGTCGACGTTGATCGAGAGCCGGGCCGTGATATCTTCCGGCGCAAGCGAGATGGCCGCGTCCAGCACGTCAAAATATTTCGGGGGCACGGCGCGGGCCGGCAGGGCGAGCATAATCACGCACAGAAGGCCCAGGGCCAGGGCCGGGAGGGAGCGGAAAAGCCCGCGTATGGCGCCGCCGTATGGGAACATGGTTGTCCTTATTGACCGCGTTTGTCCACAACGCGCACGGCCTTGCCTTCGCTTTTGGGCAAGGTGTTCGCCTGGACCAGTTCCACGCGCGGCGTCAGGAGTATTTCGTCGTGCAGCCGGTGAGCGATTTTCTGCTGCAACCCCCGCAATACGCGTACGTCTTCCACGAAATGTTCCTCGCGGATTTCCACCTGAACCCGCATTTGGTCCATGCCGTCCTCGCATTCCAGGACGATGAGGTAGTTTTGCCCGACTTCCGGGAACGACAGCAGGATTTGCTCGACCTGCATGGGGTAGATGTTGCAGCCCTTAATAATAAGCATGTCGTCCGCGCGCCCGAGAATGCGGTCTATCCGCCGGTGCCGGCGGCCGCACACGCAAGTTCCGGGGACGAATCGCGTCAGGTCGCTGGTTCGGTACCGTAAAATGGGCATGCCCCGGCGGGAGAGCGTGGTCATGACCAACTCGCCGATTTCGCCGTCAGGCACGGGCTCCAGGGTTTTGGGGTTCAAAATTTCCGGGATGTAGGCGTCTTCCCAGACGTGCATGCCGCTCTGGGCCAGACATTCGAAGGCAACGCCCGGGCCGTTCATCTCGGAAAGCCCGTATGAGTTGTACGCTTTGACCCCGAGCAGGTCTTCGATGCGCTGGCGCGCTTCCTCGGTATGCGGCTCCGCGCCGATAAGCGCGATGCGCGGCGGCAGCTCGCGGGGGTCAAGCCCGATGGATTTGAGGCTGGCGCCGAGATACAGCGCATAGGACGGAATAATGTGCAGCACCGTGGTGCCGAGATCCTGGATGAGCTTGATCTGGCGGCGCGTGTTCCCGGCGCCGGCCGGGACGGTGAGGCAGCCCAGGCGCTCGGCCCCGGCATGGATCCCCAGGCCGCCGGTGAACAGGCCGTATCCGGCCATGTTCTGGAACACGTCATTTTTCCGGATACCCACCATGTGCATGCAGCGGGCCATCAGATCCGCCCAGGTGTTCAGGTCGTCCTGAGTGTGGCAGATGGCCACTGCCGCGCCCGTGGTGCCGCTGGAGGCGTGGAGCCGCACGATTTCGTCCTGAGGCACGGAAAGCAGGCCGTAGGGATAGGCGGCGCGCAGATCCGCCTTGGTGGTGAAGGGGATATCGCGGAGCGATTGCAGGGATGCCATGCTTTCCGGCGTGATGCCGAGGTTTCCCAGCCGCTTTTCGTAGAACGGCGATTGCAGCGCCTGTTGCAGCGTGTTGCGCAGCCGGGTCAGCTGAACGCGTTCGATCTCTTCCCGGTCCCAGCCTTCGGCCGGATCATAAAAAGCCATTCCTTACTCCCGCGTATCCGTCGGTTGCGCGCTGTGCGCGAGCCTTTTGTACAGGGTGCCGGGATATCCGGCAACAGCATTATGCCTGCTTTTCGTAAATTTTCCCGTGGCCCGCGAACAAACCGGCGTTGACGCCGGCAAAACAGACCGCGGGAAACCCTTCCGCCTCGGGGGGCAGGTCGGCGAACGCCGACCCTTCTCCGCCCGTTTGCCGCACGGCTTCATCCGGAAGCCAGCCGAGGCGGAATTCCTTCAGGTCCTGGAGCACGCCGTTCACGCCGCGCGCGGTAAGGGTATGCCGGTATACGCCGAAAATGTTTCCGCGCCAGAGAAGAAGGGCTGTCAGGCCTGTTTCCCCGGCGGCGCACAAGGTGACCCCCCGGCGGAAACTTCGTTCAAAAATTTCCTCGGTGGCGGCCAGATCGCGCAATACCCCGGCGCCGGAAAACAGGGCTTCCGGGGCATCGGCCGGCGGAATGCCGCTCCGGGTATTCTCGCGCAGCAGGCGCCGCCACTCCGGCATACTGTCGTTCTTTTCCGGCATGGGGTCCTTCCTTATTAATAGCGGGAGATCATACCCTGTACCGCCCGCCTGTGCAAGTTCGCCGCTGCCGCGTCCGGGTGGGCGGGAAAGCGGCGGAGGCGCGCAGGCGGGCGGGCAGGAGAAAAAACTGCGAAGAATCGCGTCGTTTCCCTTGCCAAGGGAAACGGGAACGTATATAAACCCACTTCACGCGCTGGTGGTGGAATTGGTAGACACGCAAGGTTGAGGGCCTTGTGGCCGCAAGGCTGTGTGGGTTCGAGTCCCACCTAGCGCACCACTTTTTAAAGACCCGCCGAGTCATCGGCGGCTCTTTTCCGTTGCCGCACGAAGAAGCTCTCCCTCAACCCGTCCATCGGGGGGTCTAACCGACCTTGTGCGTATGGACGGGTGGGGCATCAGCTATGGGCGCGTGGAGCGCATCTGGAAGCAAGAAGGATTGAAGGTGCCGCAAAAACAGCCAAAACGGAAAAGGTTGTGGCTGAATGACGGCTCCTGCATCCGGCCACGCCCCGAGTGGAAAAATCACGTCTGGGCCTATGACTTCGTGCAATGCCGTACGGCCAACGGCAGGCCCTTTCGCATCCTGGTAGTGATTGACGAATACAGCCGGGAATGTCTTGCCCTGCATGTGGCCCGGAACATCAGGTCCGAGCGGATTATGCATGTGCTTGCGGATTTGTTTCTGGCGCATGGCGCACCGGACAATATCCGCTCCGACAACGGCCCGGAGTTTATCGCCGTGGCGCTGAATCGATGGTTGGCGAACCTGAGTGTGCAAACGCAGTACATTGAGCCTGGCAGCCCTTGGGAAAATGGCTATTGCGAAAGCTTCAACGGCAAGCTTCGGGACAAGCTGCTCGACGGCGAAATCTTTATGATCATGAAAGAGGCGGAAATCATTATTGAGAACTGGCTGGACAAGAATTTTATGCCCTATGGTCAAAT
>JAVBOI010000112.1:0-47308 GCA_031550695.1 Desulfovibrio sp. | reverse complement strand
ACGCAGGAACTTGGCGCACATATCAAGGCGTTTCAGAAAGCATACAACGAAAAGGCCCGGCCTTTTGTTTGGAAAAAACGAGAAATAAAAGGCGCGCAGTTATCAAATTCTGTTAAAAATTTTTGCAACTAGACACTAGGAGCTATCGACCCGGCAATAGTATGCTGTTGGCAACAAGTCGCCAAAAAGAAACCCAGCATAGAAGCCGGGCAGTGCGCACATAACGAAGACAGCATGCGTTGCTGCCTGGAAGTAGTATTGGTAGCTTATGCGTGAAAAGTGGGAAAAGTCAAGCAAGAGCAATAGCGGGCAAGGCGCTGCCTTTCCATTGCACCTGTAACCGGAGAGGGATTCGCAGAGAGGCATGGACGTGGGATTTTGCGTAGATTGTCCGGCGTGATACGAAAAAGTCCCAATAGCGGGAGGGCAAACGGAGCGGAGACCTTGAGGAACCGGCCGGCCTTGCGGGCAGAACAGCTTCAAGCAGTACCGTACTATTGTCTTACGCAAAAACCGCGCAGCCGGGCGGGGCATGCCCGCGATATCAATAAAAACAGACAGGGCAGCGCTCCGTAAGAGAGGCTGCCCTGTTTTTAGGCGCGTCCGAGGGTCTACTTGATAATGCCGCAGGCGATGCGGGCGCCGCCGCCGCCTAGGGGGGCCGGGGTATCCGAGTAATTGTCCCCGCCCGCGTGAATCATGAGCGAGCGGTCTTTGAATTCTGCTGCTTTGATGCCTTTGATTTTCAGGGTTTCCTTGGCGGTGCCGTCAGCGGCCACGGTCAGCACGGGCAGATCGCCCTTATGGCCGCCGCCTTCGGGGCCGAGATGCTTGCCAGTCTTATCCGGATCATAGTGACCGCCGGCCGCAAGGGCGTGGCCGATTTTGCCGTCTTTTTCCACAGCGCCGCAATCGGGCTTTTCGTGCACATGAAAACCGTGTTTGCCAGGGGGCAGGCCTTTCAGATTAGTGGTGACGAGCAGCCCGTCAGCGCCATCGGCAAAGGTCACGGTGCCGATCTCCGCGCCCGGACCTTTGTTCGTGGCCAGATACAGGGTGGCGGAACTTTCGGCGCGGGCTACTGTGGCCAGAAGCAGCAGAAGGCTGAAAAAAGTCAACACGGATGCCAGGGGTTTCAAACGGGTCATGAAAACCTCTCTTTGCTGGAGACAATAAGGGATTGTCTCCTTCATACCTCATTCCCGGCCTTGTGGCAATGTTCAGTGGAAAAATTTTGCTGTCTGTATTTTGTATATATAGATATATAGCTTTACTTATTATTTTTATAGAAAAATACTTTACATAAATTGTTATCTTATATATGTGTACGTGTATGAATCTGCGCAAGTCCATTTTATTGTGGAGCAGGATATTTTGTTTCCTGTTTTTTATGGGCGCGTTCCCGCTCCCACTCGCGTCCGTGGGCATGGAGCGATTCCCGGGAAATGCGCTGCCGGCGTCCGCATCGCCGGATTATGCGGTTGCAGTGGGCTTTGTTCAGGAATCCCGCATTCCGGCTTTTTTTTCGTTTCCTCCGCCGGCCGACGGCTCTCGAAAGCCCGTGTTCCAGACGGATGTGCCGGCTGTGGTGGTGCGCGTTATTGAGGGGGATTCGCTGGTGGTGAATGTGCCGTCCTTTCCTCCCATTGTCGGGCATGAGATTGCCGTGCGCATAGCCGGCTGCGATACCCCGGAATTGCGCGATTGGCGCCCGGAAGTGCGGGATCTGGCGCAACGGGCCAAAGCCCTGACCGCCGAACTGGCTCCGATCGGCAGCCGGGTCTGGCTGCGCGACATCCGGCGCGACAAATACTTTCGTTTGCTGGCCAGAGTGCGGACAGACAGCGGCGATATCGGCGGGATACTTTTGCGCCAGGGGTTGGCCGTGCCGTATGAGGGCGGCAAAAAAGCCGCCTGGTAGGCGGCTCGAGATTGATGACAAACCCTCGGATCGCATCCAAAATGCCGGGTCAAGGCCATGCTGGCGTGGGGTCGGGGACACAGGCTCTGTGCAGAGCCCCACTCGAAGCGGGCTGTCTTCATCCATAATTGTCTTTAGTCCGGGCTTTTTGTCAGCGCTTTTTTCTTGCGAATTTTTGGCGTCCGTTTTTCACGCCGGGCTTGCTTTTCGCGGCTCCGGCGTCTTTTTTCGCGCTTTTGCGTCCGGTAAGGGTGATGCCGGGCCGGAGCCGTCGTGGGTTTTCCGCCGGCGCGGTCTTGTCGTCCGTGAGGCTCAGGTTGATTTCCAGGCGGCCCAGGCTCACGTCCGCGAGAAAAACGCGCAGTTTCTGGCCCAGGCGGAACGTGCGGCGCGTGCGTTGGCCGCGCAGTTCCTGGCGCTCCGGCAGGTATTCGTAATAGTCGTCGTCCAGACTGCCCAGGCGCACCATGCCTTCGGCCATGCACTGCGGCAGTTCCACGAACATTCCGAAGTCGGTGACGCCGGAAACCACGCCCTCAAAGGCCTCGCCAATCCTGTCGCGCAGAAGGAGCACTGACAGGCGCTTGTGGATTTCCCGCTCCGCTTCCATGGCGTTGCGCTCCGTATCGTTGATGTGGTCGGCGATGTCGGTCAGCCGGGCCAGCGACAGGGCTTTTTCGCCATCCGGCGCGGGCAGGCCCAGGGCGCGCTTGAGAGCGCGGTGCACCAGCAAATCCGCATAGCGGCGGATGGGCGAGGTAAAATGGCAGTAGCAGGCCGAGGCCAGGCCGAAGTGGCCTTCGTTTTCCGGCTGGTACCTGGCCTGCATCATGGAGCGCAGCAGCAGGCGGGAGATGATGTACTCCTGGGAGCTGCCCTTGGCCCGGACCAGGATGCGGCGCAAATCGGCCGGGCCGGGCGGGGCGCTTTTTCGTCCTTTGCCGCGCGCGCTTCTTGGAAGCGAGTCTTCCAGTCCGCTCTGGGCAAGGAATTCGGCCAGGGTGCGCAGCTTGTCCGGGTCCGGCGGCTGGTGCACACGGTACAGGGTGGGCTGGCCGCGCTGTTCCAGAAATTCGGCCACAGCCTCGTTGGCCGCGATCATGAACTCCTCGATCATCCTGTGCCCGAAATGCCGCTGACGCGGGGCCATGCGGCTGAGTTCCCCCCGGTCGTCAAAAACCACTTCCGCTTCGGGCAGATCAAAATCCAGGCTGCCGCGTTCCCGGCGCAAAACCAGCAGGGCGCGGGCGAGCTGTTCCGCCTGGCGCAGCATGGGCAGCAGGGGGGCGAGGCGTTCCTCTTCCTCGGGTTCATGGAGCAGCAGGGCGCGTTGGATCTGTCCGTAGGTCAGGCGGGCCTGGCTGCGGATCACGGCCGGGAACATGTTTGCCGAGAGCCTGCGCCCGTCCGGGAAAAAGCGCATGTCCGCGACCATGACCAGGCGCTGCACCAGGGGATTCAGGCTGCACAGCCCGTTGGAAAGGGCCTCGGGCAGCATGGGCTCCACGGACAGGGGAAAATAGCAGGAGTTGCCGCGCAGGCGCGCTTCGGCATCCAGGGCCGTACCCTGGGGCACGTAGTGGGAAACGTCGGCAATGGCCACCCGCAGGCGAAAGCCCGTATCCAGCGCTTCCACGTGGATGGCGTCGTCAAAGTCGCGGGCGGTGCGGCCGTCAATGGTGACAAAGGGCAGGTCGCGCAAGTCCTGCCGGCCGGCGAAATCTGTTTTCTGGGGTTCGGCGGGCAGGTTTCGCGCCTGCTCCAGAGCCGCCGGGGGAAAGGGGCCGGGAATGGCGTGATTGCTCTTGGTCAGCCGCTCCTGGGCCGCCGGGCTTTCCTCATGTTCCAGGTTGGCCGTGGCCGTGGCCATCCACAGGCCGGGACCGCTTTTTTCCCCGGGCGTGACCAGAAGCAGATCTTCTTCCGCCGCCTCCCGCGCCAGGGCGGAAACGTCGGTAAGGAACAGGACCGGGATACGCGGGTTGGCCGGGGCGCACATCCACAGGCCGTCCTTGCGCCGGCGCAGGGCCCGGACCGGCACTTCGACCAGGGCGCGGCGCAGCACTTTGGTGATCCGGCCTTCGGCGCTGGGTCCGCTTCGGCCGGGCAGAACGAGCGCTTCCACGGTGTCGCCGTGCCAGGCGTCGTTCATGGCCGCCGGATGGATGTACAGATCCGGCCCGCCCGCGGACGGGGTGACAAAGCCCATGCCGGCTCGCTGTACGGACAGAACGCCCTGCACATATCTGAGTTTGGCCGGGGCCGCCCAGCCGCCGGGGGCGCGTAAGCAGCGGCCTTCTCCTTCCATGGTCCACAAGACCGCTTCCATAACTTTTTTTGCCTTGCGCGGCAGTTTGGTGATGCGCAGCAACTCGTCCATGCCCAACGGGCGGTTGACCTGCTTAAGCGTGGCCAGGAGCAGGGCGCTTAAGGCCTCCGGATCCCGAAAGTCCACGGTTTCGCCATGGATATTTTCGCCAGGGAGCGCCGGCGCGGTTCGATCGCTTTTTTTCGCTTTTCGGGATTCGCTTTTTTTTGCCTTCATTGGGGTGTTCCGTGCCGGGAGGTCAGTCGTTTGAAAAGTGGCGCATACCGAAAAGGCTTCCGGCGAACGTTGCGGAATTCTCCGGTATTCGGGATGACATGGCGTTATGCCGTACCATCGGGTGTATAGCGTTTCCGCATAAACCGCAATTCGCCCGCCCGCCGGACGCCGGCAGAGGGTAAAAATACCCTCGTGACAACACGGTCTGGACGCCAGGGGCATAACCCCGTATAGTGTCTTGCCGCCAGGGGCGATCCGTGAAGCCGCGCAAGCCGAACGCCGGAAACGAGGCCGAATTTTCATTGTGGACGTGTAATCCAGGGAGTGACCATGCATATTCTCATAGTTGATGATGAACATGAATTCCTTGAGTTGATGAACAACCGTCTGCAAAAACGCGGATTTACCGTTGTCGGCGTCAGCAACGGGGAACAGGCCCTGGAGATGGTGCGAGAGCGGTCTTTTGACGCCATGGTGCTGGATGTGAAAATGCCCGGCATCGACGGCATAGAAGTGCTGCGCCGGGTCAAGCAGATGAAGCCGGAACTGCCCGTCATCCTGCTCACCGGCCACGCCAGCGTGGAAGCGGCCATGACCGGCGTGGAAACCGGAGCCGTGGACTATCTTCTCAAGCCCGTGCCCATCAATGATCTGATCATGCGCCTGCGGGACATAGCGGCCCGGAAAAGCTGACCGGGTTCGTCATGGGTATTTTCGACGCTGTCAGCGCCCTGTTTCAGGGAGATCGCAGGGCGGAGGAGGAACGGCGGAAGGAGGAGCAACTCCGCCAGGCCTTCAAGGCCAGGTGCGGGCATTTCAAATCCCTTTTGTCCGCCAACAAGCGCGCCCTGGAAGCCATGGCCAACCTTGAGGAGGCCTTGAAAGGGGAACGCCTGTACGGCATGAGCTTTGTCCGGGCCAATTGCACGACGGTGAGCGCCAACGTCTACAACATGGTCCGGCATCTGAATCTTCTGTCCGGCAACGCTCACGCCGCGCTGTTCGATCGGCTGAAAGACATCCAGCAGAACGTTGTCGATATCATTTCCCCCAAGCACGACGGCCTTGACGGCCCGCTGGTGCTGCCCCTTGACGAGGTGGGCTTTGCCACCACCCACGAGGTGGGCGGCAAAATGGCCAGCCTGGGCGAGGCCAGGCAGCGGCTCGGCCTGCACATTCCGCGCGGCTTCGTGGTCACGGCCAGCGGTTTTCGCCGTTTTCTCGAGGCCAACGATTTGCAGGAAGAAATTCACCGGCGCATCCAGTTGACGGATCTTTCCAAGCTGGACGCCGTGTTCGCCTTAAGCTCCTCTTTGCAGCAACTTATTGTGGCCGCGCCCGTGCCCCCGGATCTGGCCGACGACATTCTCGGCCACTATGCCCGGCTGGGCGGGGAACAGGGCCGGGTACGCCTGGCCGTGCGCAGCAGCGCCATTGGCGAGGATGCGCTCGGTACGTCCTTTGCCGGGCAGTATCGCTCCGAGCTTAACATCGGCGGCGACACCCTGCTCGATACCTACAAGGAAGTGGTTGCCAGCAAATACGGCGTAACCGCCATGTCCTACCGCATCAACCGAGGTATTCCCGACGACGAGGTGCCCATGTGCGTGGGCTGCCTGGAAATGGTGGACGCGCTGGCCGGCGGCGTGGCCTACAGCCGCGATCCCCTGAGCCGGGAGCCCGGCGTGGTGATCAACGCCGTTCCCGGACTGCCCAGGGCCGTTGTGGACGGCAGCGCCGAGGTGGACGTGTTCCGGGTGTCCAGGGAAACGCCGCGAAGCATCCTGTATCGTCACGTGCCGTTGAAACGCATTCGTCTGGCCTGCGCCCCGGATGAGGGTGTGATCAAAAAAGAATTGACGGCGGAAGAGGGCGCGCGGCCGAGCCTGACCGACGACCAGATTCTGGCCGTGGCCAAGGTTGCGCAGGACTTTGAGGATTTTTACGGTCTGCCCCAGGATGTGGAATGGGCCTTTGACCCGGACGGACGCCTGATTATCCTGCAAAGCCGGCCCCTGCCCGGCATGGAGGAAAGCGCGGAAAGCGCGCCTCTGCCCGAGGGAGCCACGCTGCTGCTTGAAGGCGGCGTGTCGGCCAGTTCCGGCGCGGGCGCGGGAGCGGTCTTTCTTGTGCGGCGCGATGCCGACATGCTGCGTTTTCCCTCCGGAGCAGTGCTGGTGGTGGAACAGGCCCACGCGCGCTGGGCTCCGGTATTGAGCCGAGCCGCGGCCGTGGTTTCCGAATACGGCGGAGCGGCCGGGCATCTGGCCAGCGTGGCCCGCGAATACGGCGTGCCGGCCCTGTTCGGCGTGGCCGACGCCACAAGGCGTCTGGCCGGCGGCAGTCTGGTCACGGTGGATGCCGATTCCCACCGTGTGCTTGAAGGTCGGGTGGAAGAGGCGCTGGAACGCAAGCCCGTTTCCCGCCGGACCTTTGCCGATTCCCCGGTGCATGGCGTGCTGGAAAAGGCGGCCCAGCACATTGTGCCCCTTAACCTGCTGCAGCCGGATGCGCCGGAATTTGCCCCGGCCTTTTGCCGGACCATGCATGACATCACTCGCTACTGCCACGAAAAGGCGGTGGAAGAGATGTTCCGGCTGGACGAGTCCCTGTTCAGCGGACGTTGCGGCAAACAGCTGAAATACAAGGGCGGCAAGCTCCAGTACTTTGTGGTCAACATTGAAAACGGCTTTTGCGCGCCCGTGGAAGGCCGCTACGTGGACATCGATCAGATCTGCTGTCCGCCCATGCACGCTTTGTGGCAGGGCATGCTGGCCATTCCCTGGGCCGGGCCCACGTCCGGCGCGCGCGGTTTTCTGGCCGTGGTGGCGGAAAGCGCCAGCAACCCGGAACTGGAAATCACCAGCGCATCCATGCGCATGACGCGCAACTATTTTCTGGTGGATCGGGATTATTGCAACCTGCAAGCCAGTTTTGGCTACCATTTCTGCACCGTGGAAGCCCAGGCCGGGGAAGTGGAGCAGGAAAACTACGTGAACTTCCACTTCAAGGGCGGGGCGGCCAACATGGCCCGGCGGCTCTTGCGCATCAACGCCCTGGCTGATGTTTTGAGCGAAAACGGCTTTATCGTGGAAGTCAGGGAAGACACCCTGTCCGCCAGAGCCGAGGAATTGTCCGCTTCTGAAGCCCTGGAGTTGCTCGCCATTCTGGGTTACCTGCTGATCCACACCCGGCAGATGGACGCGGCCCTCAGCGGCGAAGATTCCCGCGTCGCCTTTGCCGACACCCTGCGCAAAGGCATCGCCCAGGTGCTCAAGGAGTGCGTCATCAAGTAAAAGCGCCACGCGGAAGCTCTGTCGTTACGGCTTGAAACGCGCCGATTCAAAGGATTTTCTTCATGTACACCATCGCCCTCCGGCTTGATCCGGAAACCCGTTACAAACTGGAACAACTGGCCCGCGCCACCGGGCGGACGCGCGCCTCGCTGGTGGCCGAAGCCGTGGGTCGTTTTGTGGACGCGGAACTGACCCGGCTGGTAGCCGAAGGAAAAAAGGAACAGCCGGATCAGGACGGCAATTCTCCTGATACGCCGGAGCGCTGGAACCTTATCGTCTGAGCGATCCGGCTCGATATTCCGGCGAATACCGCTCCCGTCAGCGGGCGCGGCGCGGGAAACCCGACGGCAACTCCCAAGGACGAAATCGGAATTATTTTTCTCCGAATAGCGGCCGGCAGGGCCGCTTTTTTTTGTCTCTGGAAAAAAAATAGCCACTTTTTCCTTGCCGTAGGCCGATTTCTGGCTTGAATTCCCGTTTGGTCTCTGGTAAAGAAAACGCACCTCTCGCTAGAGTAGGAATTTTTTTGTCGGTCGGAGGACGTGTATGTCGACAACTTCGGAACTGGAAATGGGCTACGATGCCGAAATGAGCTTCGAGAGCGCCCTGGAAAACTACCTGAACCCGGATTTTGGCGATCTGGAAGAAGGATCCATTGTCAAAGGGGAGGTCGTGCGCATTGACGACGACAACATCCTCGTTGACGTCAACTTCAAGTCGGAAGGCCAGATCCCGGCGAGTGAGTTCCGCGATGCCGCGGGCAGCATTCTGGTAAAGGTAGGCGACAAGGTAGACGTTTTTGTCGTGCGCAAAAACGAGATGGAAGGCACCATCACCCTGTCGTATGAAAAGGCCAAGCGCATGCAGCTCTTCGACCAGCTCGAAGACGTGCAGGAAAAGAACGGCATCTGCAAGGGCCGCATCATGCGCCGCATCAAGGGCGGGTACACGGTGGATCTTGGCGGGGTGGAAGCCTTCCTGCCCGGTTCCCACGTGGATCTGCGCCCCGTGCCGGACATGGACGCCCTGGTGAACCAGGAGTATGAATTCCGTGTTCTGAAGATCAACCGCCGCCGCAGCAACGTCATTGTTTCCCGCCGCGTGCTTCTTGAGGAAGAACGCGATTCCAAGCGTCAGGATCTGCTCGGCACCCTGGCCGAAAACCAGCTGGTCAAGGGCCGGGTCAAGAACATCACCGAATACGGCGTGTTCGTGGATCTCGGCGGCCTGGACGGTCTTCTGCACATTACCGACATGTCCTGGAAGCGTATCCGCCATCCTAAAGAAATGGTCACCATGGGCCAGGAGATGGAACTGCGCGTGCTCTCGTTTGACCGCGAAAACCAGAAAGTCTCCCTGGGCCTCAAGCAGCTTGTGGCCGACCCCTGGCAGGACATCACCCAGAAGTTCCCGGCCGGCGCCCGCCTGTCCGGCAAGGTGACCAACCTTGTGGACTACGGCGCCTTTGTCGAGCTTGAGCCCGGCGTGGAAGGCCTGGTGCACATTTCCGAAATGTCCTGGACCCGCAAGCTTCGCCATCCTTCCCAAATGGTGAAGGTGGGTGAAGAAGTGGAAGTGGTCATTCTGGGCGTGGATCAGGAAAAGAAGCGCATTTCCCTGGGCATGAAGCAAGTGAAGCCCAATCCCTGGGAAGTGGTGGCCGAGAAGTTCCCCGAAGGCACCGTGCTTGAAGGCGCCATCAAGAACATCACCGAATTCGGCATGTTCATCGGCATCGAAGACGGCATCGACGGCCTTATCCACGTGTCCGACATCAGCTGGACCAAGAAGATCCGCCATCCCGGCGAAGCCTACCAGGTGGGCGACATGGTCCAGGCCAAGGTGCTTACCGTCGACCAGGAGAACGAAAAGTTCACCCTGGGCGTCAAGCAGCTTACGGAAGATCCCTGGTCCTACGTGCCGGATCGCTACCCCGTAGGTTCCCTGATCGAAGGCCTGATCACCAACATCACCGACTTCGGCGTGTTCGTGGAAGTTGAGGAAGGCATTGAAGGCCTGGTGCACGTTTCCGAAATCAGCAACAAGAAAGTGAAGTCCCCGGCTGAAATGTTCAAGGAAGGCGTGAGCATTCAGGCCAAGGTCATTCACGTTTCGGCCGAAGAACGCCGCCTGGGTCTTTCCATCAAGCAATTGAAGGAAGACGAAGACCGCAAGAAGCCCAAAGAGTTTCGCAGCGGTCCGGCGGAAGCCGGCGGCCAGAGCCTGGGCGATCTGCTCAAGCAGGCCAGCGAAGACGCGCAGGCTGAATCGGAATAAATTCCGGCCAGCCCCAGAAAAAGCAACGCCCATCCGGCTGGTCCGGGTGGGCGTTTTCTATTTTCATATTCGCGTTGGCCTGAGAAAATCACTTTTGAAGCTGTCCAAGAGTCGTATTGCCTCCGGCGGCCAAAGAGGGTCACCCCCTTTGGAAACCCCATTTTGTTGGCTAAGCTTAAGTGCGTAATTCAAAGTTAATATGCTCTAAAATGCTCTTTAAAAAAGCGTCGGCAACACCTGGGATAACGCTGAATTTTTTTGTTTGGCAAGGCGCAAGCCATTTTTCAAGGAGGGCTGGCCTCTTCTGGCCTGCCCTCCTTGAAAAATGGCGCGGCAACGCCGCCGAACGGAAAAAATCAGCGTTATCCAGGGAAGGTGTCTTTGTGGGGGGCTATGGCCTTACCCAGCCAGGCGATAGTGGCGCCCAGATCTTTCATGTTGGCCATGCCTTCGGCATCGTTGGCAACTTCGCCTTTGTTCAGGCCAAAGCCCATGTTCCAGTAAGTGGAACCGGGCACGATCATCTGGGACATCAGATACATGTGGTTGATGCTGTCGTAGGCGTGGGTGGAACCGCCGCGCCGGACGGCAATCACGGCCGCCCCGATTTTGCCCGCGAACAGCCTGCCGTTTGCGATGGCCACGTAGCCGGAGCGGTCCAGCAGGGCCTTGATTTCGGCGCTGACGTCGGTGAAGTAGGTGGGCGATCCCAGAATGATGGCGTCGGCCCGGAGCATTTTTTCCATCAGACCGTTAAAGCAGTCGTCCTTGTTGATGCACTGCCGGTCCCGATTTTCAAAACATTTGTTACAGGCCATGCAGCCCTTGATGGTTTTTCCGCCGAGCTGAAAGAACTCCGTTTCCCAGCCCGCTTCGGTCAAGGGCGCCAGAACCGCTTTGAGCAGAAGCTCGGTATTGCCCTTTTTTCGGGGGCTGCCGTTGACTGCCAGTGCGTACATGAGAGTTCTCCTTGTTTTTTACTATAAGAGAAGGAATGCCGGCGTGTTGCAATTGTTCATTCCGTGAGAGCCCGGAAAAAAGAAAAACCCCCGCATAGCCGCAACGATCACACTCCCTAAAAGGGTTTCCAAAGGGGCAATGCCTCTTTGGCCGCCGGAGGCAATCTTATGCTTGATTACTTTATAATAGACTTTTATCTATTTTTCCAGCGAATACGGCCAGACATCCATGCCGCCGTCCAGAACGTACAGGTCGGTGGCCCCGAGGCCGGCAAGCCTGACGGCGGCGGCGTGAGACTCGTCGCTGGTGGCGCAGACCAGCACCAGGGGGGTGAAGCGGGGCACTTCGTCCTGAAGGCGTTTTTTAAGCTGGGGCAGAGGGATGTTATAGGCGTCGGGCAGGTGGCCCGTTTCCCATTGCGCGGGCAAGCGCAGATCCAGGGTGAAGAATTCGGCCCCGGCGTCCCGCGAAGCCAGAAATTCATCAGGGCTTATGCCCTGGACCACGGTGTCGAACTTGTTGGCCAGGATAAAGGCGGCCTGGCCGAGCAGGCGGGCCGGCAGCCCGGACCATTGGCGCTGCATGAGGGTTTCCAGGGATGTTCCGTCGGCCAGCGCGGCCAGACCGAGGCCGAGGACGCCTTTTGCCGAGGCGGCGTGCGCTCCCAGGCCCAGCACCTGCAAGCCGAGCAGTGCCCGGCTTTTTTTGTCCGCGGCCAGGGCCAGGACAAGGCGGGAGGCTTCCGGCGCATCATCGCCAAGCGAAGCGGAGACAACGGCCAGATCGGCTTCCAGACCCAACGCCTGGGCCTCGGCCGCGCCCAGGCCGGCCAGATGGAATTCCAGGCCGCGGGTGGATGCGCCGTGGGCCCCGAGCGCGCCCAGGAACGGCTCGCGGCAGATTCTTTCCGGGTCGCGCAGCCGGGCCACGGCCAGGGCGGCGCTGAGGCTGGCGGCTTCCCGTCCGCCGGGGTAAACGGGGGCTGCGGCGGAGCCGTTGGCCAGAAGCGCGGCCGGAACGGCGGCGCCGCTGCCGATAAGATGCAGCCCCAGGCCGGCGGCCGCGCCTTCCATGGCTTCAATGCGGCCAAAGGCGTCCAGAACCACGCCGTCCTCGCGCAGCAGGGGATGCCGGGCCATAAGGGGAGATGTCCACAGGCAGCAGACCACTTCGGCGTCGCCTCCGGGCCAGGATATGTGCTCCAGGCGTTTTCCGGCGCTGTCCAGGCGGCAGCCAAGCTGTGCGGAGGCAAGCTCCGGCAGGGGGACGCAGACGACCTTTGGCCCGAGTTGCTTGAGGATCAGGGCCAGCAGGTGCGGATCGAGGGCTGGCGCTCCTTTTTCCTCGGTGCGAAGCCAGAGCGCCGGCAATCCAGCCTCGCGGACAAGAAAAACAGCGTCCAGGGCGGCCGGCCCGTTGCCTGTCACCACCACCGGCAGCTTTCTTTCTCCGGCTGCCGACAGGGCGGCGTCCAGGCCCTCGGCATTGGCGGCAAAGCCGGACGCCGGCCAGGGAAAGACGTTTTCCGCCCGTTGCAGGGCCCGGGGAATGCGGACAGTGGCCGGCACCTCAATGACGATATCCGTATAGCGGATAGAGAGATTGCCCCTGCTCGAACCGAGCACCAACTCCTGCCGGGCCAGATCGGGCATGATATTGTGGGCTTCCAGGACAGCGATTTCCCGGGCGGCCAGGAATTCCGGGTCAAGCAGTTCCACGGCGTGGCGCTCGCCGGCCGGCCCGTTTATGGGGGCGCCGGCGGTCGGCGAAACCGGGGTCACGACGTTGAGCTCGCAGTCGGGCAGGGCGTGTTTGATACGGGCGGCGCATGACAATCCGGACATGCCGGCGGCGATGACAACAATACGGCGCACTGAAAACTCCTTGACGGTTGTGAAGTGAGGCTGGTCGCGCCCGGCCGGGAAAAAAGGCCAACGGCGGAAGGCAAAAGGCCGCTTGACCGAAACCGGAGGCGGGGGTATCGTTCCGAACTGTTCCAGTCGGGCGGTCCGCGCAACGCGCAACGCCCGAAGGCGGTCCTTTTATCCCTTTGCCGGAGGCTACATGAGCTTGCCCAGCATGAGCGAAATGCTTGTTATCCTGGTCGTTGTCCTGCTGTTGTTCGGGCACAAGAAATTGCCGGAAATCGGCAGCGGCTTGGGCCGGGCCATCAAAAATTTCAAAAAGGCCACCACGGAACCGGATGAAATAGATATCACGCCCCAAACCCCGCGTCAGAAGAAAAAGGCCGACGCGGACGACGAAGACGCGTAAACGTCGGACACGGTTACCTCTTTCCCGCTTTGTCGTCGCGCGCTCCGGCCGTCAGCCTTTGCAGGGCGTCGGCCAGATGCATAAGCCAGATTTCCGCAAAGCCGGCGTATTCCACGGTTCCCGTAAGCACGGGCTTGCAGACGAGGCCGGCCCTGGTGATGCGGCTGTACCATGAAGAAGGGTCTGTTCCGGCCATATCCTGTTCGGCGTGTTTGCCGATGACTGAAAGCAGGGGCAAAAGCCATACGGTTTTTGCCCCTGTCGCTTGTATGGGCGGCAGAAGGGCGTTTATATCGTGCTCGCCCTCAAGGGTGCCGATAAAAATGCGTTTGTCGGACAGGGCCACGGCGCGGGCCAGGGCCTCGTAGCTGGCGGCGCCGCTGTGCCAGGTGCCGTGCCCCATGCAGACCACGGTCTCGTCCGGCCCGCGTTCCGGCGGCAGATGGGCCAGAAGGGCGCCGGCGGCCAGGCGCACGTCCTCGCCGTCATGCAGCAGGGGACTGCCCACAGTGATGTGCTTTGGCCCGCCCTGTTCGCGGGCTTCTTGTATTTCTTCCAGCAGAGCCTCGTACTCCTTGCCCGGAATAAGGTGCAGCGATTGTACCGCCACATGGGTGTAGCGCTCAAAGCCCATGCGGCACAGGGCTTTTTTCACGGAATCCGTTTTTTTGCCCGCCGCTGCCAGACGGGTGCGCATACGGTCCGAGGTAAAGGCAAAACGCACGCGCGTCTCGGGAAAGCGAACGCTTGCCCGGGCGGCGAAATTTTTGAGAGCGCTCTCTCCCTGAGGGCTTGCCGAACCAAAGGCAGCGAGAAGTATGCCTGTTTTCACAGCCGGGCCTTTTTGCTGTTCCAAACCGTAAAAAAGCGCCGATGCCGCGCAATGCGGAACAACGGCGCCCCGCCAGCAGACGTTATGTCACGAACATCCGACAGGCAAGCAATTTTCCACACCCAAGGCGGGCAGGCGTAGTCTTGGGAAGAAGAGGGACAGCGCGTCAGTTATCGCCGCCGCGCAAGGCGCCAAAGACTTCCGTGCTCCAGGAGCCGGCTTCAATGTAGGCGGAGGCGAGATCCTGGGTGGACAGGCCCAGGTTGGAGGACAACTTCTTGACCATGGTCCAGTCGCCCGCTTCGTAAGCCTGCATCAACTGATACCAGGGAGCGAGAGGACCTGTCCCTTCGGCGAGCACCTGCTGCACCCGGTCGTCCAGGGACAGGGACGCGAGAATTTCGCTCAGGGGCATGCGCAGCATACTCTCCAGCAAAGAAAACAATCCCACAAGAAAAAGCTGGGGAACGTCGGAGTGCTGCTTGGGGCTGCGGGAAAAATGCTTCCGGGCCAGTTGTTCCAGAAATTTTGCCCGCAAAGCGGAAAAGCACACCAACTCCTGCGACATGGGCGAAGCGTCCATTTCCGCGAGCGCGGTCACGCAAAGCCATTGCTTGACCCGTTTGGTGCCCAGCATGTATGCCGCGTGCCCCACATGGCGTATTTGCATGGCCAGACCGAAGTAGACCGAGTTGACCAGCTTGAGCAGCTTGTAGGAGAGAAAAACGTCCGCCGAAATGGATTCGATGAGTTTTTCCAGCTCTATTTCCTGATCCGCGGCCAAACTGATCAAACGGGTTTTGGTTACTTGCGACGGAGCCAGCTTTTTCCCCCGCACCACTTCGGCTCTGCCGTAAAAAAAGCCCTGAAACAGGGTAAATCCTTGCGCCCGGCAGCGTTCCGCGACCTCGTAGGTTTCCACTTTTTCCGCCAGCAAGCGCACGGGATATCGCGCCAGCGCGGCCGCTTGCCGTGCCGCTTCCGCGGGCGAGAGGGTCAGGACGTCAACCTTGACGATATCCACCAGGGAAAGGAAGGGCGCAAGGTGCGGCTGTCCCACGTAATCGTCCAGAGCGAACAGGTAGCCGCGCTTTTTCAGGTTGAGGATGCCGTTGATCACGCTGACCGAGGGCTCGACCGATTCCAGAATTTCAATGACGCAGATTTCCGGAGGAAGCACCGACGGCAGTTCCGCTTCCAAAAATTCCGCGGTGAAATTGATGAAAAAACGTTGCTGGTTGACCAGCGTGGGCCGCATGAGTTCAAAGCCGTCGATCATGACGGTAGAGGTGGCCGCCTGAGAACTTCTGCCACCAAAACCGGGCTTGAGGGAAGGATCACGAAAAAGAAGCTCATAGCCCCAGACCCGGCCGGTCAGATCAAAAATCGGCTGTCTGGCCACCAGAGCGACATCGCCGGAACTGAGCCGGGTGGGCTCAAGCTGCTTCAGCATGTTATGGATATTCGTATCGTCCATGAAAAGTCCAAACGTCGCCGTACTTCAGAGAAATATGGCGGTTCGTTGGCAACGGCGCACGGTGGCGCAAAATTTTTTGTCGGAAAGCGATGTACTATGAGCAGGCCTTTTTGCAGTGCCGCAAGAGATACTGCTCCCCCTTACCCGTCCCGGCAGCTCGGATATGGGCGAAGATATATTTTTTCAGTCAAGTTAGCAATCATGGAAAGAGGAGTTATGTGCAATTTTTTAAATTTTATTTACATCATGTACTATCTATTCGATGAAATGCATCGATGCGTATTAAATATTCTGGATATAAAATATTAACAGTGCCATTTCTATTTATCGTAATTAATATATAAATATTTTACTAGTGATATTAATAAAATCAAGAGAAGAAAACAAAAATTTTCCCCATAAAATTGCATTTTTAAAGGAGGCATGCCGTTACAGTTGTGCCGGCATCCTGAAACTGGACAGCCTGCCACAATAAAGAAACAACAGGCACAGGGTTCGCGACAAATCAGAAACTATGTCCAATGTGCGAATTTGCCGTTTTTGAATATTCAATGTTTACTGTAACACTCATAGCCTGGCCCGCGCCCCGTCGCATTGCGACCGCGGTTTTTACCGCCGGCGGTTGCCGATGGCGTTGGCCTTTTTAATGAGCATGTCCAGGGCGTAATTGACCGAATCTCTTTCCAGCCTGTCCACATAGGAGGTAATAAATTCCGGATTCAGGCGCAGGGGTGATGTGGAAAAAATGAAGAAAAAGGCTGTTCATAAAACTTCCTGCCCTTTGCTGCCAACGATTGCGCCGACGGACTTGCTCTGTGGCGGGCGGAAAGAGCCCGGCAAGCATGCGATTACCTGTCAGTATAGCACGATACTATAAGCCGTCCAGAAAATTCGACGTATCGTACAATATTGGACTCGCCTTTATGTAAATGATACCAGTCACTTGTCACCCAGCGGCATATGGCGACAAAGCACACCATAAATAGGTGTTGCTTTTTTTATACAGTCAACTACTATTATTCTTGGCAATAGCTCTCAATTTGATTGACGAGTTCCTATGCGTCGAAGAAGGGTTTTTGGAAATAGTGCAACGATAATAATATTTTGAAGTATTCCTTCACTGGAGTAGCGTACGTATGCCACTGTCCCGAGCGGCTCGGGAGCGGGTTCTGCCGGACGAGGGCGAATTCGCGGAGTTGCCCCTCAATAGCTTGATCCACCCCATACCGGGAGTTGCCACCTGGATATGGGACGCGACGCAAGACCACGCCGCGTATGCGGATGAATGGCGCGAACTGCTTGGCTTGCCGGCCGAGCAACCCCTTGGCGAGACAATCGCCTGGTTGTTGGAGCGGATTCGCGCCGATGACAGAGCGGCTTTCCGCGAAGCGTGTATCGCCTGCGCCGAAGGACAAACCAACGGGCTGGAGATGAGCATCCGGTTGGAATGCCACTCCGGCACTCAGCGCTGGGCTCTGGTCCGGTGCGTCGCCGTTGATGCCGACGCCGGGCAAAGGCGGCTGGTTTCCGGCATAGCGATAGAGATTTCCCGTTGGTCGGCGGACGGCCGTTTCATATCGTCGGCTGCCCGCAGGGCTCCGGTCTGTCGCGTCACCCTGGAGAACTCGCCGGATTTCATCATTTACTTCAATCGCCAACTCCATCCCCTGTATATAAACCCGGTTGCCGCCGGTTATCTGGCCCTTTTGCCGGGCCAGCCGATTGGGGATACCTGCGAGGAACTCGGCATCTGCCCGCAAGGCAAAGCTTTTTTCCACCAGCATATAACAGCCGTTTTTGAAACGGGCAAAGGGACGAGAGCGACGGCCTCCTTTCCGGACAAGCAGGGCGGGGAAATCTCGGGCGAGTTCTGCTTCTGGCCGGAATTTGACGAGGAAGGCACTGTTGTGTCCGTCGCCTGCCATATGAGCGACATAACGGAAACAATCCGGGCCGAGCGGGAACTGCGGCAGAACGAGCAGCGTTTTTCCGCCATGTACCAACTGGCCCAAATGCTGGAAAAGCCGGAAGAGGAGATTATCCGCTTTGTTGTCGAGCAGATCGCCCTCCTGACCCAGAGCCAGCACAGTTATTTCTACCTGCCCGACTTCAGGGAAAACGGCGAGAGCTGTATGTTCTGGTCCAAAAGCCTTTACGCGCAGTTCGGATCGGACAAGCTCCCCTCGGATCGAATCCCCTCGGACTGCTTCACCCAGAAGTGCCCTTGTCCGACAAGTCTTCGAAGCGCCATTATCCATAACCACGACGAAGAGCACGGCGTTCACGTCTCTTTTGGCTCTCTGGCTATCCGGCGCTACATGACCGTGCCCGCCTTTGACGAAGGCCGTCTTGTCGGCATCGCGTCCGTATGCAACAAGGACAGCGAATATACGGAACTGGATCTGAAGCAGTTGGAGCTGTTCGTCCACGGCGCCTGGCTGACCTTGCGCCGGCGCCGTTTTGTTGACGACCTGCGCAAAGCCAAAGAGAGCGCGGAGCGCGCCAACCGGGTCAAAGACGAGTTTCTGGCCAACATCAGCCATGAATTGCGCACGCCCCTCAACGGCATACTGAGCATGCTCCAGTTGATGGAACTGGCCCCTCTGTCCGAGGATTTGCTGGAGTATGTGCGCACGGCCAGCTTGTCCGGCAAGTCCCTGTTGCGCATCATCTCGGATATTCTTGACTTTTCTCGCATGGAATCGGGAAAGATGAGCCTTCAGACAAGCCCTTTTGATCTTCGCAGCACCTTGAACTCCACGATGAGCCTTTTTGCCGGAGAGGCGCGGCAGAGGGGGTTGACCCTTTCCGTTTCCATTGACGAGGCGCTGCCCCCCTTGCTTTTGGGCGACGACGCGCGCGTGCGGCAGATACTGTTCAATCTGACGGGCAACGCGCTCAAATTCACGGAGCGGGGCGGCATCAGCGTGGAATGTTGCCTGCTGCCGTATCGGACACGGAACAAAGTCTGGATCTATTTTTCCATTGCCGATACGGGCGTGGGCATTCCCCCTGAAGCGCATTCGGCTATTTTCGAGTCCTTCACCCAGGTGGGGAACAAGGTGGGCAAGTACAGCGGAACCGGCCTGGGCTTGAGCATTGTCAAACAGCTGGTGCTGCACATGGGCGGCTCACTGACCGTGGACAGCCAGGAAGGAGAGGGCACGGTCATCCACTGCTCATTACCGTTCGCCCTGCCGCCGGCATCCGCGCATGCTTCGCGACTCCGGCCGGGAGAGCCGGAGCGCCCCTTCCGTTGCCTGAATATTCTGGTAGCGGAGGATGATCCGGTCGGCAGGTTCGCCATCCGGACGTTCCTGGCACGCATGGGACACTGCACCGTGTGCGTGGATACCGGACGCCAGGCGTTGGAAGCCTTGCGGTTGTATCCCTTTGACTGTTTGATCACGGATATCCAGATGCCGGACATGGATGGCCTGGAAGTTGCGCGCCGCATCCGGCAGGGGACTTTCGACGATGTCCTGCCCAGTGGCGAAGTGGTTGAACTGGTGCGCCGATGCCTGCCCGAAACAGGGGATACGCCGGGCGATATCCCGTCCAGCCTGACGATCGTGGCCTTTACCGCCCACGCCATGCGCGGCGACCGCGAACACTTTTTGCGCATGGGCATGGATTTGTATCTGTCCAAGCCCATTATTCTGGAGGAATTGCAAAAAGTGCTGCAACAGATACTGCACAGGACCGGGGCTCGCTGAGTTTCGTCCCCCGTTTTTGGCGGGGCGGCCGGAGATGAAAAGAAAAGCGCACGGAACCCAATATACGAGGGTTCCGTGCGCGTTACGCTGGCAACAGCCCCTAAAGCAGCCGGGCTATCTTTCGTACCGTCAGTTGCGGAAACTCCGGCGCGGCTTCCGTTGCAAGCGCCACATCCACCTCAAGGCCGGACTCGGCCGCTTGCCGCAGCAGCAGATTCAAGCCGTCCACCCGTTTGCGGATGGTGTCCGCAAGCTCCTGATCCGTCATGCCAATCTGAAAGCGCACCCGGTGTTCGTGCTGGTGGTCCGTGTGCTCATGGGCCGGGGAGCGTTCATCGTGGTTATGATGGTGATCGTGCCCGCAGGCGCAAGGGCTTGCGGGTTTGGGCCTGGCGGGCCGGTTTGCGCGTATGCATGCCGGGTCGGCCTTGTCCAGGCTGATATGGATGCGCCCCTGGTCGTCAATGCCGAGCAGGCCGGAACCGGAGCGGTATTCGTCCGGCAGGTGGGCGAACACTGGTTCTCCGTGAGGGGAAGAGAAGCGGATGCGCGCGCCGTCAAGGCCCAGGCCCGCGAACCATTCCTCGTACGAGGCCGGCAGGGTCATGATCAGCCGGTTTTCGTCGGCCGTTTCAATGGAAAAGGGGGCCAGCAGGTATTCTCTGCCCTCATGGGCGAACCCGTAAATATCCCGGCCGGTGTTGTCCGTGCGCAGCACGCTGAAGTCCCGGCCGCACATCAGGTAGAGCGGTTCGTCCAGATCAGGATGCTCGATGTCCACAAGCAGCGTTGTGATGGTGCTCATTATTTGCTCAGCCCCGCTTTTACCTTCATGATGCGTTTATACGATTCTTCGATGCGTTTTAGCGGAATTTCCCCGGAGTGCACCAGATCCACAAGAATGGCATGAATCTTTGCGCCTTCGCCGGAATCGTGCTTCAGGTTGTTGCCGAACAGCAGAATGTCCACCCCGGCCAGCACGGCCAGTTTGACAGCCTGTCTGGTGCTGTATTGCCCGTCAATGGCCTGCATCTGCAGATCGTCGGTGATGACGACTCCCTTCCAGCCCAGATCCCGGCGCAGCATGCCGTTAATGGCCTTGCGGGAAAGCGAAGCCGGCAGATTCCCGGTTTTCTGCCGCATAACCACATGCCCGATCATGACCATGGCCGGCGGCTGTGCCGCCAACAGAGCCCGATAGGGCGCGAGTTCCGATTTTTGCCAGGTGGACGATATGTCGGTCAGGCCGTTGTGGGTGTCTTCGGTCGCGCTGCCGTGGCCGGGAAAATGCTTGTAGCAGAAAAGCACGCCTGCCCGGGCCAGGCCACGGGCAAAGGCGCGGCCGTGCGCGGCCACCTTGGCCGGATCAGCGGAAAAAGAGCGGCCAAGAGCGCCAATGGCCGGACTGAGCGGGTTTATGTCCACGTCAAGGGAGGGGGCGAAATCAAGGTTGATGCCCACGGAGCGCAGGGTTTCGCCCAGGCGGAGGGCCTGGTCAAAGGTCGCTTCGGTAGAGCCCTGCCCCATCTCGCGGGCCGAGGGGGTATTGGACGCGCCGTGTTCCTCCCTGAGGCGGCGCACCCGGCCGCCTTCCTGATCCACGGCCACGAACAGGGGAACAGGGGCCGCCGCCCGTAATTTGGCCACAAGGCGGGCGGTCTGATCAAGGGAAACGATGTTGCGGCCCGGCGTTTTGCTCAGGTGATCCCGATCGAACAGGATGACCCCGCCTATGTGGCCCTTGCGGATGTCATCGAGCAGCAGCCGCAAATCCTCGGACAGCGGCTCTTCGCCGGTGCCGCGAAAGCCGACCATGATCATCTGGCCGGCCATTTCTTCAAGGCTTACTTGAGGTCTTTTCGCGAACGTTCGCGTTTTCCGGTCGGCATGCGCTGTTCCGGCGGCCGCGGCCGGTTCCGTCCCCCATGGCACGACACACAGGCCGGCCGCCAGAAAGGCCAGAACGACAAGCCGTTGAAGGCATTTGTACAGGGGAAAAAAGGCGGGCTGCACCGGGGAGTTCTCCTTAACACATTTTACCTTTGAGAGTATCCATCGCGGGCTGGACTATCAAATGGGGTTTTCAAAGGAGATTTTCCCTCCCCCTTTTTTTGCCCGCACAGGGTCTGTGTCCGCGACCGGAGGCAATGCAGTTCCTGGCAACTTCAAAAGTAATCTGTTCTATGTGTTTTTGTTCCAGGGCATGCGTTTCAGCAGGACCGCCAGCCCGCAGGTGCCGCTTATGCCGGAATACAGCAGGCCCGCGCCTATGAGGCCGGCCAGCAGGCGGAAAAAAGGAAATTTCTGGCCGAGAAGAACAAACAGCAGCACGCAACCGCCCGCCACCATGCGGACCTGGCGTTCCATGGCCATGGGGGCGGATGCGCTGGCCACGGGCAGACCGGCCTGCTGCCAGGCCAGAATTCCCCCTTCAATAACGTAGGCGGCGGCATGCCCGCGGCGGTCCAGTTTTTCCATCTGGGCCGTGGTTCTCCTGCCGGAGCGGCAGAAATAGACGGCGGGTTTGTCCTTGTTGCCGTCTTCGGGAAGAATGTCAAGCACGGACAAGGGTTGCAGCAGGGCCGAGGGGACGCGCAGCCCTTTGTATTCTTCTGGTTCGCGCACATCGATAAGGACGGCCTGCTGTTCTTGCGCCAGCTTTTGAGCGGCTTGGGGAGAAATCAGGATTGCCATGAAAACCTCGCAGATGTTCAAAAGCCCGGAGGGCGTGGGGCTGCAAAAAAGTGGGGTGTGACGGGGGGGACTTGCTACGGCAGCACTTTTAATTCCGCCGCCAGTCCCCGCTTTCCTTGCTTTTCCAACAGCCGGAGCACCGCATAGCCGCCCGTGCTCAACGCGCCCGGATTGAAGATTTCGGTTTTGCCGATGCGGTCCTGGGCGCGGGATTCGTGAATATGGCCGCACAAACAGATATCCGGCTGGTATTTTTCAATAAAGGCGCGCACCGCCGTGCTGCCCGCCGGCGCGCCGGAACGCAGCCTGTCGCAGGCGGTGGCATGGGGCGGAGTATGGGCGACAAGCACGATGAGCGGCGAACCCTCGGCATCCGCGGGAGCGGCCGTTATGCGTTTGGCTTCCGCGTATGCCTGTTCCATCCAATCGGCCAACTGCTGTTCCGAAAATTCGCTGGGCGTATTGAACGGCGTGACGTTTGAACCGCCCACGCCCAGTGCCAGAACACCGGGATGCAGTTCCCTGGCCCGGGCGTGCAGGTTCCAGCCCTGCTCATTAAGCCAGCCGTCCACTTCCCTCAGGTCCATGTTGCCGATCTGGGCCAGCAGCAGGGGAACGCGCCTGGCCACGGGTTCAAGCGCGCGCCGGGCCTGCCTGATGCCGCCGACCATGGTGATGTCGCCGGTGACGATGACGCCGGCCGCGTCTTCCAGTTCGGGGATTTCTTCCAGGCGCGAAATGTCGTCATGCAGATCGCCGAAAGCCAGCCAGTAGGGGAAAGCGGACATGGTGTTCCTCCGTATCTCAGCGACGGGAAAGGCGGCTTGCTCTTGCCAGGGGCTGTTTCCCAAACAACCTCCGCCGCACGCGGCATTTACTGAGAGATAGCCCTTTAACGGCGCTTATTTCCCGCCGGTCAGGCGTGCCCACAACTCCGCCAGCCGGGGCAGGCGCGCCTCTTGCGAATAGCGTTGGGCCGTGGCTTTTCCCGCCAGGACGATGTTGCGCCAATCCTGAGGAGCGGCGGCGGCCATGCATACGGCCCTGGCCAGCGCCAGACCGGCGGCCATGATGTCGCCGTCGGCAAAAAAAAAGCCGTTGCCGTCACCGGGCATGCCTTCCAGGGGAAAGGGCGGCGTGCAGGCGTCCGCGCCGGCCTGGCGCATGTATTCCCAGCCGCCGAAGCCGGTAAAGCCCACCGGTACGCAGCCCGTGGCCATGGCTTCAAGGGGGGGCAGGCCAAATCCTTCGGGAAAGGCAGTGTTCAGGTAAATGTGGGAAGAAGCGAACAGAGCCGCCACTTCGTCGCGCGTCAGGTTTTGCGCGGCTGTCCACTCCACGGGCGGGGCGTTGCGGTCGCGGGCGAGACAGGCATCGGCCACTTGCATGACCTGCTCGGCCAGAGCCCGGTTTTTGCGGGGCATCCAGGCCACGCGTATCGGCCTGATGGGCCGATTGTCCGCCACAGTCAAAAATGCAGGGTACAGGGACGGGGGCAGCACCCCTTCGACCTTCAGCTCCAGCACTTCTTCCATGAACCAGGCCACGGGACGTGATGCCGCGATAAAGCGTGTGGGCAACTGTTGCCAGCGCACGCCGGAGGGCAGGGTGGTGAGCAGAAAATTCCAGCTCTGGGCGTAAACAACGGCTGAGGCTCCCTGGCGTATGCCCGGAGCAAGGGCGTTGGGCCAGCTTTCCGGCACCACCCAGAGATCCGAAGATGAGAGTTTTAACTCCTTCCAGGGCAGGACAACGAATCCTTCCTGCTCCATTTCGTTGAACGCGGCGGCGGCTTTGCCGGGACAGACCAGAGCCACCTCGTGGCTGAGTTCGCGCAGATCTCTCGCTGTCTGGTAAAGGTTGGCCAACCCGCCGCTCATGCGGGAAAGCGGGGGAATAAATAGAACGCTTCGCACTAGGTCTCCTTATTGCGGCCGGTTTACCCAAGGCCGACGGAAGCGGCGCCGCCTTCATTGCGGGCCGTTTCCGACGGAACGGATCACAGCAGGCGCAATGCAAAATACGGTATGACGAAAAAAAGCCAGACCGACACCTTGTAGCAGGCCATGCCGGCGTAATGGATGGTGTCAAAGCTTTCCCGGCTCAGTTCGAACCAGCGCCGGTGCAGGGAAAACATCCAGTCATGGGCGCGCGTGAACAGCAGAAACCAGACGGTGACAAAAAGCATGTTCAAAATGGCGCTCCAGCCCAGAAAAGCGCGAACGGTTTCCAGGGTCATGGCCTTTTCCTCCGTTGTAAGGTGTGCGATCCCGAAACAAGCGGGACAGAGCAATTCACGAATACAATGAGTGAGTTGATCTGCAAGGATTTGTCATCAAATCCTTGCCGCGAAAGAGGCGTAGGCGGGTCGCGGACACAGGCTCTGTGCTTTGCCCGCCGTTAAGTGACTCTTTCAAGCGTTAAGTTTCTGGACGGAACGCGGTGCCTTATAGTCTTTTACACCATGTTGCCGGCGGTAGTCCATCCGTAAAAGTTTGCGCGCCGGAACACGAACTGCGGCAAAATTCCAGCCGTTGTTGTCGGAACATGCATTTCATGGTATATTTAAATGCCTATATCAGTAATAGTAACCCATTGGAACTCCTATGGCTACTCTCTTACGTTTTGAACAGGTGGATTTTTTCTACCCCGGCGGCCGGGGGGCCCTGCGCGAGGTCAGCTTTTTCGTCCGGGAAAAAGACTTTCTGCTGATCACGGGTCCTTCTGGGGCGGGCAAATCCACGCTGCTGCGTTTACTTGTCCGCCTGGAAGAACCGGGTTCCGGCCGTATCTTTTACCGGGACACACCGTTGGATGAGTATCCGCCGTCCGTGCTGCGGCGCAAGGTCTGCCTGCTGCCGCAGACGCCTCTTGTGGTTGAAGGCAGCATACGGGACAACCTGCTTCTTCCCTTTCGTTTTGCCGCCAACCGGGAAATGGCCGCGCCTGGCGAGGCTGCCTTGCGGGAGTGGCTTGAACGGCTTGAGCTTGCCGAAATACCCCTGGATGAAAGCGCCCAAAACCTGAGCGTGGGGCAGAAACAGCGGCTTTGTCTTATCCGTCTGTTGCTGCTCGAGCCGGAAGTAGCGCTGCTTGACGAGCCTACCAGCGCTCTGGACGCCGAAAGCAGGGATATCGTGACAGCCGTGACCGAAGAGCGCAATCGCGACGGCATGGCTATTCTGTACGTCAGCCATTCGGACTACCGGCCTCGAGTACCGTATCGTCATCTGGACGTGCGTGAGCAGTCCATAACGGAGGTTTTACCATGAGCGAAATAGTTGCTTTTTTCGCCAGGTTTGCTTCCCCTGCCCCCGGAACGGGGCAGACGGCCTACCTGTCCATAGATGTATGGCAGCTCGCCCTGGCCGCTGTTTTTGTCTTGATTGCCGGCATATTTTCCGTGGTCTACCACCTGCGTCTGGAAAAAGACCTGGCCATCGGCACGGTGCGGGCGTTCGCGCAGTTGTTCGCCGTCGGCTATATCCTGAACATCGTCTTCCATATTCCCTCCATCTGGCTGGTGATGGGCATGTATACGGCAACGGCCTGGTTTGCCACCAGCATTGCCCAGCGGCGGGTGACCAAAACCGGGGTGAACATCCTCTTGCCTTCCTTCCTGGCCATGCTGTCCAGTTGTTTTATTGTGACCAGTCTGGTGTCCGGCGCGGTCATCCAGGCGCACCCCTGGTGGGCGCCGCAATATTTTATTCCCGTGGGAGGCATGGTGGCCGGCAATGCCATGAACGCCCTGTCCATCGCCCTGGAACGTTTTTTTTCCGAACTGCGCCTGCGCCGGGGAGAGGTTGAGGCCCTGCTGTGCCTCGGCGCCACGCCGCGGGAGGCCAGCGAGGACGTATTCCGCACCGCGCTCAGGGCCGGCATGCTCAATCCCATCAACGCCATGATGGGCGTGGGGCTGGTAACCCTGCCCGGCATGATGACGGGCCAGATTCTGGCAGGGGTGTCGCCAGTGCAGGCCATCCGCTACCAACTGGTCATTGTGCTGATGATGACATCCGCTTCCGCCCTGAGTTCCTTTGTGGTTCTCAGGCTTGTCCGCCGCCGGTGTTTCAATTCCGGCCAGGCCATGGTGCGCATTGCCGGTCCTGCATCCTGAATTCGACTTTCAGCGCCCTGCCTGTCCCGTATGAAAAATACCAAAAGCATTCGGCGGTCCAATCCGGATTCAGCATTGATCGCAGTGCCGCTCTTACAGATGATTCACGTATAACGTGAAAAAGACTATATAGATAGGAAATAACAGGTTATTGTTGATAAATTACATCAGTATTAATATAGTATAGTTATTTTATATTAAGTATAGTAATATTGTCTGGTATTAAAACACTTGACTTATCTATACATTTATATATTGCTTTCTATCGACGCATTGTTAAAAAAAATATTTGCATTTATTTATCGCACATATTATGCATTTTCAGGTATGTAAGTCTACTCGATCTGCATTTTACTGTTGGTGATGCGCGGTGCATTCATGGAGATGCCTGCTTTTCATTTAGCAATGAAGATAAGGAGTGGATATGAGCATTAAGGGAAAATTGATATCCCTTGTCTCCGTGACCATCGGCAGTCTGGTGGTCTCCCTTTGTCTGGTGGGGTACTTTGTCATTCATTATTCAGGAAACCAGATGGCGAGGGAACAGCTCGTCAGCTACCAGCAGGCCGTGCAGAAAGAAGTGAACGAACGCCTGCGGGTACAGGAAACCCTGGCCGGTTTTATCCGGTCGGACGCGTCCATTGCCGAAGCCCTGGGCACGGGAAATGTCGCGTATTTGAAGGAACGGGCCAAGTCCATGGTGGGCTGGCCCGTTATTGATCTGGTGACCATTTGCGACAGCCAGGGGAAAGTCCTGGCCAGAGGGCATCTGCCCGACGCCGGCGACGTGATCGGCCAGAGCAGGCTCAGCGCCTGGGTTCCTTTACAGGAAGGCAGAACCGTTATCGGGCTGGAGCCGGGCACCAAGACGCGCATGACCCTGGCCGCCGGCGTTCCTGTCGAGTACCAGGGAAAACGCGTCGGCGTGGTCATTCTCGGCTCTGAACTGAGCAACGGTTCTTTTGTCGCCAGCATCAAAAAGAGCCTGGGCGTTGAATGCACCATTTTTCTCGGCAACGAGCGCGTTTCCACCACCGTGATGCGCGACGGCAAGCCGGTTGTGGGCACCAGGCTGGACAATCCGGCCATCCTTGACGAAGTGCTTGGCCGGGGACAACGCGTGGTTACCCGAAATATCATAGCGGGGCAAGACTACGACACGGTCTACTGGCCCTGGAAGGACATGTCCGGCACGACCGCCGGCATGTTTTTCGTGGGCCTTGCCCGCGACGGTATAGAAGCATCGCAGAATACCATGCTCGGCTATTTTGCTCTGGCCGGCGTAGGTGTCGGTCTGGTGCTTCTTATTATCGGACTGGTGGTCGCGCGCGCCTTGTCCAGCCCCATCCGTCAGGCCACGAACTTTGCTGAAGCCGTGGCCGGAGGCGATTTTTCCGGTGTTCTGGACATCCGGAGCCGCGACGAGATTGGTGCTTTGGCCAAAGCCTTGCAGAGCATGGTGTTAAAATTGAAGGCCATGATTGAAGAGAGCGAGGTAAAAAGCCGGGAAAGCGCCGCTCAGGCGGAAAAAGCGGCCAAAGCCGCTGAAAACGCCCAAGCCGCCACGGAAAAGGCCGAGCGTGGACGCAAGGTGATCCTCGATTTGGCGCAGCGGGTGGAGGCGGTGGTTTCCACCTTGCGAAACGCCACGGACGAACTGGCGGCCCAAGTGCGTAACGCCAGCGAAAGCGCCGCCAGACAGCGCGAGGAAGTGACCAGTTCGACCAGATCAATGGAGGAAATGAACCACGCCGTGCTTGATGTGGCCCGCAACGCCGCCGCCGCCGCCGACGCCTCCGACCGTGGACGGAAAAACGCTCAGCAGGGAGAAAACATAGTCAGCCAGTCGGTTCAGGCTATAAACACCGTGCAGAGCGACACGCAGAGCCTGAAAGAGGAAATGCAAAGCCTCGGCAGTCAGGCGGAAGCCATAGGCGCGATTATGACGGTTATCAGCGATATCGCCGATCAGACCAACCTGTTGGCGCTCAACGCCGCCATTGAAGCCGCCCGGGCCGGCGAGGCCGGGCGGGGATTCGCGGTTGTGGCCGACGAAGTGCGCAAGCTGGCCGAAAAAACCATGCATGCCACCCAGGAAGTGGGCGCTGCTATCAAGGGCATCCAGACCGGCACGCGCAAGAGCATTGAGGCTGTCGACCGCACCGCCCAGACGTTGGAATCCGCCACCCACCTGGTGGGAGAATCCGGGGCGTCGCTGTCCGAAATTGTGCGGGAGTCAAACCAGGTGGCCGAGCAGGTGAACGGCATTGCCGCGGCCGCGGAAGAGCAGTCCGCCTCCAGCGAAGAAGTCACCAGGACTCTTGAACATATTAACAGCAACGCCACGGAAAACGCCGCCCTTATGCAGCAATCCTCCGTGGCGGTGGAAAAGCTGGCCCAGCAGGCCCACCAGCTTCAGGAACTGGTTAACCAACTGCGCCGCACTGATACCTGAGATCAGAGCAAATTCATTTTGAAGTTGCCCAATAGCAGTATTGCCTCCGGCGGCCAAAGGGGGTGACCCCCTTTGGAAACCCCATTTTGTGTGCCAGATTTAGGTGGATGACCTCAAAGGTAATTTGCTCTCAATGTAGAAGAACGGAGCAAAAAGAAAGAGAGGAAAGCCGTGCACGGCTTCCCTCTCTTTCTTTTGTTTTTGGTGTTAACAGACCTTAACCGAATGCGGTCGCCACCAGCTCTTTGGCTTCCTCCTGGAGCTGGCGCAGGTGATCCTCGTTGGTAAAGCTTTCCGCGTAGATTTTATACATGTCTTCCGTGCCGGAAGGTCTGGCCGCGAACCAGCCGTTTCTGGTCACCACCTTCAGGCCGCCAATGGCTTCGTTGTCGCCGGGGGCGCGGGTGAGCACCTTTTCTATGGGACTGCCGGCCAGCTCCTTGCGGGTTATGGCCTCCGGCGAGAGATTTTTGAGGATGTTCTTCTGCTCCGGAGTGGCGGGCGCGTCAATGCGCGCGTAGTAAAGCGCGCCAAAGCGTTCGACCAGCCAGGCGTACAACTGGGCCGGGTTCTTTCCGGTGGCTGCCGTCATTTCCGCGGCCAGCAGGTTGAGGATGATGCCGTCCTTGTCCGTGGTCCAGGGCTTGCCGTTCAGGCGCAGGAAGGAGGCGCCGGCGCTTTCCTCGCCGCCGAACAACAGGTTGCCGCTGCGCAGGCCGTTCACGAACCATTTGAAGCCCACGGGGGTTTCGAACACGGAAAAGCCCAGGGATGCGCAAATTTTGTCCAGCATGGCGGTGGTGACCGTGGTTTTGCCCACGGCCGCGAATTTCGGCCAGTTGGGCCTGTGGGTGAGCAGATACCATACGGCCGTGCTCAGATAATGGTTGGGATTCATCAGGCCGGCCGGGGTGACAATGCCGTGCCGGTCCGCGTCCGGGTCATTGCCAAAGGCGATGTTGTATCCCTTCATCATGCCGATCAGGTTGCCCATGGCCTGGGGAGACGAGCAGTCCATACGGATTTTGCCGTCGTGATCCGGCGGCATGAAGGCGAACATCGGGTCAAGCTTCTTGTTCACCACCGTGATGGAAATTTTGTATTCAGCGGCTATGGGTTCCCAGAAGGGCAGTGAAGAACCGCCCAGGGGGTCCGCTCCCATCACCAGATCGATATCGGCGATGGTGCGCATTCTGATGACGTTCTTCAAGTCCAGCACATAGGGGCGGATGTAGTCCATGGCCGTGACGCAAGCCGCCTTGCGCGGGTTGGCCTGCCGCTTTACGCCTTTGTTTTTGGCAGCCAGATATTCGTTGGCCCGCTTTTCGATCCAGCTCGTCACCCCGGTTCCGGCCGGTCCGCCGTGGGATTCGTTGTACTTGATGCCGCCGTCTTCCGGCGGGTTGTGCGAAGGCGTGATCACAATACCGTCGGCCACGCTGCCGGAGTTCTGGCTGTTATGCGTCAGAATGGCGTGGGAAATGACCGGCGTGGGCGTAGGGTCGGCGCTGTTCTGGACATGGGCCGCCACCTTGTTGGCCGCCAGCACCTCAAGCGCCGTTTCCAGGGCCGGGGTGGACAAGGCATGGGTGTCCGCGCCGATATACAACGGCCCGCCTATGTTCTGGCCTTTGCGATAATCGCAGACCGCCTGGACAACGGCCAGAACGTGGCTTTCGGTAAAGCTGCCCGTGAGGGCCGAACCCCGGTGCCCGGATGTGCCGAAGCTTACCCGCTGAGCGGGGTTGTCCGGGTCCGGAATCTGATCGGCATAGGCGGCAAGCAGGTCACTCAGCGAAAACGGGGAAGCGGACATAGCGGCACCTCGTAAAGTAGTTGCGCAATGTTAGCAGGTCATGAAAAAAAAGACAATTTCGGCGGTTCGCCGGCAGAAGCTTTCAGAGCCTTTGGAGTCAATTCTGGAGCAAATCAATTTTGAAGTTGCCCAAGAGTATAGACTGCCTCCGGCGGCCAAAGGGGATGATCCCCTTTGGAAACCTCGTGTTATGGGTTGGGCCACAATAGATACTCTCAAAGTTGAAATGCCAGAGCCTTCAGAGTTTATTTTCAGAAGGAAAGATGCTCTGCCGGCCGGGTTTGCGGCAAACGCTATTCCTTCTTTTCAAGTTCGTACAAGGACGAGGAATCAAGTTCGCCATAGCCCGCGTTCACGGCGCGGGCAAGCGCGTCCAGGCCGAGTTCCGATACGGGAGCGTCCAGTCCCAGCTCTCGGATCATGCCCTGAACAGTGTCCATGTCCTTTTTATGCAGCAGGGTTTTGAAACCGGGCTCATAGTCGCCCGCGATCATGCGGGCGCCGTGGGTGTCCAGAATTCTGCTGCCGCCGGAACAGCCGAGCACCACCTCGCGGACAACGGCGGGGTCCAGGCCGACGGCCCTGGCGAAATGAAGAGCTTCGACAACGGCCATAAGGTTGCCGGTGACCATGATCTGGTTGCAGCTTTTAATGGCCTGGCCCGCGCCGACGTCGCCGGCGCGGATGACGGTCTTGCCCATGTGCAGAAGCAGGGGCCGTATGCGCTCAAAAGTGGCCTGACCGGCGCCTGCCATGACGGTAAGCGTGCCGTTGATGGCCCCGGTGGTGCCGCCGGAAACCGGGGCGTCCACCAGTTCGATGCCGTAAGGTTCCAGGCGTTTCGCCATATCACGGGTGGCAATGGCGGAAATGGTGCTCATGTCCACGACAATGAGGCCCTTTCGGCCGCCCGCGGTCACTCCGCTGTCGGCGAACAGAATGGATTCCACGTCGTTGAAATTGGTTACGTTGAGAAAAAGCACCTCCACCCGAGCCGCCACATCGGCAATACTGTCGCAAAGGCGCGCTCCCTTTTCCAGCACTTCCCTGACGGTTTCCGGCCGGCGCGCCCACACATGCAGGCTGTGCCCGGCCTTGAGCAGGTTAAGGGCGCAGGGCTTGCCCATGAATCCGAGACCGATATAGCCAATCTTCATGCCGCTTTCCTTGTCGCAACGCCTTCAGCGGAGCGGTATAGCAACCGCCGGAGGAGAAAGGAACCGGTTTCCTGTCTCCTCCGGCGTGGTTTTTTCCGATTCTCTTCTCCATGAGGAGTTGAGATTCCGGCCGGGCAGCTCTTTTTTCCCGAGAGCTACTTTTTCTCTCCAAGCTTGTACATGGCCGAGGAATCGAGTTCGCCGTAGCCGGCTTTGACGGTTTCTTTCAGCATGTTCAGGCCGGTTTCCGATACGGGCATGTTCAGGCCCAGTTCTTCGGCGATATCGTGAACAATGCCCATATCCTTGGTATGCAGGATCGTTTTGAAGCCCGGAGCATAGTCGTCGGTGATCATGCGGTTGCCGTGGATTTCCAGTATCTTGCTGCCGGCAAAGCCGCCGAGCAGAGCTTCGCGAATGGGCGCGGGGTCCACGCCGGCGGCCCTGGCAAAATGAATGGCCTCGGCAACGGCCATAATGGTGCCGGTAATGGCTATCTGGTTGCAGCTTTTGGCCACCTGCCCGGCGCCGGTGTCGCCGATGCGGGTGACGGTTTTGCCCATGTGCAGCAGCAGGGGCTTGACGCGCTCGAACGTGGCTTCGCTCGCGCCGACCATGATGGTCAGCGTGCCGTTGATGGCCCCTATGGTGCCGCCGGAAACCGGGGCGTCCACCAGTTCAATGCCGTGCGTTTCCAGTCGCCTGGCCATGTTCCGGGTGGCAATGGCGGAAATGGTGCTCATGTCCACGACGATAAGTCCTTTTTTGCCGCCCTTGACCACGCCGTTGTCGGCGAACAGGATCGCTTCCACGTCGCTGGAGTTGGTCACGTTCAGAAAAAGCACGTCCACCTGGGCCGCGACCTCGGCAATGGTGGCGCAAGCGACGGCGCCCTTTTCCACCAGTTCCTTGGTCGCCTCCGGCCGGCGCGCCCATACGTACAGGCTGTGCCCGGCCTTGATCAGATTAAGCGTGCAAGGTTTGCCCATGAGACCAAGACCGATATAGCCTATTTTCATAACATCCTCCTGGGTTGCTGACGCCTCGGACGGGCGGCCGGTTTGCGTATCTCTTCTGCCGGGGAGCCCTGTTCAAAGCAAGAGTTTTTGTGCTTCCACTCGGGTACCCCCCTAAAACGAAAAGGTTTGAAGGATAGAGATGGGGGGTCCGGAGGAAGGGAAAGGAACTCTTCCTTAGAGCATTTCACGAATGAAATGAGTGAATTGCTCTGCAAGGATTTGTCCTCAAATCCTTGCCGCGAAAGAGGCGTAGGCGGGCCTTGCCCGCCGTTAAGCGACTCTTTCAAGCGTTAATTGCTCTAAAAGGTTCCTTTCCCTTCCCCCCGGATCTGAATAATCCCCTTTCTCACTCTCTTCTATTGCCGCTCTTCGGCGTAGTGCCGGGCAAAGGAGATGGCTTCCGCGCGGGTGTTGACCTCGCCGGCTATCTGGGCCGTGAGCAGGGCCTGGCGTATGTGGCCCACGTGCGGGCCGGGCTTGAGGCCGGTGTATTCCATGATCTCGTTGCCATTCAGGAAGGGTTCGAGCATCTGCTCGGGCATTTCCGCCCGTTCCAGGTATTTGGTGTTGTGGTTGAAGGCCGTGTAGTTGTCCTCGCGGGCCTTGATGTTGGCGCGGGACATTTCAATCAGGCGGGGGTATTCGTCCTGGGACTTGAAGCGGCGAATGCCCTTGTCGGTCATCATGAACTGGAAGCGCATGTGGTTGCCCACCAGATGGCAGATCAGTTCGGTATCTTCGGGCAGCATGTGCAGGCGACGCAGGATCTTGCGAGTGATTTTGGCGCCCACGCGATGGTGCTCGTAAAAGGTCCAGCGGCCCTGGTAGTGTTCCCCGGTGTAGAGCTTGCCCACATCGTGAAAAAGCATGGCAAAGGTGCCGTACCAGTCGTGATGGAATTCACCTTCCGGGTAGTAGCGCACGCAGTTGAAGGTGTGCTCAAGCACGCTTTCTTCCACGCCGGTGTCGTTCTTGGTCTGGCGCACGCGGGCCAGGCCGGCGATTTCCGGCAGAATACCGTGCATGATCTGGCTGTCAAAGAGCAGGCGTATGAACTTCCACATATTTTCCGCCGCCACTTTGCGCCATTCGTCCATGATGTGCTGGATGGGCACGTAATCGAGAATGGTCTGGGAAGAGCGCACAATGCTCATCCAGGTGTTGGGCTCAATGGGCAGATCATAGTTGGCCGCGAAGCGAAAGGCGCGGATGGCCAGCAGGTAGTCGCTGCGCAGGGTTTCCTCGGGCAGGCCTTCCAGCTTGATTTCCTTTTTGGAGAAATCGTCAAAACCGTGGTGCCCGTCCGTGGTGGCCGGGGTGAGCGAGGCCATGCCGCTGATCAGGGAACCGGGCAGGGGGCCGAGCTTGCGCATGCGCATGAGGATAGTGGGCGTGAGGCGCGTCAAACTGCTGTCAGGAAGCGACGCGTCGGCGATGTTCATGTGGTAAAAGCGGTAGAGCACGCCGTTTTCACGCATCATGGCCGTGAGGCCGGGGTTGTCCTTGTCCTCATCGCGGATCAGGTTGGGAAATATCTTGGATAGCTCGTCAAGAGCGGCGTCAGTGGCCAGATCGATTTCCGCGTCGCCCAGGGCAACTATCAAATCATGCTGAAGTTGGGTGTTGACCACATGGGCGTCAAAGCCGTTGCGCATGATGGATTTGCAAATGGTGATGGCGTCCTTGAATGAAGGCTGCGTCATCATTTCCTCCTAGGAGTATGCCTGCCGGAGCAGGACGTCGGGAAAAGCGGCTATGGGCCATGGCTGAATCCGGGCGCTTTTTCCCGTCGATTCCAGCCGTTGCGGAAAATATGCGCTTGGCAACGTAAACCTTGCCGTATGCTGTCAGATAATGCGGCGGCCTCCAATCCAGTGGGCCGTCACCTTGCCGCGCAGAGTCTGCCCCAGGAACGGGGTGTTGATGCTTTTGGAGTGCAGGGTTTCGCGGCTGACCTGCCATTCCAGATCCGGGTCGAAGAGGAAAAAATCCGCCGAATCGCCGGGAAGAAAGTTGTTAACCGGTATGCCGAACACCCTGGCCGGCCCGGCGTGCCACATGTGAATCAGCGCCTGTTCGGAGAGCAGTCCCTGGCGGACAAAGCCCCAGGTGAGGGGCAGGGCGGTTTCCAGGCCGATAAAGCCGTTGGGGGCCTCATCCAGGGGCTGATCCTTTTCGTGCGGAGCGTGCGGGGCGTGGTCGGTCACGAACATGTCGAACAGGCCTTCGCCTACGGCTTTTCTGAGGGCGAGCACATCCTCGGGCGCGCGCAGCGGCGGGCAGACCTTGGCCGAAGCGTCGTAACGCTCAAGGCGGGTTTCGTCCAGGGTAAGGTAGTGGGGGCAGGTTTCCGCCGTGACCTTGACGCCGCGCTGTTTGGCAAAGGCGATCAGTTCCACGGACTGCCGGCAGCTGATGTGGGCCAGATGCACGGGCAGATCCAGGTATTCGGCCAGCAGGATGTCGCGGGCCACGTGCAGAGCCTCGGCCACGGTGGACTGGCCCTTGACGCCGATGCGGGCGCTGGTGTCGCCCTCGTTCATGTGGGCGCCCTTGGCCAGGAATTCGTCCTCGCAGTGGTCAATGACCACGCGTCCCCACTGGGCCGCGTATTCCATGCCCCGGCGAAAAATCTCCGTATTGGTGACCGGCCGGCCGTCGTCGGAAAAGGCCACGCAGCCGGCCTCGGCCAGTTCGCCCATGGGGGCGAGCTCCTTGCCCGCCAAACCCACGGTCAAAGCGCCCACGGGCAGCAGGCGTGGGCCGTGCGGGTGGTGCAGGGCGGCTTTTTCCAGCATGTAGCGCGTGACCGAAGCGGCGTCGTTCACCGGTTTGGTGTTGGCCATGGCCATGACCGCGCCGAAACCGCCGTGCGCGGCGGCGCGCAGGCCCGAATCCACGTCTTCCTTGTACTCGAACCCCGGCTCGCGCAGGTGCACGTGGGCGTCGATAAGGCTGGGCAACAGGCGTTTGCCGGTGGCGTCCACGCAGAGCGCCACGGGCTTGTCGTCGGCGGAAAGCTCAATGCTTCCGGCCGGGGCGCAGGCTTCTATGCGGCCTTCCCGCGCCAGCACGTCGTGGGCGACGTTTTTGCCCGAACTGGGAATGAGCGCGTTGCTCACCAGAATGACCGCGGGGGGCGGCGTGAAGTCCGGTTGCGTGTCTGCCGAGTGCATGAAAGGCTCCCTGTGCGAAAAAAGTTCGACCGAATTTACGCCTGATCCTGACGCGTTCCCAGAATGAACAGTATGGCCATGCGCACGGCCACACCCGCCGTAACCTGATCCAGAATGCGGCTTTGAACGTCGTCGGCGATATCCGAGGCTATTTCCAGCCCCCGGTTGATGGGGCCGGGGTGCAGCAACGGGGCGCCGGGAGCGGCCATGTCCATATGGCGGCGGGTGACGCAGAAGCGCGTGGCGTATTCCGTCAGATCCGGCAGCAGCCCGGCCTGCTGGCGCTCCAGTTGCAGGCGCAGGCACATGATGGCGTCCACGCCGTCAGCGGCCTCGTCCAGGCTGTGGCACAAGGTGACCGGCCAGGTGTGGATGCCCCTGGGAATGAGGGTGCGCGGCGCGAACACGCGCACGGAAACACCCATCTGGGTCAGCAGATGCACGTTGGAACGGGCCACCCGGCTGTGGGTGATGTCGCCGACGATAAGCAGCGATTTGCCGCGCATGGCGCCCTGCCAGTGCTGGCGCAGGGTGTAGGCGTCGAGCAGGGCCTGGGTGGGGTGGGCGTGCCAGCCGTCGCCGGCGTTGACCACCGAGCAGTCAAGGCGCTCGGCCAGATATTGGGCCGCGCCGCTTGATGAGTGGCGGATGACAATAATGTCCGGGGCCATGGCCTGAAGGGTCAGGGCCGTATCCTTGAGGCTTTCGCCCTTGACCAGGCTGCTGCCGGCCGTGGCCAGGGAAAAGGTGTCGGCGGAAAGGCGCTTGCCGGCCATGTCAAAAGAGGTTTTGGTGCGCGTGCTCGGTTCGGCGAAAAAAAGAATGATGCCCTTGCCCCGGAGGGTGGGCACCTTTTTGACGGGGCGGGTATTGATTTCCTGAAACTGTTCCGCGGTATCGAGAATATAGGTGATTTCCGAAGGGGACAGCTCTTTTGTATCCAGCAGATCTTTATGGCGCCAGTACGCGTTGGTCATGAGTGGTTCACCTGAAGGCAAAAAAGTGGCGTAAAGCGGTCAGACTCTGCCGGACAACAGGACCGGCCAACGGGCAAAGACACGCACAGCGCCGGTTGGCGACTGTTTTTGCGCAGCCCTTCGCCGCTTTTCGCATTTTCGCACAGGAAGCCTATAGAGTCCAGCACAGAATCGAGATTGCAACGGAAGAAGAGGCGCGCGCAAAAACTTAGAGCAAATCAATTGTGAAGTTGACTAGAGCATTTCACTCATTTCATTCGTGAAATGCTCTAGCGGAGCAGGACGCCCGCGCCCCAGAAAAGGAAGGTTCCCAAGAACCCGGCCGCGATTCCGGTCCACCGGGCATGGCGGATCAGGACGGCTGTGCCGGCTATGGTCCAGCGACCTTCTTCCGGCCCCATAACGGGCTTGTGCACCACCTGTCCGTGGTACGGCGTGGGACCGCCGGTTTTGCCGTTGAACAGCCAGGCCGCGGCGGCCATGGGCCAGCCGGCGTTGGGGCTGGCCGACAGCCTGGCCTGCCGGGCGACAATCGCCCAACCCGGCCAACTGGGCAGAGGGACGCTCACGTTATGGAAGATGCGGGCGATTCTGGCCGTTACCAACATCAGGAGCACGGTGAGGCGGGCCGGAATCCAGGCCAGAACATCGTCCAGGCGGGCGGCGGCCCGGCCGAGCAGCAGCCAGCGTTCGTTTGTATATCCCCACATGGAGTCCATGGTGCTGGCGCATTTGTACAGCCACATCCCCACCGGCCCGGCGAGCAGCAGCCAGAAAAAGGGGGCCACAAAAGCGTCGTTCAGGTTTTCGCTCACGCTTTCGGCCAGGGAACGACAAAGGTCGTCGGCATCCATGGCCCCGGTGTCCCGCGACACCAGCATTTGTACGGCGTTGCGGGCCTCGGCGAGGGCTTCCGGGTTCTCTCCGGCCCGTTCCACAAGACGCAATGCGTTCGCGCCTTCCCGCAAAAGGCCGCCAAGGGCCAGGCCGGACCAGGAAAAGTAGAGCGCCGCCAGAATCCCCAACCCGTGGGGCAGATTGACCAGGGCCATGACCGCGCCGCCCGTGACGCACAACAGAATGCCCATGACCAGCGCGCCCGCCGTCAGCGGATGGCCCGCGCGCCTGGCCGGGCCTTCAAGGCGCGCGGCCAACCAGCCTATGCCCTGCACCGGATGCGGCAGGCGTTTTGGGTCGGCCAGCAGCAGATCGAGCAGCAGAGCCAGGGGCGGCAGCCACCACGGGCAGGAAATCAATCCGAAAAACTGGGAAAGCGAAAGGTCTGGCATGGAGGACACGTCACATCACGCGGTCATAGAGATTGCTATTGGCGGCCTGCCTCATCCAGCAGGCCGGTGCGGGCCATGGCCTGGATGAGCAGGATGCCGGCGGCCGTGGACAGATTGAGGCTCCGCACCTTGTCGGAAATGGGGATGCGCACCCGCCAGGGCACGCTTTCCAGCACCGGATCGGGCAGGCCTCTGGTTTCCGGCCCGAGCAGCAGGGCGTCTTCGCGGCTGAAGGCGAAATGGTGCACCGGCTCGCCGGAGCGGCTGCTGCTGGCCACCAGGCGCTTGTCCCTGCCCGGCCCATCGCGGTACGCGCTCAGATTGGGCCAGACGAACACGCGCACGTGCGGCCAGTAGTCCAGACCGGCCCGTTTCAAATAGCGATCTTCCAGGCTGAATCCCAGGGGTTCAATCAGGTGCAGTTCAGCGCCCGTGGCCGCGCACAGCCTGGCCACATTACCTGTGTTAGGCGGAATTTCCGGTTCAAAGAGGACGATATGCATGGTGTCAAAAGATGTTTTTCCAATCAAAAGTAATCGGTCCGTGGCGGGGTATTACAGTTTTTTGTTTGGCGCGAGTGAGTTTTTCATTTCTTCTTCGTCAACACCTCGCCATCGGTCAGCGTGCCGGGCTCGCGGACGCATTCGTTGAAAAAGGCGACCAAGGCCTTTGGGGTAGGCTGATGCAGCAGCTTGTAGTCCTTGTCAACTTCTATGTCGTGCTTTTTCAGGATGGCCTTAAGATTGTTCGCCAGAAGGGACGCCGCGAGCTGACGGAAATGATCGGCTTCATTGAGGGCGGAACCGAGCGATTCCTGCACGGCCGCCGCGAACATGGACACAACCACCCGATCTTCCGTAACCAGTATCGGGGTGAGTAAGTAGTCCTTTCCGTCATAAAATTGCATAAGATAGGTTCCGGGAACATCCAGCGGAACAAGGATCGCTTCTTCCGGCTCGCTGTCGCCGCGTTTCACCAGAAAACGGTTGTTGCCTTCCCTGGTCACGATCGCCGGCTCGCCCGTCGTGCGGGACGTGTAGGTTCCTGACAAATCGGCCACTGTCACATCGGCCGATTCGGCCAGAATAGGCGTTTCGCTGGTCAGGCAACCCGACAGGAGCAAGCATGCCGCAACAAGGATAAAGAGAAACGGTCGTCGCAGTGAGTAAGTCATCAATCCTCCAGTCCTCACCCCACGGTCCGCTCGATCCAGGCAAAAGCGTTGTGGGCGTGGATGGATTCGTAGCTTTCCACTTCCACGCGGAACCAGGCCACCTGGGGGTGGCTTTCCAGCCGGCCGGCGATGTTGCGGACCACGTCTTCCACGAAGCAGGGTGAGGCGAAAGCCTGTTCGGTGACGTATTTTTCATCCTCGCGCTTCAGCAGCGGGTAGGTGGGGGAAGAGGCGGAGCTTTCGGCGATTTCGATGAATTCCTCAAGCCAGTTGAAGCCCCTGAGGCGCAGGGCGATGCGCACGTCGGCCCGCTGGCTGTGCGCGCCTTCGTCGCTGATGGCTTTTGAGCAGGGGCAGACGGTCATGACCGGCACGGACATTTCCAGAAGAAAAGCGGGCTTGCCGTCGCCAAGCTCGCCGGTCAGGCGGCATTCATAGCCTTGAGTGCCGGAGGCGTCGCTCACCGGGGAGCGGCGGCGCAGAAAGAAGGGAAAAGCAAAGATAATCTGGGCCTTTCTGGCATGAAGGCGATGCTTGATGTCTTCAAGCAGTGTTTTCATGCTGGTGTAGCTTAAATCTTCGTTCCAGTTCTCAAGGGCTTCGACAAAGCGGCTCATGTGCGTGCCCTTGAAGGAGGAAGGCAACTCCACGCCCAGTTCGACCGTGGCCACGGTGTGGATGGGACCGCCGGCCCGGCGGCTGACCAGGATCGAACGCTTGAGGTTGCGCACGCCAACGCTGTCAATGGACATGGCCACATCGGCCTGCCTGTTCTGCACGTCTTCCATGGGAGAGATGGGGGCGGCCGCTCCGGGGCGCTCGGTCAGCATAGGTTCGCTCCGGTGGTGGCCAGGGAGAGTTTGCCGAACATTACGCCCTTGGTGGCGATAAGGCGTTCGGCCAGGCCGCGCACCTCAACCCCCGGCCCTTTGAGCACCAGCACTTCCAGGCAGTTGTGGTGATCGAGATGGACGTGCAGGGTGGTGATGATCAGGTGGTGGGCGCCGTGCTGGGCGTTGGTCACTTTCTGGGCCAGATCGCTTTTGTGGTGATCGTAGACCAGGGTAAGGGTGGCGGCGATGTCTTTGCCGCTGTCTTCCCATTCCTGCTCCACCAGGGTGTTGCGCAAAAGATCCCGGATGGCCTCGGAGCGGGTTTCATAGCCGCGCTGGGCGCACAGGGCGTCGAAACGCTCAAGCAATTCGGAGTCAAGCGACACGCCGAAACGAATGGTGTTTCCCATAAGGTTTCCCGCGCACTGAAGTGCGGCGCTGCCAAAGGTTTTCCGGTAGAGAGCCCGGCCGGACCGGACTCACTATATGCACAGCTTGACCGCAGCACAAGCGCCGGGTTTGGCCGGGAGGGGGGAGGGCAAATCAATTTTGAAGTTGTCCAAGAGTCGTATTGCCTCCGGCGGCCAAAGGGGGTCGGGGACACAGGCTCTGTGTGAACCCCTTTGGAAACCCCAATTGTGTTTGCTATGTGTTGGAGGATAATTTCAAAGTTAATCCGCACTTGGCGAAAAAAGCGCGTTTGTCACGGCAGGGCGGTCTTATCCCCCGGATACAGGCACCGTTTGCAGAGAAAATCGGGCGGCGAGGCGCGCAGGCCGCGCGCGGAATCCGCAAGCAGCTTCCGGTCCTTGCCCGCGAAAATGCGGGGCAGGTCGTCTTTTGTGATGTCGCCGAAGATCGTTTCCGCCTCGTAATCCATGCAGCACAGGACAAGTTCCCCGGTATGAAGGATATGCAGGTGTTCCGAAACGCGGGGGCAGTGCAGGCCCGTCAGGTCATCGCGCACCGGAGCGAGCAGGCAGGCCCCGCCCCGGTGCAGGCTGCTGCCCGCCCGGTCGAGAATGGGCCGGTAGCGCAGTTCGGGGCGTTTGCGGATGCCGTGCTTATGAAAAATTTCTTCCCAAAAGCGGATAAAGTCGCCTTGCGGACACTGGTAGCCCTGAAAAAGCGAGCCGGCAACGCCTTTGCCCGCGCAGTGAACGGCCACGCGCAGATCCGCCTCTTCAGCCAGATGCAGCAGCCCGATGACGTTTTCCAGGCTCTCCCCAAAGGGAACGCCCATAACGCCGGCGTACTGCTCTTTGCGCGTGCCGTGAAAAATCACTCGGACTTCATGCGCTTTGTCTTCGAGCAGTTCGGCCAGTTGTTTTCGCTTCACGGCATCGAGCAGCACGGCGTTGGTGGTGAACTCCAGCCGCCGGGCGCGGCAGACCCGGAACAGGGCCTCGGCCCGTTCAAAAATGGCCGCATCGGCAAAGGGCTCGTTTTCAAGGCAGGGGCAGACCGTGTCCAGGGTCAGCCGGGCGAGCCGGTCAAGGACGATCTGAAACACGGCGTCGTTCATGACTCCGTGGTATTGCGAGTGCATGCAGTACGGGTAGGGGCAGTGGATGCATTTGCCGCTGCAAACAAAGGTCGTCTGCACATGGGCCGTTCGGAGAGTGTGCAGGGGCATGCGCCGTTTCTCCGGAGAGGCGCGGCATCCGGCCGGAGCCGGATGCCGCGTGTTACGTGAGCGTTTTGTCTCGCTTAATCTTTGAATTTGCCGGGAATGATGATGCCGAGCACCGTGCCCACAAGGGCCGCGACGCCAAGAATGATAAAGGCCGTGGTCCACCCGGCGACGGAACTGATGAAGGTGATGAGGAAAGGCGCCACCACCGCGCCGAACAGGCCGATGAGAATGGTCATGCCGAACAGCTTGCCGGCGATATCCGGGTTCTTCAGCATGTCCAGGGGCAGAGCGCCGATGGAGGCGTTGGTCAGGGGCACGCCCCAGCAGGCGATCACGGCCACCAGCATCAGGTCGGAGTAGCCAGCGGGCGCCATGAAGGGAAAGGCGATGGTGGCGATGCCGGCCACCAGAAAGCCCGGTATGGCCATGACATAGGAACGGGCCTTTATGGGCGATACCCCTCTGGCGGCCAGCCAGTCGGAGAACACGCCGCCGAGCGGGGTGGAAAGCACGCCGATAAGGCCGCAGAAGAGTATGACCGTTCCGGCTTGGGCCGGCGTATACTTGAGGTCATACATGTAATTGGGCAGCACGGAGTTGAAGCCGATAAGCTGGAAGGCGTTGAAGAACAGGCACAGGGCCACCAGCCAGCCGGCGGCCAGTTTGAAGGGGTTCACCTGCGCGCCGGTCGCGGGACCGGCGGCGGGCTCGGAAGGATCGGCATACAGATCGGCCGGGGCGTCTTCGGCGAACATGGCCCAGAGGAAAGCCACGACAAGCACCAGAATGCCGAAGTAGGTGAAAGCCTGCTGCCATGTTTCGGTAACGTTCAGAAGGCCGGCGGCAATAACGCCGCCCAGGCCGATACCGGCCGGAATGGCGCCGCCGACCACGCCGGAGGCCAGCCCGCGTTCCTTGAGCGGGAACCAGGCCGTGGTCATGGACACGGTAACGAACCAGACGATGCCCCAGCCCTGGATAAAGCGGAGCAGGAGGATCAGCCAGTACGATCCGACCAGGGGAATGGTGAACTGCGGGATAAGCAGCAGAATGGCGGCCAGCAGGCCGGTTTTTTTCGGCCCGATGCGCGCGGACAACAGGGCTTCGAAAAAGCTTCCGATCGCATAGCCGGCCATAAGGGCCGAAGAGCCGAGTTGGGTTTGGGTAGGGGTGAGAGAGAAAGTTTGAGCCAGTTGGGGAACGGCTATGGACCAGGCGGAGAGCCCCGCATAGGCGAAGGTGAGAAAGAGAAAATTCACCCCCAGGATGGTCCAGCGGTATTTGGGCGCCGCTTGAGGCGATTGCATCATACAAAACCTCCGGTTGCGTCCCGGCCGACACCCGTCAGGGCGTGGCCGGAGGGTATATCGCCGACGGCCGGCTTGCGGAACATCAGCCGGCCGCCGGTGGGGTTCAGCTTTTTGCCACGGGCACAGTGCGGATCCAGAGGAGGATTACTGGCGTTTCAGATACTTTTTATCAATGGAGGCAACCAGCGAATATACGGTATCCACCATGTTGCCTACATACAGCCCGCCAACCTGGGTGCAGAGCTGGTAGCTTTCCTCCATGGTGAAGCCGTAGTCGGCCACCATCCATTTCATCAACTCGGCGTAGGAGATACGGGCGGCGTCTTCCATGGGTTTGGCGCTGCCCACGGCCATGATCTTGTCCGGAGATTCTATGCGCGGCCAGGATATTGTTTGGCCTTTGATGACGTCGAAGGTCACCGTGGCTTTGGCGGTGATTTCCAGGGCCACGCCGCAGAGTTCGCCCTGGCCCTGGTTGCCGTGACAGTCGCCTATATAGAACAGGCCGCCCGGATTCCACACGGGCAGATAAATTTTGTTGCCGGGCTTGACGTCGGGCACGTCCATGTTGCCGCCAAAGGGTCCGGGGGTAAGGGCCTGGATAGCTTCCAGATCCGGGGCGGTGGCGCAGGTGCCGCAGAAGGGGGCGGCCGGAATTTTTATCCGCATTTCTTCGTTGTAAAAGGCTTTGCCGCCGTCCACCACTTTCCACAGCCAGACCCTTTCCTTGAGCGGAGCCTGAAGAGTGCGGGTCATTTCATTGGATTGCAGGCCGCCGAAGTATTCGATAACGGCGCTGACTGCCCAGTCGCGGGTGAACTCTATGCTTTTGAAGTCCACTACCAGGGTGTCGCCGGGCTCAGCGCCTTCCACATAGACGGGACCGGTCTGGGGGTTAAGGAATTTGGCGGTTTTCAGCGCTTTGGCGGGCAGATCGTCGTGGGTTTTGATCCGGCTTTCAAAAGCGTCTTCAGTGTACAATACAACCGTATCACCGCGTTTGATCCTGATCGCGGGTTCAAGGTAGGGGCTGAACACGTAATTGTAAAATTCCGGCTTAATCTCGTAAACTGCCATTTCCGCATTCTCCTTGACTGGTTTGAACGTTTTAGCAAACCATGCCTGCGCACACTGCGAACAAAAGGCCGCCGTACGGCCCGGTTGGCAAAGAGAAAATCGTTAGAGCAATAAGATGGGTTTTTGCCTGGAGACAAGAACAGCCGCGTGAACTGTGATGCATTCAGAAAAGAATAACAGGAAGGTAAAACATGACGCCAGCAAAGCACCTTTCGTCCGCAATGTCAAGGACGATAGCGCGAATACAAAACCTAAAAAAATAATATTTCCGCATGGTTTTCGTATGACGACAATCCGGTTCGGCCTGCTTCTTTCTTACCCCCGCGACAGTTCCCAAAGATTGACGGACACGGGAATATCCTGCGTGTGCAGCGGCTCCACGCGCTCGCGCGCCACGCACCGGAAGCGCCAGCCCCTGGAAAGCAGCACGCGTTTAAAGTGCTCGTAAGCGTTCCGGCCCGGCTCGGCTATCCAGGCCAGGCCGTTGTCGGCCAGGGCGTGGGCGAGAAAGGCGAACACCGGCTCAACAAAGCGGGTTTCGTACATGACGTCGCCGCCCCAGATGAAGTCGCAGCTTTTGGGGACCACGGCCGGGCTGCGCCAGTCCATGATCACCCAAAGGGGATCGGGCAGATTGTTGGCAACAGCATTTTTACGGGCAAAGGTCAGGGCTTCGGCCTCATAGTCCATGGCCAGCACTTTGGCCCCGAGCCAGACGCCGGCCAGGGCGGTGAACCCGAGGCCGCAGCCGAGATCCAGGCAGGTCCGGCCGGCAATGCGCTCCTGATTGCGCTTAAGCCACTGGGCCAGGGCCAGGCTGGCCGGCCAGAGTTCCACCCAGTAGGGCAGGCGCTCGTCGTCGTTGAATTCATCATCCGAAAGGGTTTCCCACAGCGATTCCAGATCGTCCGGCCGAAGCAGGGTCCAGTCCCGGCCGCAGAGCGTGAGGCGGATGCCGCCTTTTTCCATGGCGGCGTTGACGATGATGGTGGCGGGGATGATTGCGTTGGCGTTCATGCGTTTCCTTGTCATACCAGTTGCAGATAGCCGATGAAGTTATCGCCCATGCCGTTAAGGCGGCAATCTATGTAGCGCGAAATATAGGCCTCAAAGGTCATGGTCCGGCCGAAAACAGCGTAGCGCTGTTCCGGCCCGGCGAAGTTCAGGCCGTGAAAGGCGGCCACCTGCGGATGTATGGGCAAATCAAAGTCAGTATAGGAGGGCAGGCCCCTGGCAAAGGCGGCGGCAAGCTCACCCTGGCCAAGAGGAGGCAGCCCGGCGGCTTCCAGAATGCCGTCTGCCGTATGAACCAGCATTTCCCGGCCCGGATGGTTGATGGTGTGGAACATAAGGCGGCGCTTCCAGCGGGAGAGTAAAAAATCAACAGTTTTTACAGGCGATTGTTGCTCTTTGTGTCGTTCAATAGCAATAGTTTCTTCAAGTGATGCTTTAAGATTAACAAAGGTCTGTATGTTGCCATGCAGGTAAATGCGGAGTATCACGGGCTTGGGCGCGCCTTCGTCAATAAGGCGGTTCAACAGACTGTCGCCAAAGGCGATGGGGCTGTTGCTCGTCCAGAACGGCCAATAGCCCTTGAACATCAGGTTGGGGATGCGGACGGCCAACGCCGTGGCCGGCAGCTGCCGCAGCAGGGCGGCCGAGGACAGATCCCCCCAGGGTTCGCCCAGGTGCTGGTACAAAAAAAGATCGCAGTCGGCCAGTTCCCGAGGGTTGAGCGGTTCACGGGTGTAGTTCGTGCGCCGGGTCAGCCGGTAGGTCCGGTTAAACGCGGTTGAAGCCGTAAGGAGCGTTTCCAGTTCGTCTCCTTGGCAATTGGCGTGCATGAGGCAGAGTTTGCGGTGCATCTGGGACTTCTGCGTGTATTTTCTTCAATACGGGCGTTCAGGCATATTCATGGTCAAGGCATTTCGGGCAAAATCCGTCGTCTCTCTTATGGGCGAAAACCCGGCCCGGACTCGGTCCGCGCTTGAGGCCCCGCTGGCCGTGCTGGACGATGGCGTGCTTGTCGCGGACAACGGGCGCATTCTGGCTGTGGAGTCCTTTGCCGCTTTTCGGCGCGGGCCGCATTCCCTTTGTCCGGTCACGGATCTTGGTGAGGTGCGGATTGCGCCCGGTCTTGTCAACGCCCATTGTCACCTGGAACTTTCGTACCTGGCCGGGGCCGTGCCCGGCGGCGCGGGTTTCACTTCCTGGGTGCGGAGCCTTGTTGCCCAGGCCAGCCGGCCGGTTTCACCGGACACCCTGCTGGAAAGCATCCGCGCCATCTTGTTGAAACAGGTCGTGGGCGGCGGCACGGTCCACGTGGGCGACGTGGGGAGCCGCAACCCGGCCCTGGTGGCGCAAGCAGCCGGGCAGGCCTGCGGCGTCACGCACTTTCTTGAAGTTCTCGGCTCCGACCGGCTCGCCCTGGCCGGACGCGTGCCGCAGGAACTGGCCGCGCAAGGTTATTGCCCGGAAGCCGCCGCTGATCTGACGCCGGATCGTCATCCCTGGTGCGCCGTGTCCGGGCATGCCCTGTACAGCACCGATCCGAAAGGGCTGCGCGCCGCTTTTGACTGGTGCCGGGAACGTGGGCGTCCTTTCAGCATGCATCTTGCCGAATGCGCGGAGGAAGATGACTGCCTGCTGCACGGCAAGGGCAATCTGTACGACATGCTTCACGGGCGTTTGCTGCCCCCGGACTGGCGACATCCCGGCCTGCGGCCGGTGGAGCATGCCGGAGCCCTCGGCCTGCTGGCCCCGAACACCCTGGCCGTGCACTGCGTGCGTTGTTCGCCGGCCGATGTTGCCATACTTGTCCGAACCGGGGCAAGCGTCTGCCTGTGCCCGCGCAGCAACCGCTTTATCGGCGTGGGCCTGGCCCCGGCCGATCTGATGGCAGAACAGGGCGTGCTGCTCTGCCTGGGCACGGACAGCCTGGCTTCCAACGAGGATATCGACATGCGCCGGGAAATGAAGGCCGCCGAGGATTATTGGGGATTCTCGGACAGGGCGGCTCTGCGCATGGCCACGCTCAACGCCGCCCACGCCCTTGGCCTTAAGCATCTGGGCGCGCTCGCGCCGGGCAAGGCGGCGGTGTTTTCGGTTTATCCGGAATCTTAGAGTCTATTAATTTTGAAGTTGTCCAAGAGAATTATTGCCTCCGGCGGGGCCCCCGGGGGTGCCCCCGTTGGCAACACCGTATGTGTGGGTTTAGAGGGACGACAAAGTTTATATTATGTGAAAAAAATATAAAACAAAAAACAGCACAACCACA
>JAVBOI010000113.1:0-14468 GCA_031550695.1 Desulfovibrio sp. | reverse complement strand
GAACCTCCACCTGCCCATCGGTTTCGCCGGCGGACTGGCAGATCCCGACACAAGGCTGGTGCGCTTCGGCTGGCGTGATTACGACCCCACAGTGGGACGCTTCACCGCCCTCGATCCGGCCAGGGACCGTCGCGGCGACGGGGATTTGTATGACTACTGCATGGATGACCCGGTCAGCCGCGTGGACCCCACGGGATTGTGGAGCAAGGAAAACTTTGATGAGTCAAAGGTCAGCCGGGATAATTTGGGGCGGTTTGCCAGTACGCCTGGCGGGGGTAACGAAAGCGGTTCCCAGATGGCAACGTCCCACGGCAACGACTATCCGCTGCCCGCACAAGTGACGAGTCAGACAGCCGGAGGGCCTTGCCAAACGCTACGACACGCGCGGCAAGCTGAACGGAAAAGCGCTGTACAGAAAGGGAAAGCTCATCAGCGCCAGCGGAGCGGCGATCATATAGGAACACAAAGGCACACCCCAACCGGCCGGCGATACCCCATCGTCGGCCGGTTGGGCGTTCAGGCCAGCCAAGCTCTATCTCCCCCGCCCCCTTCCCGGCCGAGCGGGCATCCTTCACGGTCATCCCGCGCGTGCATCCTGCGGCGGGCGTCCTTTCCCGCGGCCGCGCAGCCCCGCACAAGGCGGTGGACAGGAACGCGATTATGCGGGATACTGCATGATGCCATTCACTGCGCGGCCCCCCAAAGGGTGCCGGGCGCAATCTTTTTTTCGGAAAAGCGGCAAGGACAATCCGATGACGCATTCAGAGTTGTACCAAGGCATAGAGGAACGCCGCCGGGAACTCGGCCCGGCCCTGACCATCGTGGGCCACCACTACCAGGCCGAGGAAGTGATCCGGCACGTGGACTTTCGGGGCGATTCGCTCGAACTGGCGCGGCGCACGGCCAAGGCGGATTCAGAGTATATCGTGTTCTGCGGCGTGTATTTCATGGCCGAATCCTCGGCCCTCTTGGCCAAGCCGGGCCAGCGCGTCTATCTGCCGGAGCCCTCGGCCGAGTGCAGCATGGCCCTCATGTCCCCGGCCGACCTGCTGGAAGACATCATGGGCACGCTCGGCCGCACGGGCCGTAAAATCGTGCCGCTGGCCTATGTGAACTCCACCCTGGCGGTCAAGGCCGTGGTGGGCCGGCACGGCGGGGCCACCTGCACCTCGGCCAACGCCCGGATCATGCTGGAATGGGCCAGGGAACGCGGCGACGCGGTGCTGTTTCTGCCGGACAAGAACCTGGCGCAGAACACGGCCAACCTGCTGGGCATTCCGGAAAACGCCCGCCACGAGTTGAACATCAAAGAAGGCGGCAAACGCCTGGACGCGGACGCGGCAAACAAGGCGCAACTGCTGCTCTGGCCGGGGTTTTGCTCCATCCACACCCGTTTCACGGTCCGCCAGGTGGAACGCATGCGCTCGGAACATCCGGGCGCGCGCATCGTGGTGCACCCGGAATGCACGACCCAAGTGGTGGCGGCGGCGGACGCGGCCGGCTCGACCTCGTTCATCATCCGCTACGTGGCCGAGGCCCCGGCCGGCTCCACGGTGGTGGTGGGCACGGAGATAAACCTGGTGGAACGCCTGGCCGAGGAACACAAGGGCCGGGTGGAGGTGCTGCCGCTGGTGGAAAGCGCCTGCATTCACATGGCCCAGACCACCGAGGAACGCCTGGGCGCGGCTCTGGAAGACATTGCAACCGGAGGCAGCGAATTTCTGGTCACCGTGCCGGAGGATATCAAGCCCCCGGCCAAAGAGGCGCTGGAACGCATGCTCGCGGCCTGCGCGTAAGCCTTACGCCCCGAAATTCCTCAGGGAGCGCGGTAACCTCACGCATATCCACCGTATCCCGCCCCCAAACGGGGTTTCCAAAGGGGGTCACACAGAGCCTGTGTCCCCGACCCCTTTGGCCGCCGGAGGCAATACGACTCTTGGCCCATTTCAAAATTAACTCGTTCTAAGGAAGCGCTATGTCGCGTCGCAGTCACCGTTCCGTGTTGGTTATCGGCGCCGGCCTGGCCGGCTGCACCACGGCGCTCCGCCTGGCCGAAAGGGGGGTGCCCGTCACCCTGCTGGCGGCATCCGACGCGCCGGACAACGCCAACTCCTGGCTGGCCCAGGGCGGCATCATCTACCAGGCCGCCGGCGGCAACGACGCCGCCAGCCTGGCCAGGGACATCACCACGGCCGGGCACGGGGTCAACCTGCCGGAGGCGGTGAATTTCCTGGCCGGCGCGGGTCCGGGCGCGGTGCGGGAACTGCTTATGGACGGCATCGGCGTGCCTTTTGACCGGCGGGAAGACTGGTGGCCGGGCGCCAACGGCGAGCCCTGGGATTTGACGCGCGAAGGCGGTCATTCGGCGCCGCGCATCGTGCACTGCGCCGACCACACCGGCCGCAGCATCATGGAATGCCTGCGCCAGGCCGTGCTGCGGCATCCGGGCATCACCTGCCTGCAAGGCTACACGGCCATCGACCTGCTCACCTCGCACCACCACTGCCGGGGCCTGGTGTACCGCTACCAGTTGGAAGACGAGTGCTGCGGCGCTTACGTGCTCAACGAGGCCACCAAAACGGTGGAAACCATGCTGGCCGACGTTACGGTGCTGGCCACGGGCGGCGTGGGCCAGGTGTATTTGCACAGCTCCAACGCCTCGACCGCCACGGGAGCGGGCATAGCCATGGCCAGCCGGGCGTTCGTGCGCCTGATGAACATGGAGTTCGTGCAGTTTCACCCCACCACCCTGTTCCACATCGAGCCCAGGCGTTTTCTGATTACCGAGGCCCTGCGGGGCGAAGGCGCGCACCTGATCAACGCCAGGGGCGAGCGCTTTATGCAAAAGCGCGACCCGCGCGGCGAACTGGCCCCGCGTGACGTGGTTTCCAGCGCCATTGTGGACGAGCTGCTGGAAACGGGCGAGCCCTGCGTTTTTCTGGACGCGCGCACGGTCAAGCACGATCTGGAGGCGCGTTTTCCCACGGTGCTGCAAAGCTGCCTGGAGCGCGGGGTGGACATTCGCACCCAGCCCATTCCGGTGGTGCCGGCGGCCCATTATTTCTGCGGCGGCATTCTGGTGGACCGGGCCGGCCGCACCAGCCTGTCGCGCCTGTACGCGGTGGGCGAGTGCACCTGCACCGGCCTGCACGGGGCCAACCGCCTGGCCAGCACCTCGCTGCTGGAAGCCCTGGTGTGGGGCAAGTCGGCGGCCGACGACATAGCGGAACGCGTCCGCGCGGGCCTGGGGCCGTTCACGAACCTGCACGAGGACATAGGCGACTGGCGCGACCAGGGCGACGAGCACAACGACGACCCGGCCCTGATCGCCCAGGACTGGGCCGCCATACGCAACACCATGTGGAACTACGTGGGCATAACCCGCACCAGCGCCCGCCTGGCCAGGGCCTTTGAGGATCTGCGCGATCTGTCGCGCCACATCCACACCTTTTACGCCAGCACGCCCATTTCGCGCTCGATCATCGAACTGTTCCACGGCTGCCAGACAGCCTACCTGATCACCCAGGCCGCCCTGCGCAACAAGCGCGACATAGGCTGCCACCACAGGATATAGGGGGGAAACGCCGAGTTTTTCCGTTTGGCGGCGTTTCCCCTGTATTGCGCAATATCATCACACTACATTACCCGTATGGGGATTCCAAAGGGGTTCAACCCCTTTGGCCGCCGGAGGCAATATTGCTCTTGGGCAACTTCAAAATGAATTTGCTCTAAGAAAGAAGCGGCGGGCTCCGGTTTTGGAGCCCGCCGCGTATTCGGATTTCAGCGCTTTTTGATCGTGCCTAGAGCAATTCACTCATTTCATTCGTGAAATGCTTCAGTTAAGGTTGCTCTTGCCGGGCTTGGCCAATCCTCCGCCCTCAACTCCGGTGCCCTTGGCCTCCGGAGTTCCCGGGCTGGTGGTCTGCACCTTGGCGTCGGGCTTGCCGGGCTTGCCTTCGTCCCACTTGTCCGCGCCGGGCTTGGACATCTTGTCGTCCTTAACCCCGCCGTCGTTGGGCGGATAGGTCTTGCCGCCGGTGGTCTGCACCTTGGCGTCCGGTTTGCCCGGTTTGCCTTCATCCCACTTGTCAGCGCCCGGTTTCGACATGGCGTCGTTTTCCGGCGGCGGAGCAGCGGCGAACGAGGCGGCGGCAAAGGAAATGGTCAGTACGGCGGCCAGTAACATAAGGAATTTCTTGTTCATGGAAACACTCTCCCGTGTAAAAAGTGGTTACATGCGGCGGCTGGGCCGGACCGCGTGAAAAGCCACCCTCGACTGCTGTTACAACAGCGACCAGAGGGAACTGAGTGCTATATGATTACATGCATAAGCATTTTTGTGCAACACTTTTTCGAAAAGTGCCCCACCCTTTACAAACCGCTTTCTCCGCCGTGCCGGCCGGGACGACAGAGAAAAGGCGCGAGCCCATGCGGATTGAACCGGACCGTTCAAAGGCGCGCCTTTGGCGTTTGGCCGGAAACCGCACAGCGGATTCGCGGGGCGATTCCCCGAGCTTCCGGACGAAAAAAGGCTGCCCGTGCAGCAGCCTCTTTTCAGAAATATAATACTCTGTCCATGCGAAGCATGATATGATATAGACTGTGCTTCCCCCATTTTCACATCAAGGAGCCGGCTATGCCAAACATCATCATCATTTCCCATTCCGGTTACGGCCACACGCAAAAACAGGCCGACGCCGTTCTTGAGGGCGCGAAAAGCGTGTCCGGCGTCACCGTGAAAGCCATCAGCATTGATAAAGACGGCAACGTCCCGGAGTCCGCCTGGGACGATCTGGCCGCGGCCCAAGGGATCATCTTTGGCACGCCCACGTATATGGGCGGCCCGAGCTGGCAGTTCAAGAAGTTCGCGGATGCGTCCTCCAAGCCCTGGATGGCCGGGGCCTGGCAGGACAAACTTGCCGCCGGGTTCACCAATTCCGGGTCCATCAACGGCGACAAGCACTCCACCATCGCCTATCTGATAACTCTGGCCATGCAGCACGGCATGCTCTGGGCGGGCACCGGCATGAAGCCCGCCAATACGCTCGCCTCCCAACGCAACGACATTAACTGGCTGGGCGCGTTTTCCGGCCTGATGGCGCAGTCTCCGGCGGACGCGAGTCCGGAACAGGGCCCTCTGCCCGGAGATCTGGAAACCGCCCGTCTTTTCGGCAAGCGCGTGGCCGAGCTTGTAAGCCGTCCGGGCGCGAAGTGAACGCGGCGAAGAGATAAACGAACCGCCCCGGCGCGGAATGCCGGGGCGGTTCGCTGAAGCGTCGCAGTCCCAAGGCAAATTCATTTTGAAGTTGCCCAAGAGCAGTATTGCCTCCGGCGGCCAAAGGGGTTGAACCCCTTTGGAAACCCCATTTTTCTAAGCAGATTCAAGTGAATAATTTCAAAATTGAAATGCTCTAGGCGCAAGTCTTTTCTCAAGGGATTGCTTTTTTCCTCCCTTCTCCCCCTCTTAAAGAAGGCAGCCGACACCGCCTGGGGAAACGCCGAGTTTTTTCGTCTGGCTAGGCGCAAGCCCATTTTCAAAGGGGGCTGGACTCTTCAGTCCTGCCCCCTTTGAAAATGGGCGCCGCAACGACGCCAGACGGAAAAAATCGGCGTTTCCCTACACCAGGTAGTCCACGCCGGTGTAGTAACTGGCTTCGCTGCCGTTCGAGCCGAACGAGGCCAGCATGGAACTGAAGTTCATGCCGGAGCTCAGGGCGTTGCCGAAAAAGCTCTCGATGGCCGAAGCCTGCAATTCCGCTTTCATGTTCCGCATGTCCTGGCGCGCCGCGGCCGGGCTCTGCCGGGCGCGGTTCAGGTTGGCCAGGGCCTGGATGTAGCCGAACTGCTCGCAAACCTTGGGGTTGTCTTCCAGGTATTTCTCGATTTTTTCCTTGGCCACGGGATCGTCGCAATTGACGGAAACCACGCCGTCGGAAGAAATGTTCAGGGTGAACTCGGTGTCGGGCGAAACGCCCTTTGCGGCAAGGGCCACGCGCAGCCCCACGCTGAAGGTGGTTTCCATCTGCTCCTGGTAGGCGGCAATGTCGGCAAAGGTAACCTTGCCGCCGGACACGCCCATTTCCGAAAGAGCCCGCTTGAGCGCCGCCTGGCCGACGGAAGACGACAGGCCCGCGCCGCCATAGGCGTCCTGGGCCTGCTTGTTCTTGCGCACCGATTTCAGCAGGTTTTCGGCGGCTGTGTTGGCGCCGTCCAGACCGGTGAATTCTTCTTCCCGTTTGATAAGATAATCGACCAAAGAGCCGGTTCCGGCGCCGGTTACGCCGCTGATATCACTCATGGCTGTCTCCTGATTTCTCGTAAAGCGCCGGGTTCGGGTAAAGCGCCCGGCCGGCGAAAGGGAGGCAAAAAGTGCCTGTTCCGTCACATTCGGATTGAGGCATGCATATTTTGGACCATCAACCGGCCCGCTATGCGCGGGGCCGGCCGGCAAAACCGGAAACAGCCCCGTGGGGAGTTCTCGCCGTCGCGGAGTTGACGGTGCTTGCGGCCCCGCCGTGCGTCCGAGGAAATTGAGTGGACGCCCGTCCGCTTTCACTGTATTGTACGAGCCATACGGATGCTCCCGGGCGTTTTTTCCCCGGCGGTTCCGCCATCACCTAGCCGGCATGGATGTGCATGACGCAAAATCTCTCCGCGGCCTCCCCCCCGCCAGTCCGGGCCGAAGACGCTCCCGACGCCCCGGTTTCCGTGGCTTTTGACGACGCCGGGCTCGCCAACGAACTGTTCGGCCCGCACAACGCCAATCTGGATATTCTGGCCCGGTGCTCGGGCCTTGCCATTGGCACGCGCGGCACGAGCGTCACCATCAGGGGCGAGGCGCGCAAAAGCGCTCTGGCCCAGAACCTGCTGGCCCAGCTTTACGGCCTGCTCAAGACCGGCACGCGCCTGCACCCGCGCGACGTGGCCCACGCCTACGAAAGCCTCGCCCTTCAGCCCGACATGGACCTGAAAACCCTGTTCCGGGATCCGGTTTTCGTGGCCTCGCCCCGCAAGACCGTGGTGGCCAAGACCTTGAGCCAGCGCGACTACGTGGCCGCCCTGCGCTCAATGGACATGACCTTTGCCGTGGGACCGGCCGGCACGGGCAAGACGTATCTGGCCGTGGCCGTGGCCTTGTCCATGCTGCTTGCCAAACGCGTAAGACGCCTTATTCTCACCCGACCGGCAGTGGAAGCGGGCGAACGCCTGGGCTTTCTTCCCGGCGATCTGGCCGAAAAAGTGAACCCCTACCTGCGACCCCTCTACGACGCCCTGCACGACATGCTCGATGCCGAGCGCGTTACCGAAATGATTGCCACCGGCGTTATTGAAATCGCCCCCCTGGCCTTTATGCGCGGCCGCACCTTGAACGACGCCTTCATCATTCTGGACGAAGCCCAGAACACCACCCCGGAACAGATGAAAATGTTCGTCACGCGTCTGGGCTTCGGCTCGCGCGCGGCCATTACCGGCGACACCACCCAGATAGACCTGCCCGACCAGGGCGCCGGCCGGCGCTCGGGCTTAATCCACGCCCTTGACGTGCTCAAAGGCGTCGAAGGCATCGCCATCCTGCGCTTCCGCAAGGAGGACGTGATCCGTCATCCCCTTGTGGGACGCATAGTACAGGCTTATGACGACCACCAGACACATTCCCGATAAAGCCCGTTCCGGGTTTTCCCTTATGCTGGAGCGCCTTGACAGGCGTCTGCCGCCCAAGACGTTTTTTCTTCTCATCTTTGCCATCCTGCTGCTGGCGGCGCTGGCCACCACGGACTTTTCCTCCCGCCAGCGCCTGCTCACCGAAGGGGAAATCGCCCAGGCCGACATTACCGCCGACCGCACTTTTCTCTTTGAGGACAAGGAAGGCACCAGAGCCCGCAAAGCCCTGGCCCGCAAGATGCAGCCCCTGGTGCTCGATCTGATCAACGCGCCCGTGGATACCCTGCACGCCCAGATGCAGGCCCTGTTCATCGAAATAAACAAGGCCCACTCGCCCGAGGAAAAAGAACGGGCGCGCCAGCTCATCGCCCGCGAAACCGGCGACGAAGTCAGCCAGAGTACCCTGGACGCCCTGGCCGGCAGCGCCGTGCAGGACGAAATTTTTTCGAACCTTTTGCCCATGGTCGAGCAGCGCCTGCGCGACGGCGTGCTGCCGGACATCAGCGTGGTTACCCCTTACCCCGGCGGCGTGATCATCCGCGATCTGGCCACGGGCGAGGAAACCCTGACCACGGACGCCAACACCCTGCCGGACGCCAGGGGCCTGATCATCCAGATATCCCAGGCCGTCAAGGGTCTGGCGGTTTCCGGCCGGGCCAGGCGCACCCTGGTGCAACTGTTCGAAGCCTACCTGCGCCCTTCCCTGATGCCCAACTACGAATCGAGCAAAACCCGCGCCGACACGGCCGAGGACGCCGTGGCCCCGGTGGTGCACCGCGTGCTGCGCGGCGAAATCATCATCAACCAGGGCGACCGCGTCAGCGCCGAGCAGCAGACCAAAATGCAGCTTCTGCTGCGCAAGAAAAGCGAACGCTTCGAGGGCAGCGCCTTTATCGGCATAGCCATCTGCGGCCTGCTCATAGCCTCCGGCCTTCTGTTCTCGCCCAGCGGCAAACCGGCCAGCCCCATGGCCGGCAAGGACTTTGTCTTTCTGTCCATACTGCTGGTCCTGTTCACCCTGATCGCCAAAGGCCTGGCCGCCCACGGGGCCCAGGTGGCGCTCGTTTCGGTCAAGTTTCTGCCGGAAAGCCTGGCCTACGCCGTGCCCGTGGCCGGCGCGGCTTCCTTGGCCTCGCAGATATTTTCCGCCCGCCGCTACCTGGTCACCGGCCTTCTGCTCTCCTTTTTCTGCACCCTGATGATGAACGGCGGCGTGGGTCTGTTCCTGTTCTATTTCCTCTCGGCCATGTGGAGCACCTGGCTGTCCAGCCGCAGCGCCTCGCGCCGCGACGTGGTCTGGTCCGTGCTGCCCCTGACCGCCGGGCTTATCGCCATGTGGGCCGGCGCCACCATGCTTCAGGGCGGCGCCCATACCCGCTACCTGTCGGAATTCATCGCCCTGCTCACCGGCGCGGCGTTTTCCATGATCCTCACCTTCGCCCTCACGCCGGTGGTGGAAATGACCTTTGGCTACACCACCCGTTTTCGCCTCATGGAACTGCTCAACCTTGAACAGCCCCTGCTGCGCGACCTGATGCTCAAAGCCCCCGGCACCTACCACCACTCGCTCATCGTCTCCAACATGGTCGAAGCCGGGGCCAAGCGCCTGGGCGCCCACAGCCTGCTCTGCAAGGTGGCCGCCCTGTATCACGACATCGGCAAGATATCCAAAGCCGACTACTTTATCGAAAACCAGCCCACGGACGACAACCCGCACAACAAGCTCGTCCCGTCCATGAGCGCCCTGATCCTTATCTCCCACGTCAAGCAGGGCGCGGAAATCGCCCGCCAGCACCGCCTCGGGCAGGAAGTGACCGACATCATCCGCCAGCACCACGGCACCAGCGTCATCAAGTACTTTTACCAGAAAGCCCTGAACCAGCCCGACGCTCCGCCGCCCAACATTGAGGACTTTCGCTATCCCGGCCCGCGCCCCAGAAGCCGCGAGGCCGCCCTGGTCATGCTGGCCGACATTGTGGAAGCCTCGAGCCGCACCCTGAACGACCCCTCGCCCACGCGCCTGCGCCAGCACATAGACGCCACCATCAAGAACGTCTACTCCTCCGGCCAACTTGACGAATCGGAACTGACCTTCAAAGACCTGGACCTCATGGCCGACAGCTTCCACCAGATCCTGCGCGGCATCTTCCACCACCGCATCAGCTACACCGAAAATCTGGTCAAGAACAAACGCCCCCAACCCCTGCCCCTGACCGCCGCGGGCGGTGGCGAGGAAAGGGGGGTGTGACCATGCCGCTAAGCATCCGCAAACACCCGGCCGCGAGCTGGAAACTGCCATTCAGCGCCGCCGAGCTGGCCCGCCTGCTCCAGGCCATGCTGGACGAGGCCGGCTATTCCGACGCCGTGGTGGAACTGGCCCTGCTCGACGACAAGGACATGGAAGGCCTTAACCGGCAAAGCGCCGGCCTGCCCGGCCCCACCAACATCCTCTCCTTTCCGGTTTCGGACAACGGCCCCTGCCTGGGCTGGCTGGCCCTTTCCGCCGACACCCTGCAACGCGAATCCTTTCTCTACGGCCAGGACGAACAGGAACACTGTTTGCGCCTGCTCGCCCACGGCCTGGCACACCTGGCCGGCCTGGACCACGGCCCGGCCATGGACAGCCTGGCCCACCGCCTGGAGCTGGCCGCCCGCGATATACTTTCCTAGAACAGATTCATTGTGAAGTTGCCCAAGAGCGGTATTGCCTCCGGCGGCCAAAGGGGGTCGGGGACACAGGCTCTGTGTGAACCCCTTTGGAAACCCCGTTTTGGGGGCTGTTTTTTGTGAAGCCTGTTGAGGCATGCCCTTTCTTGACCGCAATCCGCCTTAGACGCTACAACAGGCGCAGTGCTTTTTCATTTTCCCGCAACCCGTAATCCCGCAAAAGCAGGACGCCATGTCAGACAGCACCCTTGCCCCGCTCGCGGACGCATCCCTGTCCGTTTCCGATACCACCGCCGATCTTTCCGCCCCGGTCCCGGCCGAGCGCGCCCGCCAACTGGCCGAAACCATTGACCTGCGCGACCCCGGCCTGAGCATCACCTACGGCGCCAAAACCATGACCGACATATCCAAATTCGCCGACGATCTGCTCGGCCGGGTGCGGGCCAAAGACGCCGGCCCGGTTGGCGAAACCCTTACCGAACTGCTGGTCAAGGTCAAAGACCTGGACCTTACCGAACTTAACCGCGACAAGCCCGGCTTTTTTGAAAGCCTGCCGGTCATCGGCTCGCTGTTCAACTCCGTGGAGCGCAACGTGGCCAAGTTCGACACCCTGGCCGGCCAGGTGGAAAGCATTGCCGCCAAGCTGGACCAGGCCATGGTCGGCCTTTTGCGCGACATCGAAATCCTGGAACAGCTCTACGGCCACAACCGCGCCTTTCACGACGAACTCAGCCTTTACATCGCGGCCGGCAAACAGCGCCTGGAACAGGCCCGCGACCAGGATCTGCCCCGCCTCAAGGCCGAGGCCGAAACCTCCGGCGACAGCATGGCCGCCCAGGGCGTGCGCGACTTTGCCGAAGCCCTTAACCGCTTTGAGCGCCGCCTGCACGATCTGCAACTCTCGCGCGCCATCACCCTGCAAACCGCGCCCCAGATCCGCCTGATCCAGAACAACAACCAGACCCTGGCCGAAAAAATTCAGACCAGCATCCTCTCCACCATACCGATCTGGAAAAGCCAGATGGTGGTGGCCCTTTCCCTGCACGGCCAGCGCAACGCGGCCAAGCTTCAGAAAGGCGTGGCCGACACCACAAACGAGTTGCTGCGCCGCAACGCCGACATGCTCGAAACCGCCACCGTGGAAACCGCCCGCGAGGTGGAACGCTCCATCGTCGATATCGAAACCATCCGCGACGTGCACGCCAAGCTCCTGTCCACCATCGAGGAAACCCTGCGCATATCCCGGGAAGGAAAGGAAAAACGCCAAAGCGCCGAAAAAGAACTGGCCGAAATGGAACAAAACCTGCGCCGACAGCTCACTTCCCTCGGCAGCGCCAAGGCCGCCCAAGCCCTGCAACAAGCGGAGGAATAGGGAAAAAGAACGCCTCCGGCGGCCGGGGGAAGGGGAACTGCTGGAAAAGCCCGCTCGATCCGAGCAAAGTAAGGGCGGGCCGCCACGATAAAATCGCCCTCCCCCCTGCCCCCTCATCGCCCGGCCTTCATTTTTTTTGTTTAAGGGATGTCGCCATTCTATAACGTTTAATATATTTTTATAGTATATTAGTATATATTTTGCCCAGACAGTATGCAATAAATCTTATATTTTATGCTTTAATGTTCATATCAACTATATTAATATGCAATACAGCATATCATAAATCTACAAATCTATGTTTCAATAAGCAATTTCCTCTACAGCACACTGTCATAGTCTTATTTATATTTATTTTCTCTGTTGACACACTCCTTCCAATCATATACCCATACTCAGTGCTGTCCGGTTTGGTCGTCACGGCTGACGGACTGAGGCTGTATTGCTTTTCATTTTTTCGTCGCCGCAGATTCAGGAGTTTTTCCAGAGAAGGCGCACCGGGCTGGTTGTTCCGGATGATCGGGAAAAGCTGCTGCACGGACAGCCGGGACGACTGAGGAATTTCCGCTGCGCAAGGAACACACAAACCGTTCCGGGAATGCGCGTGTGGAGTTTGAGAGAAGAGTGTATTATGGCGGTTCAAGTCCAAAATCTCCTTGTGCGGCAACCTGTTTCGTAAAACATGTGCCCCACATCTCGTTGAGATTTCGGACTTTTTTTATTAATCCTCGACCGGACGGTAATGACCCCTGCATACCTGTTTGAGTTTTTTATGATGCTGGGGAGCATCATTCATCGCAGGCGCACAGCCGCACGGCCCCGGCGACTCGAAAATGAAAATGGACGAAAGTCCTTCCTCTTTTCATGGCTGATTCGTTGCCTCCGCGTAGATGAAAGCAAGGGGAGCTTTCTTCGCGATTTCCGTCTCGCCATCTTCGGCAGCAATCAGTTCATTCATGCAAAAGAACATAGCGGTCCGGATACCACCACTGTCAGTATCGCGTTTTTTCGTCACTCGGCGCCGCCTTTCGGCGTCTGGGCGTTCTGTTGCGATGGAAAATCAGGAGAATCGGCCCGAAAATACGCCGAGCCGATTCTTTTTCGCCATAAAAGAACAACGGCCGCACGCCGGCGTTTCGCGTCAACTTGCGGCTTTGCGGATGGGTTTGCGCTCCAGGTTCCTTTTGCCACACCAAAAACCGTATTTTTATTCTGACCCGCCTTTCACGGGCGAGAAAACGGAGGAGGCTCCATGAACAACATCGTACGTATTTCCAAGGGCAAACTGCTGCTGTGCTCCGGCCTGCTGGCGGCGGCCCTGTTCGCCCTGCACCCGGCGTTCACCACGCCCGCGCACGCGGCTGATTACACCCTTCTGGGCGGCGGCGGCGGCGGCGGCGCTGGCGACGGCACCCTTGGCAGCGGCGGCGCCGGCGGCGCGGGCGGCGCCGGAGGGGGATTTTCCGCCGGCAGCGGCGACCCTGGCGGCAACGGCACTGGCGGCAATTACGGCACCAGCGCGGAAAATGCTAACGGCATCACTGGCGGCGGCACTCATAGCGGCACCTCTGGCGGCAACACCCCCACCCTGACGCCTGGCGTTCCGTTTAATGGCAACTTTGATGATATACATGTGATCGCCGGTAGCGGCGGCTGGAGCGGCAACGTTGGCGAGGGCGGCAATGGCGGTGCCGTGGTTCGAAATATTGACGGCACCGTTACGGCGGTTGACGTGAATGTCACGGCCGGCCATGGCGGCGACACTCTCGGCCATGCCGGAGGTGTCGGAGGTGCCAGCTCTCTCAATATCCAGGCAACGGGCAGCCTCACGGCCTCGGGTGTAACCACCATAACCGGCGGCGACGCCGGTGCAAACGGCGTCGCCGCCGGCGTGGGCGGCGCTGCCACCTTTACCGTGGGCGCGGGCGGCACGTTCACCTCGCAGGCCGGCTACGGCGTTACCGGCATCCAGGTCATAGCCGGCATTAACGGCGGCGCCGTGGACGGCGGCACCGCCTTGCTGCAAGGCACCGGCACCGTCATTTCCAACACCCACATTCTGGTACAAAACAACAACATGAGCACCACCGGCGCGAAGGCCGTGATAAACTTCGACGGCACGATTAAGATGGTGGATAATCCCGCGCGCCTTCCCAGCCCCGACTATCCCATCTATACCCCGACCTACCTCAGCATTAAGGCGGATGACACGCTATTTGCCGGGAGCGGGAACGTCTCCATCTTCATCCGCAATCTGGAAGCGAAAGAAGCCAACGTAAGCCTGGACCCCACCAACGACAGCAGCTACTTCCACGTGGGCGAGGCCATCGTGTCCAACGGCTGGCATCCCACCGGGAACATCCTGCGTCTGGACAATGCGCGCAACGCCAACACCTTCGGTCCCGAATCCTTCTTCGTCGACACCGTGAAAGTGCTGGGCAAGGGCCGTCTCGCGCTCACCAACGGCCCGGTGAACACCATCGGCCGTCTGGACGCGCACGGCGCGGGCCTTTCCGTCCTTTCGCAGGACTATCTTACTGACGCCTGGACCTTCCCCGGCGGCTCCGTAGTGAACCACGTACCCTTCGCCACCGTGAACAGCGCCGACATCACCAACACGGCCCTTTCCGTGGACGACCGCAACGGCCGCCTCGGCATGTTCAAGCGCAGCGACATCGCGGAGCTTATCAGAACCGATGACCACGGCCTGACCGCCAACATCAAGCACTACAGAACCGAATCCTACCAGGGCGACCTGTATTCGCTG
>JAVBOI010000042.1:0-32021 GCA_031550695.1 Desulfovibrio sp. | reverse complement strand
AAGCGACGTGGCAAGCCAGGCCTTTAGGTCTTTATCCCCCGCAAGCAGGGGGGCAGAATGGCCTGGATGGCCACGTCGGCGGAAAGACCGCCTCCTCGCAATGACAACAACGGAGGGCGCCAGCTTGCTACGTTCTTCCGTTCAGAACCTCAGTCAAGTTAACGGCGGCTTGCAACGCTCCTTCGTGGCGTTCGGCCAGGTAGCGGCTGGCCAGAGCCAGTTGCTGTTCGTGAGAGGGGGCCGTGCCGTCCAGTTTGGCGGCCAGGACGTGCCTGAGCACTTCGCCGTACAGGGGGCCGGGAATTTCGCCCAGGGTGGCCAGGTCGTCGCCGGTGATGTCGGGTTTCACGTCCCTGAGCCGGGTCAGGTAGAGGGAGATATCCTGGTTGATGGCATGCCCCTGCCCGTAGCGGGCCATGAGAAAGAGCAGGCCTTCCAGTTCCAGTTGGTGCAGGGTTTCGTAAATCACGCTCATGGGCAGGGCGCCCTTTTTTTGCAGGGTGGTCAGGCGGTCCTGGGTTTTGCGGCATTTTTCGCGCAAGGTAAGAAAGTCCGACTTGGCCCGTTCGATAAAGGTCAGGCGGTCCAGCAGATCGGCCACGTCCGGGTATTTGGCCCCGGAGCACAGGCCGAGCAGGTAGACCACCCAGTTGCGGGGCGAAGGGCTGCTGTAAAGCAGCCGGTACCAGGCCAGAACCTCGTCGATGCTGGACACGAGTATGTCCTTGCTCGGGTTGAGCCTGAGCACGGGGTGGATCATGCGCAGCAGGTTCCAGCTTTCCATGCGGCGGATGCACGAGGGCACGTCTTTTTCGTCAAACACGTGCTTGAGCTCGTTGAACAGGCGCGAGCCGGAAAGCTTGTCCAGCATGTCCAGGGCGAGCGCGTTCTTGATCAGGCGTTCCGTCTGCTGGCTGGTGCGGAAGTTGAAGCGGCGCTCAAAGCGCACGGCCCGGAGCAGTCGGGTGGGGTCTTCAACAAAGCTTAGGGAATGCAGCACGTTGATGAACTTTTCCTTAATGTCGCGCTGGGCGCCAAAGGGGTCGATCAGGGTGCCGAAGCGTTTGGGGTTGAGCTGGATGGCCAGGGCGTTGATGGTGAAGTCGCGCCGGTACAGGTCCATCTTGATGGAGGAAAGCTGCACCGTGGGCAGGGCGCCGGGGTGTTCGTAAAATTCCAGGCGGGCCGTGGCCACGTCCAGGTGCTGTTCCTGACCGTGCTCGTCGGTGTAGAACACGATGGCGGTCTTGAACTTCTGGTGCGGCCGCACCCAGCCGTTCAGCTTTTTGGCCAGGGCCTCGGCAAAGACGATGCCTTCGCCTTCTATACTGAGGTCTATGTCCAGGTTGGATTGCTTGAGCATGAGATCGCGCACGAACCCGCCCACGGCGTACACGGCCATATCGAGTTCATCACCAAGCCTGCCGGCCAGTTCCAGAATGCGCACGTGGGCTTCGGGAAGCTGTTCGCGCACCAGGGCGGCCACATTGCGTTCCCGGTAGTCCTGGCTCAGGGGGGTGCCTTCGCTGACGAGAGGGTTCTCGTTAAAGAGCAGGCGCACGGCGTCGGTGCGGGTGAGCACGCCCACCACGGCCCCGTGATCCATAATGGGGATAAGGCGCTGGCGCTGGCGAAAAATGATGCCCATGGCCTCGTACAGGCTGGCGTCCGGGGGCAGGGTGCTCACGTTGCGCTGCATGTAGGCGGTTACCGGCTGGTTGCCCAGTTTGTGGGCCACGGCCCGGCTGGCGGTTTGCAGTTCCAAAAGGCCGATGCCCCGGCTCTTGTTCGCGGACAGAATGGGGATGGCCTTCAAGCCATAGCGGCTCATAATGTCTTCGGTCTGGGCGATGGTCATGGTGTCGTCGGCCGTGATGGCGGGCGAGGTCATGTGGCGGCCGGCGATCATCTGCGGAGAGATGAACGACACCAGCACGGCCAGCAACTCGGCCTTGATTTCCGCCATGGCCTTGTCCTTGATGCTGGCCGAGGCGGCAAAGCTGTGCCCGCCGCCGCCGAACGAGGCGCAAATGGCGCCCACGTCCACCTGCTCCAGCTTGCTGCGGGCGATCATGTGCACGCGGTCGCCCATGGCGGCCAGGGCGAACATGACCTTGATGTTTTCCATGTCTATGAGCTTGTGCACCAGGGTGGCGAAGTCGCCCATGAAGTTGTCCAGGCGGATTTCCGTAAGGGTGACCGGAATGCCCTGAAAGGTGTGGACCGCGGCGTTGCGAAGAAGCTCGTCCAGCACGTGGATCTGCTCGCGGGTCAGGTCGGTGCTGATCATTTCCGAAATGGCGCCGAGATCCATGTTGAATTTGCGCAAGTAGGCGCCGGCCGTGAAATCGTGCTCCGTGGTGGAGTCAAAGGTAAAGGAGCCGGTATCCTCGAAAATGCCCAGGCCGAGCATGGTGGCTTCGTCCTGGGTGAGCTCGATGCCGCGCTCCATGATGATGTGGGTGATGATGCTGGCCGTGGCGCCCCAGGGTTTGATCACGCTGACGTGGGCGGGCAGGTCGGCGTCCGAGTCCGGGTGGTGGTCGTAGACGTGTATTTCCAGATCCGGGTTTTGCAGAACGGCGCTTACGTGTTCCACCCGGGAAAGCTGGTGCGTGTCCACCACCACCAGCAGCTTTACCCCGGACAGGTCGCATTCCTTGGGCTGGCGCAGGTTGAACAGGTAGGCGATGCTGTCGGAAAACACGTGCGAGCCCTGGCGCTCCAGCATGGTGGGCGCGATCAGGGTGGCCTCCGGGTAGAGCTTGCCGGCCGCCACCATGGCGGCCAGGGCGTCGTAGTCGGCGCTTAAGTGGCCGGTGATGATGGCTGTCGGGCGGAGCGGTTCGGACATGGCGGAGCGGGGGTTAGGAGGTTGAGCGGGGGTGAAAGCGCCTGTGGATGCCGGCAATGCGGTCTTCGCGCACATGGGTGTAAATTTCCGTGGCCGCGATGTCGGCGTGGCCCAGCAGCATCTGCACGGAGCGCAGGTCCGCCCCGCCTTCCAGCAGGTGGGTGGCGAAGGAATGGCGGAAGGTGTGCGGCGAAATGGAGCAGCGAATGCCCGCAACCAGGGCGTATTGCTGCACCAGTTTCCACACGCTCACCCGGGAAATGGCCTTGCCGAAGCGGTTCAGGAACAGCTCCGGCGCTTTGGGGTCGAACAGGGGCCGCCAGTGGCGGATGTAATCGAGCAGAAAGCCGGCCGCCGTGGCGTGCACGGGCACCAGGCGTTCCTTGGCGCCTTTTCCGAACACGCGCAGCAGATTGGCCTGGGCGTCGAAATCAAGGGCGCGCAGGGAACACAGCTCTGACACGCGCAGGCCCGAGGCGTAGAGCAGCTCCAGCATGGTGCGGTCGCGAAAGCCGAACTTGTCGCCAAGGTCCGGGGCCGCGAGCAGGGAATCCATTTCCGACCGGCTGAGCACTTCCGGCAGGGAGCGCACCAGCTTGGGGTTTTCCAGAAAGCGGGCCGGGTCTTCGGCCAGTTCGCCCTCGTCGCGGGCAAAGGCGAAAAAGCCGCGCAGGGCGGACAGGTGCCGGGCCAGGCTTCTGCCGCCCAGGCCCTTGCGGCGGACGTGCACGATATAGAGGAAAAGGATCTGCTCGGTCACCGTGGACAGATCGGGGGAGGATGGTGCCGCTTCGGGGCCGGAATCGCTTTGCCATTGCCCGGCGGGGGGCGATGCCGCCTGCCCGGCGGGCGCGCGCTCGGGCTTTGGGGCGAACGGCGTCGCGCCGGGCCGCGGTTCCCCGCCGGCGAGAAAGTCCATGAAATCGTTGAGGTCGGCGCTGTAGGCCAGCAGGGTGTTCTCGGACAGCCCGCGTTCCACGAGCAGATGCTCGAGGTAGCGGTCCACAAGCGGGTGCGGTCCGGCGCTTGGGGTCGGCCGGGAGTGGGGTTTCGCCTTGGCTGGCATGCGCGGGTCTTCCTGCGAAAAAGGTTCGGGCGGTCAAGCGCGGGCCGGGGCCGCCGCGATATACGTGCGGGCCGCCTTACGCGTGGTTCCGCATCCCATCCCGTTACCGCATAAGCTTCACCTTGTACATCCTTTTCCCCGTTGCGCCGCGTCGGGGCTGCCAGCGCGCTGATCCGGGTGTTCCGGTTTTTTTTTGCAAAAAATGCGTTGACAGGGAGGAATTAAGTAAGTAAATATTTACTTACTACAAGAGAGGCAGTCATGAACACGCGTCCCAGAGGTAAAAAGCCCGATATCGAGCAGGCGGCCATCCGGTTGTTCGCCCGCAACGGCGCCATAGGCGTCACCATCAAGGACATCGCCCGCGAGGCCGGGGTAACGGAAGGGGCCCTGTACCGGCACTATTCCGGCAAGGACGAGATGGCCTGGGCCCTGTTTTCCAGGGAACTGGCCCGGTTCGCCCAAGGCTTCCGGACCTGTTTCGCCGCCGGGGACATCAGCGCCGCCGTGGCCGGGGCCGTCAGCCACACCCTGGACTATTACGAGCAAAACCCCGAGGCTCTGGCCTTTGTGCTCCTGACCCGGCACGGTTTTCCGGAGGAGTTGGGCGTGGCGGCCGAGGAAAACCCCGTGCACATCGTTGCCGCCGCTCTGGCCGAAGCCATGGACAAGGGGCGGATCGAACGCCAGTCGCCGTATCTGCTGGCCGCCCTGCTCATGGGACTTGTTTTGCACCCCCTGGAGCTTCTGCGTTACGAGGCCCTGCCGAAAGAGGACGTGTTGAGCGGTTCGGGGCGGGAAAAAATGCTCGCCGCCTGTCTGGCCCTGCTCAGTCTGCCCGGCGCGGTTGCGCCTGAACGCGCGACGCGCTGAATTTTATTTTGAAGTTGCCCAAGAGTTGTATTGCCTCCGGCGGCCAAAGGGGATGATCCCCTTTGGAAACCCCATTAGGTGATGTGCTCTGATTTAAGGAGAAACACCATGCATCTGAGCAAAGTATACTGCGACTGCATCACCCCGGAAGGCCACGCCTTTATCGGCTACGCCGCCTCGCTTCGGGCGGGCGGGCTGACCATCCCCTGGAGCGCCTCACGCTTGTGGACGGACCGGGCGGACACGCGTTGCGGCTTTTTCCGCCACGTAACAACCGACAGCGGCCGGGATCTTTCCCTGCGCCTGCCCCGCCAGGGCGTCGAGGGCCTGTGGCAGGGCAGCGAGCCTTGCCCGGAACTTACTCTGTCGGAAGAACACGGCGTGCGCATCCGCTGGCGGGTGCTGCGGCCCAGAGCCTCGGTCCGTTTGCGGGTCCGCGACCGGGTCTGCCACGGTCTGGGCTACGCGGAACGCCTGGACATGTCCTTTTCCCGCCCGAAACTGCCGTTCCGCGAACTGCACTGGGGGCGTTTTCTTCCGGACCAGGGCGACGGCTACCTGATCTGGATCGGATGGCGCAACGGCCTTGAGCGCAGTTGGGTGCTCGATTCCTCCGGCAGCGTGGCCCGGCGGGCCGACATGTCCGACCGGCACCTGGAATACGCGGGCGGCGCCCTGCGCCTGACTCGCGTCCGGTCCCTGACCCTGGACCCCATCTCCGTCCATTTTCCGGCCTGGGTGAACAAAACCCTGGGCCGTGGCCTGGCTGAGGGGCGGGAGTGCAAGTACCTGGCCCGTGGGGAATGGACAGGCCCGGACGGCAGTTTGCGCCAGGGGTGGGCGTTGCACGAAGTAGTCCGCTGGTAAAACGCTATTTTGCTCCAGAGCAGTTTACGAATGAAATGAGTCAACTGCTCTGCAAGGATTCGTCTTCGAATCCTTGCCGCGAAATGCTTGTAGGCTGGCCTTGCCAGCCGTTAAGCAAGTATTTCAAGCAAAAAATACTCTAAGGAGGAGCGCCATGCGCGCCACACCCGTTACCGTTCGATATAACCTGGCAAAGGTCGCCTACGGCGCGTTGTTCGTCCTGGCCGTGCCCTACGCCCTGTTCCGGTTGGCTTTGGCCCTTGATTTTCTCGCCCTGCCGGCCCTGCGCGCCCCCGTGGCCGGGGGCGTTCTGCTGCTCGCGGGCGCGGTTTGCATGGTCGCGGGCTGCGCCGCTTTGATCGTGCGCGGCGAAGGCCTGCCCATGAACGCCTTTCCGCCGAAAAACCTGGTTTCCAGCGGCGTCTACGCCCTGTTGCCGCACCCTATTTACTGCGGTTTTGTTTTCAGCGCCGTGGGGCTGTCCCTGGTCTGCGGTTCGGCCGCCGGTTTGTGGATTGTCAGTCCTCTGGCCGCCCTTGGCTGCGCGGCCCTGGTCTGGGGCTATGAGCGCCCGTTCCTGATCTGCCGCCACCACGGTACGGCCCGGCCCTGGCTGGGCCTGCCGGACGAGCGGAGTTTGTCCGGGCGTAACTCGGTCGGGCGCGATTTGGCCGGGAGCGAACCGGCCGGCCGCACCTTGGCCAGTCGCAGCCTGGCCGGCCGCATCGGGCTGGCCGCGTCCGTGTTGCTGCCCTGGCTGGCGGAATTCTACGCCGTCAAATTCCTGGGCGCGCCGCCGGACGCCGTTTCCCTGCACCTGCCGGGCGAAATGGCCTGGCCCGTGCTGGTCTGGACCTACCCCGTCTACGCTTCCGCCTACCTCTTTGTGCCCCTGGCCTTTATCCTGGCCGACGACAAAGGGGCGGAGCGGCTGTGGCGGCGGGGCTGGGCCGGCATGGCCGTCATGGGCATCTGCTACCTGTGCCTGCCCGTGATTTCGCCCGTACGATCGCTGGAAGCGACAGGCCCGTTGAGTTCCCTGCTGCTTATGGAAATGCGGGGCTCGGCCCCCTTTACCGCCGCCTTTCCCTCCTTTCACGTGGTCTGGGCCATACTGGCGGCGGCGGCCGTAAGCACGCGGGGCCGGCGCTGGAGCCTTCCCGCCTGGGTTCTGGCGGCGGCCATCAGCGCATCGTGCGTGACCACGGGCATGCACGCGCTGCCGGACATCGTGGCCGGAACGGCCGTGGGCCTGCTGCTGTGCCGCATGGAATCGCTCTGGCGCGCCCTGCTTCGGGGAACCGAAGACCTGTCCAACGCCCTTTCCTCGCGCTCGTTCGGCCGCTGGCGCGTGTTCAGCCACGCGCCCCATTCCTTTCTGGCCGGCTTTCTCTGCCTTTTTCTGCCGGTTCTGCTGCTGGGTAACGACAGCGGGCCGGCCCTGTTCCTGCTCCTGCTCTGCGGCATGGCCGCGGCCGCGCTCTGGGGGCAGATGCTGGAGGGGGCCTCGCCTCTGCAACGGCCTTTCGGCTATTTCGGCTCGGTGATGGGGGTGGGCCTTGCCGCGTGCGTTCTCTCGTTGTTCGGCGTCCCGGTCTGGCCGTTGCTGGCCGCCGTGGCCGCCGCCGCGCCCTGGATTCAGGCCGCCGGCCGCCTGCGCTGCCTGGTGCAGGGCTGCTGCCACGGCAAGGAATGCGCCCACGGCATAACCGTCACCAACTCCCGCTCGCGGGTCGTGGGCTTAAGCGGCCTGGGCGGCCGGCCCATCCACCCGACCCAGCTTTATTCCATCATCGGCAACCTGGCCGCCGGCTTTCTGCTGCTCCGCCTCTGGCAACTGGGGGCCACGGCCGGATTCGTCTGCGGCGCGTACCTGATCTTTGCCGGCCTGCTCCGCTTTGTGGAAGAAGGCTACCGGGGCGAAGCCCAGACCCCGCGCTACGGCGGCCTGCCGGTGTATCAATGGCTGGCCGTGGCCATGGCCGTTGCCGGCTGCCGCCTGCTGCCCCTTGCCCGCTCGGCGGTGCCGGCTCCGGCCCTGGCGGACTGGCCGAACGCCCTGGCCTGGGGCGTCGCGGCCGGCATTGCCGCTGCCCTGGCCATGAGCGTGGACAATCCGGAATCGGCCCGCCGCTTCGGCCGCCTGTCAGGTTGAGATCTGCCGACAATCCATATGAAAACAGTAATGATGAAGCCAATATTGAGTCGAAGTGGGGCTCCGCACAGAGCCTGTGTCCCCAACCCCACGCCCCGCAAGGGGGCATTGCCCCCTTGACCCCTGATTTAGAGCAATTAACGCTTGAAAGAGTCGCTTAACGGCGGGCAAGGCCCGCCTGCGCCTCTTTCGCGGCAAGGATTTGAGGACAAATCCTTGTAGAGCAATTCACTCATTATCATTCGTGAAATGCTCTATACCGCCAGGAGCGTCGGGGATAAGCGTTTTGCTTTCTCACGCGTAACCACCTCAACTTTGCAGGGCCTTTTTGATTTTTCCCTGAAGCTGGCGGCGGGACATGCCCAGATACCTGGCGGTGCGGGTGATATTGCTCTCGTGCATGATCAGGGCGGACTTGATGATGCGCAGGGTGAGGTTTTCCAGGTCAAAGGGCTGCTCGGGCAGGGTAACGGACCCGCTGTCGTAAACGGCGGCCCCGCCGCCCATGACGCCGGGCGCGGGCAGGCCGGCCACCGGCGCGGAAGGCAACTGGATATCGCCCATTTCCGCCTTGCGGCCGCGCGCGATCAGGGCGAGCAGGCGCATGGTGTTCTTTAACTGGCGTATGTTGCCCGGCCAGGGATATTTGAGAAAAAAGCGTTCCACCGCTTCGCTCAGGCCGGAAAACACCCCGTTGTGGCTTTGGGCGAAACAACGGCCGAACTCGTAGGCAAGGGGCAGAATGTCGTCCCTGCGTTCCCGCAGAGGGGGAATGACGATGGTGCCGGCGTTGATGCGGTAAAGCAGGTCGCTGCGAAAACCGCCCCCGGCCGCGGCCAGTTCCAACTGGCGGTTGGTGGCGGTGAGAATGCGGGCCGACAGGCGGTAGTGCGTGTGCCCGCCGACCCTGGAGAACACTTTCTGATCCAGCACGCGCAGCAGCTTGCTCTGCATGGGCAGACTCATTTCCCCTATTTCGTCAAGAAAAATAGTCCCGTTCTTGGCCAACTCGAAAATGCCCTTGCGGCCGGAAGGGGATGCGCCGGTAAACGCGCCTTTTTCATAGCCGAACAGCTCCGCTTCGATCAGCGGCTCCGGCAGGGCGGCGCAGTTCACGGCTATAAAGGGCTTGTCCGCGCCGTGGCGCTGGGCGATGTACTGGGCGAGCAGTTCCTTGCCCGTGCCCGTTTCGCCGCAGATCAGGATGGTCAGCGTGGGATCATGGGCGTAGAGGGTGGCTTTTTCCAGGGTGTCGCGCATGACGTCGGAATACACGAGCAACGGATTTTGGCCGGCGTTGCCGCTGTCCGCGTCGCCGGGGCCGGCAACGGGCTTTTTGCAGAAATGCGCGGTCAGGGCGTTTGCCTTGCTCCGGGCGTGCAGATCGTCCTCGCAACGCAAAAGCACGGCGGCCAGTTCCCGGATGTCCACGGGCTTGGTGAAAAAGTCGCGCACCCCGTATTTCAGGGCCTTGATGGTGTTTTCGGGCGTGCTGTAGCCGGTGATGACGATGATGTCCACATGCCGGCGCATCACTTCCTTTACCCGGCGTATGAACTCTATGCCGTCCATGCCCGGCATGCGGATATCGGTGATGATGATATCCGGCGGTTCTTTGCGAAACACGTCCAGCGCCTTTTGCCCGTCGTGCGCGACCAGGGTTTCGTGCCCGAGTTTTTTCAGGAATTTCTCAAGGTTTTTGACAAAGTCCTGCTCGTCGTCAATCAGCAGTATTTTCATCGCCGCCCTCCGCGACCGGCAGGGAAACCTGAACGGTGCATCCCCCTCCCGTATTGTTCCACACCTCTATATCCCCGCCGGCCAGGTTGGTGATGGACTTGCATATGGTAAGCCCCAAGCCCGTGCCCTGGCCGATTTCCTTGGTTGTAAAAAAGGGATCAAAAATTTTTCGCAAATCGTCCTGGCAAATGCCGGGACCGTTGTCCGCCACCCACAATAAGGCGTGCTTCTTGTCGCGCGCGGTGGTCAGGCAGATTTCCTTCAGGCTGTGGTCGCGGCCGTCCAGGGCCTGGTGGGCGTTTATCATCAGGTTCATCACCACCTGCTCCAGGCGGCTCAAGCCGCAGCGCACGATCAAAGGCGCCCCGTGGTAGGCCGCCTTGATGTGAATACCATAGTTGAGGAACTGCCGCTCCAGAATTCTCATGACATTGGCAAGGGCCTGGTTCAGATCGGAAACCGCTGTCCCTTCCTCTTTCTCGTCGCGCGAAAACACGCGGATGCCGTCGATAACCTTGGACATTCTGCCCACCTGCTGCGAGATGGTCGTAAAGTGCTCGCGCAGGTCTTCGTTATCGTTTTCCCAGCCGGCTTCGCGGGCGTAGAGCCAGGAATCGGCCAGCACCTTGATCACGCTGAGCGGCTGGGCAATTTCGTGGGCTATGCCCGCGGACAAGACCCCAAGGGTGGACAGCCTGTCCGCGCGCAGCACCTTCATTTCGTTTTCCTTGGCCTGGGCGATGATCTCCCGCTCGCGCGAGATGTCGGTAAAGGTCAGGAGCACGGACGGTTCCTCGCCCGACTCGAAATGGGCGTTACAGCGCACGTCGCGCATGCCGCCGTTCCAGCAAGCGGAAAACTCCACGTAAGGGTTGCCGGGTTCCTCGAACCGGACCACCTGCCTGAAGAAAAAGCCCAGTTTCTCGCGGTCGTCGCTGGCCGCCTTGTTCACCACGGCCAGAATATCCTCGAGCGTCGGCCTTCTGTACCCGCCAAGCCCCAGAATCTCCGCTGCCTTGTCGTTGTGGTAGCTGATGCCCTCTTTTGTGAGCAGGACAAGGGCCGTTTCGCTCAGGTCGTTCATCAGCCGGCCGATGAAACGCAGCTTGTGCAGATCCATTTCCATCTGGCGCAGTTTGGTCAGGTCGTGCAGCGAATGGATGGCGGAATGGAGCACGCCGTTTCTGTCGTACAGGCGCTGCGTCTTGCAGCTTACGTAGGCGCCGTCGTGGGGCACCGTGGGCAGAAAGGTGAGCGCGTGCACCACGTCGCCCTCGCGCCGGAACTTCATGTAGTGCCTTTTTTCAAAATCGGGGTTTGGCTGAAGAATAAGGTGCGGCACGGTAAGGCGCTTTTCGCCGTAAAACGGCACCGCGTTCATGCGGTCGCCCTGGCCGATAATCTGCGAGGCCTTCCAGCCGGACAGTTCCGCCATGGCCTTGTTCCACAGAACGACCTCGCCGTCCGTATTCATGATGTACAGCGGCTCTCTGGTGAAATCGCACACGTCGTCCAGCCTTTTTCTGATGTCGGACGCGGTATTCCACAAGCCTATCAGCGGCATGCAGGGGGTGATGAAATCCATGACCGCGCCGGCGTCCGCGGAGCGTTCCGTTTCCAGAAGCAGCAGGCAGGAGAGGTGGCCGTTGAGCCAGAGGGGAAAATGGAACGTGCGCGTGTCGTCTTGCTCGCTAACGCGGCACACGGCCTCGGGTTTGTCGGCAAAATAGCGGGCCTGCTCCTCAAGAACGGCGCGTTCTTGCGGAAGAACCGCGGTGGAAGCCGGAGCGGGAAACGAGGCCGGACAGTGAAACTCCAAAGCCGGGCCGGCGCTGTAGCGAAGCAGAAAGAACCGGCAGCGCCGGGCGCCTGTTGCCGACGCCATAAGCGTGAGCACGCCGCGCGGGAACTTCGAAGACTGGCAGGACTGATGCAACAGAGCGCCTATTTCGGCAATGGCCTTCATACGATCGCGCATACGCAAGCTCCCGGCGTTGAAAAACACACTATTCCCCGGCGCGACAGCACAAGCTGTCCGTTATGAACCTGCAAAAACCGGGCATACCGCCCGTTTTTTCCGCAGGCCTTCGTCCGCCGCGCGGGAATGGTTTTTCCTCTGCCGTTACTTTCGGGCCATGGCGCTCTAAAATTGAAGAGTTATAGCCCGTTATCAACACGGCTTTTTAAATTTCAGAGTAACAGGTATAGGGATATCAACAAAATCGGACTTGTCAAATAGTGTTTTATGCTGTCCCGCAAGCCGCCCCAAATCGTACACTTGTCCCGAAAGGTGCGCCCGAAAGAGTGCGGCGGCGGACGGCGGCCCGGTAAATGCAGGCCCGGGAGCGCTTTTCGGAAGACAGGGCGCTTGGCATACTTATTGCCTTACAGCGGCATACCGAAAAACACGGTCGGCATCCAAACCCTCGTTTTAATGGAGACGGTCATGAAAAGAAGGTGTTTGCAATCACTGTGGCTGAGCGTTGTGTGTCTTTCCTTGTCCCTGACCGCCGGCATGGCTTTTGCCGCCGACGCCGACAAGTACGTGTGGCGCTTCCAGGCCGTGCACAGTCCCAACCAGTTGGTCTACCATTTGTTCCAGAAAACCGTGGATGAAATTTACGAGGCGTCCGGGGGGAGGATGAAAATCGAACTCTACCCGGGCGGCGCGCTGGCCGGCAGCATGGAGGCCTTTCAGGCTTGCGGCGACGGCGTGTTCGAGATGCACAGCAGCTTTCCCACCTACCTGAAGGGCGTTGAACCGGCCATTGAGCCCATGGTCGGGGCCAACATGACCATGTCCGACACCGACCGGATGATCTGGCTGAACGAAGCCGGCGGCAGCGAACTGTTGCAGAAGGTGTTCGACAAGGTGAACCTGCGCCTTCTGGCCACCCAGATGTGGCCCTCGGACGTTTTGTCTTCCAGCAAGCCCTTCAAGAGTTTTGCGGAAATGAAGGGCAGCAAGTTCCGCACCTCGTCGCCGACCATAGCCACGGCCAACGGCATTGCCGTGGTTACCCTGCCGCTGGAGGAAGTGTTCACCGCCATCGCCTCCGGCGCCGTGGACATGGCCGAGTTCGGCTACCTGGAATACAACCGCGGTCTTGGCGTCACGGATGTGGCCCGCTACAGCATCTGGCCCGACTTCTGGAACTGCCAGTTCGTGGAAACCATTGTGGTCAACAAGGACGCCTGGAACAAGCTGCCCAAGGATCTGCAAATGCTCATAACGCACGCTTTCAAGGCCAATGCCCTGGAGCACTGGACCAAGGCCCTGTATTCCAGCGCCAAGGCCATGCAGGAGCTGAAAGCGAACGGCAAGAACGAGTTCATCCGCTTGGACAAGCAGGAGTTCATCGCCCTGCGCAAGCAGATGTACGGCATTGAACAGGAACAGGCGGCCAAGCGCGACGGTCTGCTCAAGGAGACCTACAACTCCATGTATGATTTTTACAAGGTCTACTACCCGTACAAGGTTATCGCCGCCTGGTGGGGCGACGGCCTTACCGCCGACGAACAGGCCGGTTTTCCCATCGGCAAATAATTTCCTGTAACGGCGGCGCGTTTACAGCGCCGCCACGGCCGGCCGCAAGGCGGAAAACCCCCTTTCGCCTTGCCCCGCGCCCGCGGCGGGCGCGGGCCGGCCGGGCAACACGGAGAGAGCCCATGCAGACCTTATTGTTTACCTTGCTCAAGTGGATAGACAAGCTCAGCATATTTGTCGGCAAAACGGCAAGCTGGCTGATCATACCGATTGTGCTGCTTCAGGTGTATGAAGCGCTCGCCCGCTACTTTTTCAAAAGCCCGACCATCTGGACCTGGGAGCTGGCCCTTTTGCTGTACGGGGTGCATTTCTTTCTCGGCGGCGCCTGGGTGTTGCAGGAGAACAGGCACGTGCGCACGGACGTTCTGATCATGAAACTTTCCCCCCGCATCCAGGCCCTGCTGGACGTGGCGCTGTTCTGCACGGTCTTTGCCGCCTTCATGTACGTCATGGTCTCCACCTCCTGGGCTCAGGCCCTGCACTCCATCGCCATCCAGGAGCGCACCTTCAACGAGTGGGCCCCGCCGTTCTATCCGGTCAAGACGCTGATCGCGGTGTCCTTTACCCTGCTCGCCCTTCAGGGCTTTGCCAGGGCCGCGCGCTCCCTGATCTTCCTCATCACCGGTTGCCAAGGAGAAACGCCATGACTCCGGTTGAAATCACCCTGATCATGCTCGTGGTCTTTCTGGCCGTCCTGTTCATGGGGCACCCGCTTATGTCCACCCTGGGCGGGCTGGCGGTCATCTTCGGCTTTCTCTTCTGGGGCGACGGCAACGTGCTGGCCATGTTCGCCCGCACGGCCACCAAGACGGCCACCACCATCTCCTACGTCTGCATCCCGCTGTTCATCTTCATGGGCTGCATTCTCGAACGCTCCGGGGTGTCGGAAAAGCTGTTCGAGTCCATGTACATCGTGCTCGGCCGCATCCGGGGCGGGCTGGGCATCACCACGGTGCTGATCTGCGCCCTGATGGGCGCGGCCACGGGCATCATAGGCGCTTCCATCACCATCATGGGCATGCTGGCCCTGCCCTCCATGATCAAGTACGGCTACGACAAGCGCATGGCCGCCGGCACGGTCATGGCCGCCGGAAGCCTGGGCACCATGATTCCCCCCAGCGTCATCCTGGTCATTTACGGCTCTTTGGCCCAGATTTCCATTGCCAAGCTGTTCGCCGGCGGCCTGATTGTCGGCCTGCTTCTTTCCGGCCTGTACATCGCCTATATCGTGGTCAGAACCCTGATCAACAAGGACGCCGGGCCGCCCATCGATCCGGAGGAAAGCGCCCGCTATTCCACCGGCGAAAAGATAAAGATGTTCGTGGTTTCCATCATCCCGCCCATCGGGCTGATCATCATGGTGCTGGGCAGCCTGCTTACCGGCATAAGCACGCCCAACGAAGCGGCCGCGCTGGGTTGCGTGGGCTCGCTGCTCATCGCCATTGCTTACGGCAAGTTCTCCTGGCGCATGATCAAGGAATCGTGCTTCCACACCATGCTCACCTCGGCCCTGGTCATGTGGATCATCCTGGCCGCTTCCATGTTCACCACCATTTTCATGGGCCTGCGCGGCGGGCAGGTGGTGCAGGAACTGGTTACCGGCGTGGTGGCCAACAAGTGGGTGGTGCTCGCGCTGATCCTGTTCATCATCTTCGTCATGGGCATGCTCATCGATACCTACGGCATTCTGCTCATCGGCGTGCCGCTTTTCACCCCCATCATCTACAAGATGGGCTTCGACCCCCTCTGGTTCGGCATGCTGTTCGCCATCATGGTCCAGGTGTCGGTGCTGTCGCCGCCTTTTGCCTATGCGGCCTTCTACCTGAAGGGGGTGGCCCCGAAAGGGGTGGAACTCAGTGATCTCTACTGGGCCTCCATGCCCTTTATCGCCCTGCAGATATTGGCCGTGGTCCTGTGCTGCATATTCCCGGAAATCGCCACCTGGCTGCCGTCCAAATTGTGACCGAACGGCGCGGGCCGTCCCCCCTCGCGCCACAACAGCGTTCCGTGAAAAAACACGTCGCGCGCAAGCGCTCTGCAATAACAATCGCGCGGTTCCGTCCCCACGGACCGTCGCGCCAACCCCTGATACGAGGCTGCACCCATGAGCAAGGAAAAAATCGGCGTCGCCATAGTCGGACCGGGCAACATCGGCATAGACCTGATGTACAAGATCATGAACCGGAGCAAAAAGCTGGAGCTGAAAATGGTCTGCGGCCGCCGCATCGAAGGTTCCAAGGGCATGGGCCTGGCCGGACAGCTCGGCTTTGAGGTTTCGGCCAACGGCGTGGACGACATCCTGCGGCGCGACGACATCCAGATTGTGTTCGACGCCACCACCGCCGCCGGCCACGCCGCCGCCGCCCCCCTGCTGGAACAAGCCGGCAAGTTTGCCGTCGATCTGACCCCGGCCGCCGTGGGCCCCTATTGCTGCCCGGCCATCGCCCTGGAAAAGGAACACGCCAGCGCCAGAAACGTCAACCTCATCACCTGCGGCGGCCAGGCCACCATTCCCATGGTCAGGGCGGTTTCGCGCGTTTCGCCCGTAAGCTACGGCGAAATAGTCTCGGTCATCGCCAGCAAGAGCGCCGGTCCCGGCACCCGGCAGAGCATTGACGAGTTCACCCGCACCACGGCCAAAGGCGTAATGGACGTGGGCGGCGCCCGCAAAGGCAAGGCCATCATCCTGCTTAACCCGGCCGAGCCGCCCATGATCATGAACAACACCGTCTATCTGCGCGTCGAGGACTTCAAGGAAAAGGAAACCCTGGAGTCCGTGGACGACATGGTGCGCTCGGTCCAGCAATACGTGCCCGGCTACCGCCTGAAAATCGCGCCCAACTACGACGGCGAGCGCATGGTGATCATGGTGGAGGTGGAAGGCAGCGGCGACTACCTGCCCAGGTACGCCGGCAACTTGGATATCGAAACCTGCGCCGCCCTGGCCGTGGGCGAAAGAATCGCCGACCGGCTCACCGGCAACGGCGGCGTTGTGTGATGGTAAAGCAAATTCTTTGTGAAATTGCCTGAGAGTTTGATGTGCCTCCGGCGGCCAAAAGGGGTGACCCCCTTTGGAAACCCCGTTTGGGGGTGAGTCGGATGGCGCGAGTGAAAGGTATCCCCAAATGCGCGGGTCAAGGGGGTCGCTACCCCCTTGCGGGGCGCGGGGTCGGGGACACAGCCCCTGTGCAGAGCCCCACTTCGACCGGCCTGGCTTCATCCCCAATCTGATGCTGTTCTTACAGCGCCATGAATATTTGGAGAAAACAAAATGAACAAAAAAGTCAAAATACTCGAACTGTGCACCCGCGACGGCATGCACGCCCTGCGCCACAAGCTGACCGCCCCGGAAATGGCGGAAATCTGCAAGGAACTCGACAGCGTGGGCGTCGATTCCATTGAATTCGGGCACGGCAACGGCCTGGCCGGCAGTTCTTTCCAGTACGGATTCGCCGCGGCCACGGACCTGGAATACATCGAGGCGGTCAGCAGGGTTGTGACCAAAACGCAACTGAGCATCATCATCATTCCGGGCATAGGCACGCGCGACGAATTGCAGGCGGCCAAGGACCACGGGGTGAAAATAGCCCGCCTGTGCACGGAAATGACGGAAAACGACATCGCGGAGCAGCACATCGGCATGGCCAGGGACATGGGCTTTGAAACCAGGGCCGCCCTGCCCCGGCCCAAGGCCCTGACCATAGAACAGACCGTGCACTACGCGAAAAAGTCGGAAAGCTACGGCGCCCAGGTGGTCTACATCATGGACGGCGGCGGTTCCATGCTGCCGCACGAGGTATACGAACGCACCAAGGCCATGCGCGAGGCCCTGAAGCCGGAAACGGAAATCGGCCTGCACGCCCACAACAACCTGCAACTGGCCGTGGCCAATTCCATTGCCGCCGTGCAGGCCGGGGCCACCCACATAGATTGCTGCATGAAAGGCATGGGCGCGGGCGCGGGCAACTGCCCCACGGAAATATTCGCCGCCGTCATGGACCGCATGGATTATGAAACCGGCGTCAACCTGTACCGGGCCATGGACGTGGCCGACGACGTGATCAAGCCGCTGTTCAAGCGCATGATCTCCCCCATGGCATTTGACAAGGATTCCCTGATGCTCGGCTATGCCGGCACCTATTCCAGCTTTCTGCTCTTTGCCAAACGCGCGGCCGCCCGCTACGGCGTGGACGCCCGCGACGTTATCCGCGAAATGGGCGAAAGAGGCTGCACCGAAGGCCAGGAGAACCTCTGCATCGAATGCGCGTACGATCTGGCCAAATCCAGAGGCCTGGACGTGCCCACCACCTTTGCGGCGGATAATTTCTAGGATGGAGCAATTGTGAAGTCGCCCAAGAGAATTATTGCCTCCGGCGGCTTAAGGGGCTGAGCCCCTTAAGAATCCCGCAATTGTGACTATCGAGGCAACGGCAAAACCTCAGCCGGCATAACGGGGTTTCCAAAGGGGATCACACAGAGCCTGTGCCCCCGGCCCCCTTTGGCCGCCGGAGGCACATCAAACTCTCAGGCAACTTCACCATGAATTTTCTCCCCCGCGGAACAGGGCCGCTACGAGCATTTTTACGGACAAGGAGCGCTGTTATGAACAGACCGCTTACACGATACCAGATCATGGACCAGGTTTCCGAACGGATAAAGCGCCTGCGCGAGCGCTTTATTCAAACGGTGCCGGAAATTTCGTCGCAACGCGCGCTGATCGTCACAGAAAGCTATAACGACACCATGGCGTTTCCCTTCACCCTGCGCAGGGCCACGGCCTTTGTCCGCCTGCTGCGGGAGATGGATATTTATATCGCCGACGATGAGCTCGTCGTCGGTTCCCTGGCGGAAATGCCGCGCGGCGTGCCGCTGTTTCCCGAATACGCCGTGGATTTTCTTCTGGCGGAACTCCATACCTTTGAAACGCGCGTGGCCGACCGTTTTCTGATCAGCGAAGAGAACAAGGCCCTGTTGCGCGCGGTGTTGCCGCGCTGGCGCGGGCAATGCCTGAACGATTACGCCCAGCGCCTTTTTCCCGAGGAAGCCAAAGAGGCGGTGGCCAGTTTTTCCTGCCTGCTCACGGCCCTGCGTTCGGGAGTGGGCCACATGATTGTGGACTATGACTACTGGCTGCAAAAGGGCATTGGCGGCGTCATGGACGACATCAGAGCGGCGGCCGCGAACGCGGACAGCTTTGACCCGGACTACAGCCGGCGGCGGGAGTTTTACGAAGCCGCCCTCATGGTTGTGGAAAGCATGCGCGACTTCATCTTGCGCTACGAACGGCTGGCGCAAGAAGAAGCGCGGCGCTGCGCCGTGCCGTGCCGGCGGGAGGAACTGGAGGAAATCGCCCGCGTCTGCGGCAAGGTGGCCGCGCACAAGCCGGAAAGCTTTCACGAGGCCTGCCAGCTTTTCTTCTTCCTGCACGTGGCCTTGCAGCTTGAGTCCAACGGGCACAGCGTTTCGCTGGGGCGATTTGATCAGTATATGCACCCGTTTTTCCAGGCTGATCTGCGGCGTGATCCAGGTGGTACGGCCGCCGTTGAGGAACTGATCCACTGCCTCTGGATCAAGCTTTGCGAAATCAACAAGGTGCGCGACAAGCTCAATTCCATCGCCTTTGGCGGCTACCCCATGTTCCAGCACGTCACCCTGGGCGGGCAGAACAGGGACGGCAAAAGCGCGGTGAACGAACTGTCCCGCATCTGCCTTGACGCTACCGCCAGGGTGGGGCTGTTCCAGCCTTCCTCCTCCATCCGCTGGTTCTACGGCATTGAGGACGAGTTCATGGAAAAAGCCGTGCGCGTGGCCTCCTGCGGCACCGGCATGCCCGCTTTTTTCAACGACGAGGTGCTGTTGCCCAACATGCTGCAAATGGGCTTTGATCTGTTCCAGGCCAGAAATTACGCCATTATCGGCTGCACGGAAATGACCGTGCCGGGCATTAGCGAGCCCTGGCTGACGGGCGGGTTTATCAACCTGGCCAAGATGCTTGAATATACCATTTTCGACGGACTGGATCTGGTCACGGGCGAGCAACGCCGTTTTCGCACCGGCCAGGCGGAATCGCATCCGGATTTCGAATCGTTTCTTGACGCCTACAAAAAACAGACCCGCCACTATCTCGGCCAGTTGGTGACCTGCGACAACATTCTGGACGTGGCCCACGGCCGCATGGCTCCCACCGTGCTTGAAGCCGTTGTGACCAGGGGTTGCCTGCAAGCGGGCAAAACCACCCTGGAAGGCGGGGCGCTTTTCAACTCCACCACCATCAACGCCGTGGGTATCGCCAACGTGGCCGACTCCCTGGCCGCCATCCGGCAGGCCGTTTACGAGGAAAAAGTTCTTACCTGGCAAGAACTGAAAGCCGCGCTCAAGGATAATTTCGAAGGCCACGAGCAGATACGCGGATACCTGCGCTATAAGGCCCCCAAATACGGCACGGACACGGCCGCGGTGGACGAACTGGGCAACGAGGTATTAAGCGACCTGCACGAGTGCATTGCCGGCTTTTCCAACCCGAGGGGCGGTCCTTATCGTATCGCCTTGTACAGCATTTCCACCAACGTGATGGTGGCCGACAGGGTGGGGGCCACCCCGGACGGGCGGAAACAGGGAGAAAACCTGGCGGACGGCGGGGTTTCCGCTTCCCACGGCATGGACAAGGAAGGCCCCACGGCCCTGCTCAATTCCGTGGTCCGCCTTGATCCGTACAAGGCGCTGGGCAGCACCCTTTTGAACCTCAAGCTGCATCCCGGCGTCTTTGAAAACCCGCGCAACGTAGGCAAGGTATCGTCCCTGTTCCAGACCTATTTCATGCGTAAGGGTCAGCACGTGCAGTTGAACGTCATTGACGCCGAAACCCTGCGCGACGCGCAGAACCACCCGGAAAAGCACCCCTTCCTGACCGTCCGGGTAGCCGGTTTCAGCGTGCTGTTCACAGCCATCGACCCCCGGACGCAGGAAGAAATCATCGCCAGGACTGAACATCACGGATGATATGAAAGCCACCGTATTCACTATTCAGCGGTTCAGCCTGCACGACGGCGACGGCATCCGCACCCTGGTCTTTTTCAAAGGCTGCCCGCTGCGCTGCGCCTGGTGCAGCAACCCGGAATCGCAAAGCCCGCTGCCGCAGTTGCTGTACAATAAAAAGTTGTGCATCAACTGCGGCGGCTGTTCCGGCGCCTGCCCCGGCAAGGCCGTTGTCGCCGGCGAATCCGGGCCTGAATTGCTGCGGGACAGGTGCCGCGGCCTCGGGCTGTGCATCGTGGCCTGCCCCACGGGAGCCCTGCGCCTGGTCGGGCGGCGGGTTTCTCTTGGCGATCTGCTTGGACAGGTATTGCAGGACAGGCTGTTTTTCCGGCAGTCCGGCGGCGGCGTGACCCTGTCCGGCGGCGAAGCCCTGATGCAGGGCGAATTCTGCCGCGCCTTTCTCAAGGAACTGAAAGACAGCGGCATCCATACCGCTGTGGAAACCTGCGGTCTTGTGCCGTGGCCCGCGCTGGAAAGCGTGCTTTCCCTGGTGGACCAGTTTCTGTTCGATTACAAAATTCATGATCCGGAAAAACACCGGCTCCATACGGGAAGCGGCAATGAGCGCATTATCCGCAACCTGCGCCGGCTTAAGAATGCCGGGGCCGACATAATACTGCGCCTGCCCCTTGTTCCCGGCGTCAACATGGATCAGCAACATTACGACGGCGTGGCGAGCCTGGCCGCGGAACTGGAACTGCCGGCCCTGGAACTGATTCCTTTTCATCAGTACGGCAGGGGAAAGTACGTCGAACTCGGCCGGCCCTACGCTTTTCCGGCTCTCGCAACACCCGGCAAAGACGCGCTGGAACGGGCGAAAGCCTGCCTGGCCTCGCGCACCAGAGCGGCGATTCTGTGAATGTCCTGATACGCATACGCATGCCGCATCTTCATTTTTGCTGAAGATACCGTGCGTCTCTTCCCTGCTAAAGCTGGACGCCTCCCCTCAAGAGGCTCCGGCTCTTTTTCCGTGCCAAAACGGCCCTTAAGATTCAGCAGCCTACTCCATAACACACACAATCGCTAAGGTAGTGGTCGCACGTCAAGCTACTCTGGAAGCTGAAATGGTCTCTCGCGGACCGACATTTTCCGCAAGTGGGGGTAGAAGCGCGAGGGAACTTTCAGCAGGGGGAGTGCGTATCCTGTCCCGGGTTACATTGTGAGGTGACGGATAAATAGAAAATATTGTTCTGTAGCAATGCCTATCTGAATATTGTCAACATTTTTATAAAAATTGTTGACAATATTCAATCTCCCTCCTATTGTGGTTTCAACAGACACGCTTAGCAGTCCATCTCACCTAAAACCGGAGGAGTTATGCATCCCATTATTTTCAACTGGATGACGGTTCGTTCGCTGACCACGGTTTTTATGCGCGCCGTATCCGAGCGCGGCGATTTTCAAACGGTCTTTGAGCCGTTTTTGCCGATCTTCTGGAACGCCCGCAAGGATCAGGTGGGCAACGGCCACGTCGAGGACTACCACGGCTGGCCCACGGACTACGCCGGCATCCGGGCCAAAATTTTTTCCATGGCCGAGCAGGGACCGGTCTTCATCAAGGAAGCGCCCCTGCACGCCATCGAAGAACTTCTCAAGGACGAAGACCTGCTGCGCCGCACCAAGCACATGTTCCAGATTCGCAACCCTCGCCGGGCGCTGCTGTCCAGTTGGAAGGTACGCGGCACGCAAAAGCGCACCCTGGAAGACCTCGGCACCTACGATCAGGGCCGCATGTTCCAGCGCATCACCGATCTCAAGCTTCACATGCTGGACAACGGCAATACCCCTCTGGTGGTGGACGGCGAAGATTTTGAAGAGAATCCCGAAGGCATCATGAAGGCCTGGAGCCAGGCCATGGGCGTTCCGCACAAGCCCGAGGCCCTGAAGTGGAAGCCCGAATGGCGCGACGAATACAGCCACTGGGAAGTGTGCTACCGCGACGTGGCCAGCAGCTCCGGCATCCAGAAGCAGATGGAAGCTTTTCTCTACGACGAGCGCCTGGTGGAAACCATCTACAACGACCTGCCCCTGTTGCAGGTGGTGTACGAATACCACAAGCCCGCCTACGACATGATGGCGGCCCACAGGCTCAAGCCCGCGCAATAAGAAGGGTATGCCTCCGGCGGCCGGGGCTTTGCGCGGAGCCCGCGTCCCCGGCCTGGACCCCTCAATTAGGCGACACAACGTTTCAAAATCTGTCAGCACTAATGGGGTTTCCAAAGGGGTTCACACAGCGCCTGTGTCCGCGACCCCCCTTTGGCCGCCGGAGGCAATGCAACTCTTGGGCAATTTCACAATGAATTTGCTCTGCAACAGCGGCCCGCCGTCGCGCCGACGGCACGCAAGACGTATTGCCAACCATGAGTAACCGTCTTATACGCCCGGCATGGAGACGCTCTTTCGAGCCTTTGCCGAACGCGCCTGGCAAGACAGGTATTCACAGGAGGATACGCCATGACCACAAAGACGAAACCCGCTTCTCCCCGGGAACAGCGCGACGACGCCCTGCGGGGAATACGGCGGGCCATTATCACCGGGCGCTACGCCCCTGGCCTCAAGCTGGTGGAAACCGCCCTGTGCGCGGAGTTTTCCCTTAAGCGCAACAGCGTGCGGGAAATCCTCCAGACGCTCACCCAGGAAGGCTTTGTCAAAAGCGTGCCCTATGTGGGCTGCTTTGTGAGCGAGCTTTCGCAAAAAGACATCGCCCAGATCTACGATCTGCTGGGCGTGCTGGAAGGGCTGGCCGTGCGCGTGGCCACGCCGACGCTTTCCGACGAGGAAATCGACCGCCTGGAGGCCATGGTGCGCGCCGTTGACGACGCCCGCGACAATCCCGAGGAAATGTTCAGAAGAAACCGCGCCTTTCACGAATTTCTCACCAAAAGCAGCAACAACGAGCGCCTGGAAAACTTCGCCGCTCTGCTGCGCCAGCATAACCGAAGGATTTCACTGAGCTTTTTCTACTACAAAGACAACGCGGAACACTCGTTTGAGCGGAACATGAAAGTTATCGCGGCCTTGCGCTCCCGTGACGGGCTGCGGGCCGAGCAGGTTATTCGCCAGCACTTTATCGACGCGCGCGACGCCTTGTTAAAGGCGCTTAACAGCTGCGTCTGAACGCGCTCTCCGCGTATCGCGGAAGCAGGACAGGAGCCTTATGACAACCCAATCGCGAAACATTGTCGTCAAAGGCTACCTTCTGGTTCTTCTCACTGCCCTGCTGTGGTCCATTAGCGGTCCCATAGCCAAGCTGGCCTATGAACACGGCGCCACCCCCGCGGAAACGGGCTTCTGGCGGGCCGGGTTCGGAGCGCTGTTCTTCTGGCTGCATGCCCTGCGCACCGGCGAATACCGCATCGCCAAAAGCGACATCCCCAAGCTGCTGCTGTTCGGCGCCCTGTGCATTGCCGCCATGAACTATGCCTTCATGCGCTCGGTGCGCTTGTCCGGCGCGGGCATGGCTACGGTGCTTCTGTACACGGCCCCCATGTATGTGGCCGTCATGTCGTGGTTCTTCTTCAAGGAACGCCTGAACGGCCTTAAAGCGTTCGCCATTGTCCTGGCCTTCGCGGGCGTGGTCTGCATCAGCATGAGCGAGGGACAGGCAAGCTCCGGGCACATGTCCCAGGGCATTCTCTTCGGTCTCCTGGCCGGCTTGGCCTATTCCGTGCAGTACATCGTCACCAAAATTTTTCTGGGCCGCTATTCCGGCGTCAGCGTCTACTGCTACGGCTTTCTGGGCGCCATGGTCACACTTTTTCCCTTTGTTTCCTTTACCGGCGTCAGCCCCACGGGCTGGCTGGCCATGCTGGCGATGGGTTTTTTCAGCACCTACCTGGCTTACCGCGCCTATGGCCTGGCCCTGACCATACTGCCCGCCACCAAAGCCGCCGTGGCCGCCAACGCGGACCCTTTGTTCGCCGCCCTGGTGGCCTGGATATGGTGGGGCGAGGTGCTGCCGCCCGTGGCCTTTGCCGGCGGGGCCTGCGTCGTGGCGGCCGTGTTCCTTATGGCGCGGGAGTAAAAAAATTCATTGTGAAGTTGTCCAAGAGAATTATCGCCTCCGGCGGCCAAAGGGGGTCGCGGACACAGGCTCTGTGTGACCCCCTTTGGAAACCCTATATTTTTTCCATCCACTTTACCCCGGCTCTCCGCGCGATTTTCGGACGAGCCCGGCACACCTTCAGGAGGTAGCTCAACATGGCCATCGTCGATCCTCTCCAGTCTCCCCGTTTCTGCGGTATCCGCAGCTTCATGCGCATGCCGGTGGCATACGGTTCCACCGACGCCGACGTGGTCGTCCTGGGCATTCCCTTCGACAGCGCCACCTCCTACAGGCCCGGCGCCCGTTTCGGGCCGGCCGCCATCCGGGAGGCCTCCAACATTCTCAAGCCGTACTGCTCGGTTCTGGACGCGAACATCACCGAGCATCTGTCGATCATCGACGGCGGCGACATCGACACCGTGCCCGGCTATCTGGAAGAAAGCCTGGACCGCATGCGCGACGGCCTGATTCCCTATATGCAATCCAAGGTCGTGCCCATTCTGCTGGGCGGCGACCACCTGGTGAGCCTGGGCATTCTGCGCGCCGTGCACGCCGCCAGGGGGCCCGTGGCCCTGGTGCACTTTGACGCCCACAGTGACACCATCGATTCCTATTTCGGCAAGCCCTACAACCATGGTTCGCCCTTTTATTGGGCCATCAAGGAAGGGCTGATCGACACCCGGCATTCCATCCAGATGGGCATTCGCGGCCCCCTGTACGACCGGCATATTCTGGATTTCGCCAAAAACGAGGGGCTGCGCATCGTCATGGGCGAGGAACTGCACGCGCGCGGCATGGACTCCGTTATTGAAGAGGCGGTGGCCGTGGCGGGCGACATGCCCGTTTACGTGACCTTTGACGTCGATTTTCTGGACGCCGCCTACGCTCCGGGCACCGGAACGCCGGAAGTGGAAGGATTCAGCACCTACCAGGCCCTGTACATGGTACGGCGCATCTGCAGCCGCCTGAACTGCATCGGCCTGGACGTGGTGGAAGTGCTGCCGGACAAGGACCCCTCCAACATCACTTCCCTGGCCGGGGCCTCGGTGGCGCACGCCTTTCTGGCCGCCCTGGCCAAGCGCCGCGCGGCCGGAGTCAGGTAGAAAAGTTGGAGGTGGCCAAGAGCCGCATTGCCTCCGGCGGCCGGGGCTTTGCCCCGGGACCCCACCAGGGGAAATGATTTCCCCTGGACCCCTCAATTGGGTGACGCATTGTGGCTTGGCAAACAAAACGGGGTTTCCAAAGGGGGTCACCCCCTTTGCCCGCCGGAGGCAATACGACTCTTGGGAAACTTCACAATGCATTTGCTCCAGGGGCGATCCGCATCGCCCGCTCGATGCGGATCGCTCTCTTGACAAACCATGGTATTCCGTATGCTGGCTGTCTGTTTTTTATACTCTGTAACCCAGGTCAGGTGTCATAACGCGACCGCATATCGCCGTCACTCATAACTCTGCCCGGTCTGTAAACGTTTACGACCCTGGTGCGGCCCGGCAGCGCTCAAATGCCTCCATTGACGTGTCATAAGTGAAACCCGTTGAACTTTTTTGACAGATGGAGTTAGTGATGAAAGATAACTCGATATACCGACTATTCACCCTGCTGGCGGGCGCGCTTTGCGTGCTCACGCTCGCGCCTTCATGGGCCGCGGCGGCCGAGCCCGCCCCCGGCGGCACGCTTGTTGTGGGCGTGGAAAAGGTGCCGCGCTCGTTTAACAGCGGCTCCGCCGCCGGCGCGGCCACGGCCTTTCCCAGCGCCCAGATTTTCGCCAGCCCCCTTCGTTTTGACGACCAATGGAACCCCCACCCCTATCTGGCCGAGAAATGGGAGTTGGCCGAAGACGGTCTTTCCCTCACTCTGCACCTGGCTAAAAACGCCTTTTTTCATGACGGCATGCCGATAACGTCCGCGGACGTGGCTTTTTCCGTCATGACCATCAAGGAAAACCACCCCTTTGGGATCATGCTCAAGCCGGTTGTCGCCGTCGACACGCCGGACGACCATACGGCCATTTTACGCATGTCCAGCCCCCATCCGGCCATTCTTCTGATCATGTCCCCGGCCCTGATGCCGATCATGCCCAAGCATATTTACGGCAACGGCGAGGATTTCAAGAGCCACCCGGCCCAGATGAAGCCCGTGGGCAGCGGCCCGTTCAAGATGACGGAATACGTGCCGGGCGAACACTACATTCTGGAAAAATTCGACAAGTTTTTCATTCCGGGCCGCCCGTACCTGGATAAAATCGTGGTGCGGATCATTCCGGACGTCAACAACCTGGTGCTCAGCGTCGAGCGCGGCGATGTGCATTTTGTGCAAGCGTTGCAGGATATTCGGGCCATTCAGCGGCTGAAAAAGGACGACTCGCTCGTCATGAGCGACAAGGGCTATGAAGGCGTGGGCGCGTTGCAATGGCTGGCGTTCAACACCAAGCAGAAGCCCCTGGACGACGTGCGCGTGCGCAAGGCCATCGCCTATGCGGCGGACCGCGATTTCATCAACAACAAGCTGTTGCAGGGCGTGCCCCAGCCGGCCTATGGCCCCATAGCGCCCTCTTCGCCCTTGGCCGCCAAGGATCTTGAGCAGTACAGGCTGAACCTGGACAAGGCCAATGCGTTGTTGGACGAAGCCGGTTACAAGAAGAACAAGGACGGCATCCGTTTTGAGCTTCAGGTCGATCACGAGGCCAACGTGGCCATGCAGCGCACCATTGCCGAATATCTGCGCCCGCAACTCAAGAAAATAGGCATCGCGGTCACGGTGCGCGCTTCTCCGGACCTGCCGAGTTGGGCCCGGCGCATCTCCAACTTTGACTACGACATGACCGTATCCATGGCCTTCAACTGGGGCGACCCCACCATCGGCGTGGCCAGGCTGTACTATTCCACCAACATCAAAAAGGGCGTGCTCTGGGCGAACATGCAGCAATACGCCAACCCAAGGGTTGATGCACTGCTGAACGCGGCCGCCGAGGAAATGGACCCCAAAAAGCGCGCGGAGCTGTACGCTGAATTTCAGCGGATCATCGTTGACGAGGTGCCACTATTCGTCTTCCATGTGCCGCCGTTCTGCTCGGTTTTCAAAAAGGGCCTGGGAGGCCTGCCGCTGACCATCTGGGGGCCGTTCTCCCCCCTGGATGAACTCCACTGGGAAAAGAAGTCGTAACTTGATTTCGCCGCCGGGAAAGCGCACGCGCTTTTCCGGCGGCCCTGGCATACGGGAACGCACGACGCCGGACGGGCGGCGCGGTATTGGTCGCCGCGTCATGTCATTGTCCGGCGGGGCCGGCCTCTGAAAAAGCGCCGGCCCGGCAACCACAGGAGATTCGGAGCACATGGCCCTTTTTAAAGAATTCTCCATAAAGATTATAAACGCCCTTTTTCTTCTTCTGGCGGTGATAGTCCTTAACTTCACCCTGATCCACTCCGCGCCCGGCGACCCGGCCGAGGTCATCGCCGGAGAGATGGGCGGGGCCACGGCCGAAATGCTGGAGTCCATCCGCCACCGGTACGGTCTGAACAAGCCCCTTTACGAGCAGATTTACCTCTACGTCGGCAAGGCGGCCACGGGCGATCTGGGCTACTCGTTCTACTTTAACGAGCCGGTCAGCGAACTGATCATGCGGCGCATTCCGGCAACGGTGATACTGCTGGTGGCCTCGCTGTCCATGGCCGTGACCATCGGCGTCCTGCTCGGCGTGATCAGCGCCCGAAAGCCCAAGAGCTTTCTGAACAGTTTTGTGACCGTTTTTTCCCTGGCAGGATACGCCGCGCCCACGTTCTGGACCGGCCTGATGCTGATTCTGGCCTTTGCCTTCTACATTCCGCTCTTTCCGGTAAACGGCATGTACGACGTAACCGTTCCCAAAGAAGGCCTGGCCAATATTCTGGACGTTCTGCACCACCTGGTGCTGCCGGCCACCTCTCTGGCCATTGTGAACGCCGCGCTATACAGCCGGCTTGCGCGGGCCGGCATGATCAACACCCTGAACGCCGACTTTATCAGAACCGCGCGGGCCAAGGGCCTGAGCGAGCGGGTGGTGGTCATGAAGCACGCCCTGCGCAACGCGCTGCTGCCCGTGGTGACCATGGTCGGTTTGCAGTTCGGCTACATGTTCGCCGGCGCGGTGATGGTGGAAACCGTCTATAACTGGCCCGGCCTGGGGCGGCTCGTGTTCGAATCCATTCTCCGACGCGACTACCCCACGCTGCTGGGGGTGCTTTTTTTCTCCGCCCTGCTCGTCATGGCGGCCAATATCATCACGGACTTCGTCTATCGCATCATTGACCCGCGCATCAGGGGAGGCGGCAAATGACCACGCTCGAACACGCCACGGACATATTCGCCACGGAGCAGATGGACGCGGCCCCCTCGTCCAGATGGGAAACCTTGCGGCTGTTCCTTACCAATCCCAACGGCATAGCGGGCCTCAGCCTGTTTGTGCTCATTCTGTGCTCAACCGTCATCGGCCCCCTGGTCTATCCGGTGGACCCCTTTGAACTGGCGGGCGCGCCTTTTTCCCCGCCCGACGCCTACGCCCTGTTCGGTACGGACTATCTCGGCCGGGACGTTCTGGCCGGCATTCTGGTGGGCGGCCGGGCCACCCTGACCGTGGGCGCGGTGGCCGCTTTGATCACCGTGTGCATAGGCGTGACCATCGGCTCGCTAAGCGGCTACTTCGGCGGCAGAATCGACGTGGGCCTGATGAAGTTCACCGAATTTTTCCAGGTGCTGCCCACCCTGCTTTTCGCCATGGTGCTGGTGACCATTTACGGCCCCTCGCTGATAACCATCACCGTTTCCATCGGCGTGGTCAGCTGGACCGGCGTGGCCCGCCTGACGCGGGCGGAGTTCATGCGCATACGGGAACTGGAATACGTCAAATCCGTCACCGCCGCCGGCGGCACCACCGGGTACATCATTCTGCGCACCATTCTGCCCAACGCCCTGCCGCCGATCATTGTGGCCGCCGCCTTTGCCATCGGTTCGGCCATTCTGTTCGAAGGCGCGCTCAGTTTTCTCGGCCTCGGCGATCCCAACCGCATGAGCTGGGGCCTGATTATCGGCCAGAACCGCATCTACGTTCTGGACGCCTGGTGGCCCGTGGTCATTCCGGGCACGGCCATATTTCTTTCCGTGCTCAGCATCTGCCTTATCGGCGACGGCCTTAACGACGCGCTTAACCCGCAACTTCGCAAAAGGTAACCCTCATGGCGCGAGCCCTGACCATAGAGAATCTTACCGTTACGGTGGAAACGCCCGACGGCGAAGCCCCTGTGCTGGAAAATCTCTCTCTGCATGTCGAAAAAGGCAAAACCCTGGCCCTTGTCGGCGAATCCGGCTGCGGCAAGAGCATGACCGCCCTCGCCATCATGCGCCTGATGCCCGAACGCTTCGCCATCACCTCCGGCCGGATTCTGCTGGAGGACGTGCCGGTTTCCGAACTTTCGGACGTGGAATTGCGCAAGTATCGCGGCAACCGCATGTCCATGATTTTTCAGGAGCCCATGACCGCCCTGAACCCGCTCTACACCGTGGGCGACCAGATTGGCGAGGCCCTTAAGCTGCATCAGGGCCTTTCGCAAAGAGAATGCCGCAAACGGGTGATAGAAATGCTGGGCGACGTGCAGATACCCGTGCCGGAAGCGCGCATTGACGCCTTCCCGCACCAGCTTTCCGGCGGCATGCGGCAGCGGGTGATGATTGTCATGGCCCTGGCCTGCCGCCCCCGGCTGCTTATCGCCGACGAGCCCACCACCGCCCTGGACGTTACCGTGCAGGCCCAGATTTTTGATTTGCTGCAAGCGTTGCAGCGCGATACCGGCACAGCCATCGCCCTGATCACCCACGATCTGCTCTCTGTCGCGGATATCGCCCACGACGTGGCCGTGCTCTACGCCGGGCGCTGCATCGAAAAAGGCACGGTGGAACAGGTGCTGGGGCGGCCGCAGCATCCTTACGCCATCCGCCTGCTGGCCAGCGTGCCTCATTTGCGCGTGGGAAAAAACGCGGGCGGCGTACAGCCCCCGCTGGCGGAAATTCCCGGCATGGTGCCCGGCCTTGGCAAGCGCGGCCCCCTGTGCCGCTTCGCCCCGCGCTGCAACCGGGCCGGCGGCAAATGCCACGCGGAGTTGCCGCCACTCGCGGACGCGGGCGACGGCCATCTGGTGGCCTGCTGGTATCCGGGTAAAGGCTAGAGCATTTCACGAATGAAATGAGTGAATTGCTCTGCAAGGATTCATCTTTGAATCCTTGCCGCGAAATGCTTGTAGGCTGGCCTTGCCAGCCGTTAAGCAAGCATTTCAAGCGAAAAATACTCTAGGACGGATTACTTTTGAAGGTGCCCAAGAGAATGATTGCCTCCGGCGGCCAAAGGGATTGAATCCCTTTGGAATCCCCATTGGGGGGTATGAGGCTTTTTCTGTTCGCAACCCCGGCTCGCATACATATAAAGGCATACGGTATGGACACAGACAGAAGCCTTCTGGAAGTGACGGATCTGAAAGTGCATTTTTCCGCCGGCAGGGCCTCCCTTTTGGGTCCGCGCAGGGTTGTCCACGCGGTGGACGGGGTCAGCTTTTCCGTGCCCCGGCAAAGTTCTTTCGGCATTGTGGGGGAGAGCGGTTCCGGCAAATCAACCACCGCCAGGGCCATCATGCGTCTGGCGCCCATTACCGGGGGAACCGTCAGACTCGGCGACACGGACCTGAGCAGCCTGGCCGGCAAGGAGCTCCGGGTGGCCCGCCGCCGTTTTCAGATGATTTTTCAAGACCCCTTTTCGGCCCTCAATCCCCGCCAACAGGCCGGCGACATAATTCGCGAACCCCTCGATCTGTTCGGCGTGGGCACAGCCAAGGAACGCAAGGAGCGGGTGCGGCGGCTGCTGCACGCCGTGGGCCTGCCGCCGGAAGCGCGCAAGCTGTTCCCGCACCAGTTTTCGGGCGGCCAGCGCCAACGGTTGATGATCGCCAGGGTTTTGTCCTCCTCCCCTGAAATCATCGTCTGCGACGAGCCGGTTTCCGCGCTGGACGTGGCCATTCAGGCTCAGGTGCTGAATATTCTGAAGCGCCTGCAAAAGGAATTCGGCCTGACCCTGGTGTTCATTTCCCACGACCTGGGCGTTGTGCAGTATGTCTGCGATCGTATAGGGGTTATGTATCTGGGGCAGTTTGTGGAATTTGCGCCCTCGGACGTGCTGTTCTCCTCACCCAGGCATCCCTATACCTGGGCGCTGATTTCGGCGGCCACAGCCCCCGGCCCGCTACGGTTCGCGCTCAAGGAGCGCTTTACCATGTCCGGCGAGCCGCCCAGCCCCATCAACCCGCCCAAGGGCTGCCGGGTGGCCGCGCGCTGCCCGTTCGCGCTGGAGCAATGTGTCAAAGAGGCTCCGCTGCTGACCGACTGCGGCCACGGCCACCTGGTGGCCTGCCACCGGGCCGAGGAAGTGGCGGAAATAGGCATCGGCACAGTGGCCTCGACGACCAGGCAACGCTTTTGACCGAAGCCGGCCCAAAGGGGAGGCCAACCGACTTTTTCCCCCGCAAGCGAACAGCGCAGCGTGCCCTTAGCAAAAGGGCTTCCCTTTTGCGTATCTGAGAAAAGAGTCTTTGGGGTTTGAATTTTTTCAGAAACTTGGGCTCAAACAATACAGCGTTTCAAAGTTAAAATTCTCTAGAGCAATTAACGCTTGAAAGAGTCGCTTAAAGGCGGGCAAGGCCCGCCGACGCCACTTTCGCGGCAACGATTTTAGGAACAAACCTTGCAGGGCAATTCACTCATTTCATTCGTGACAAGCTCTAAAAGCAAACGGCCACGCAAGGCAACATGGGATAGTTGCCG
>JAVBOI010000078.1:0-4295 GCA_031550695.1 Desulfovibrio sp. | reverse complement strand
GCAATTAACGCTTGAAAGAGTCGCTTAACGGCGGGCAAGGCCCGCCTACGCCTCTTTCGCGGCAAGGATTTGAGGACAAATCCTTGTAGAGCAATTCACTCATTTCATTCGTGAAATGCTCTAGCCATGGGCGGCCCTAATGCCGTATATGCCCCAAACGCACGGAGGCCCGCGATGAAAAGCCGGAGAACGATCCACTGCCGCGCCGTCTTCTTTCTTGCGGCCCTGTTGCTTATGGCGCATCCACAGCTTACGGCGCACGCGGCGTCAGCCGGGGGGACGACGTTGTCCCCGCTTGAGAGCCGTAGCGAGCTCGAAGCGGGCAACCTGCGCTTCAGAACGGGAAAATCCCTGCACCCGCGCCAGGATACGCGGCAACGGCTTGAAACGGCGCGCCAAGGCCAGGCGCCCATTGCCGGCATTGTGGCCTGTTCCGATTCCCGCGAGGCGGTGGAACTGCTTTTTGATCAGGGGCTTGGCGATCTTTTTGTCGTGCGCGTGGCCGGAAATACCACGGGCGAGGCTGTGCTCGGCAGCGTGGAATACGCGGTCGAGCATCTGCATGTTCCCCTGCTTGTGGTGCTCGGGCATACGGAATGCGGGGCCGTGAGCAGCGTCTGGCAGGGAGGGGAGCTTCACGGCAACCTGGCGGGACTGCTCGCGCCCCTTGTGCCGGTGGTGCGGCGCGTCAGAAACGAGAACGCGGCGGGCGGAGCAAAAGACGAGCGCGAACTGAAACGGCTTGTCGCCATCGAGAATGTGCGGCAGGGCCTTGCCACTATTCTCAAGGAAAACCCCGAAATGGCGAAACGCGTGGCCGAGGGAAAGCTGCTGCTTCTTGGCGCGCTTTACGACATAGAATCCGGCGAAGCCGCCTGGCTTGTCCCGGCCGGGCAATAAGCGGCCGCCGCGCTTTTTACGAGACAACGCATGCGCAACGCCTTTGTAAAGCTGCATCTTTCCATTTTTCTGGCCGGGTTCACCGGCATTTTCGGCAAGCTCATCCAACTGCCCGAAGGCCCCCTTGTCTGGTACCGGATGCTCATGGCCTCCGTCCTGTTTTTCTTCTACCTGCTTGTCGCCGGCAATCTGCCGCGCATTCCGGTGCGGGAGGTCTGCAAAATCTGCGGCGTGGGCGCGCTCATTGCTCTGCATTGGATGTTTTTTTACGGCAGCGTCAAATACGCCAATGTTTCCATCGCCGTGGTCTGCTTCGCGCTGGCCGGCTTTTTCACGGCCATTCTGGAGCCGCTTTTCGGCAGAACGAAACTCTCCCCGCGGGAGCTCCTGTTCAGCCTGCTTACCGTGGCCGGCATCGCCCTTATTTTCCACTTTGACACCCACTACCGCACAGGGATCATCCTGGGTGTGATCTCGGCCGTGTTCGCCGCCCTTTTCACCATTGCCATGCGGCGCGTGGGCAAGAGCCACGACTCCACCACCATGCTGCTTTTCCAGATGGTCGGCGGCCTGGCCTTTCTCACCCTGGCCGCGCCCGCGTACCTGGCGTTTTTTCCCGGCATCCCCGTCGTGCCCGGCGGGATGGATCTGCTCTACCTCTTTCTGCTTTCCTCCCTGTGCACCATCGGCATGATTCTGCTCCAAATCCAGGCCCTGCGGACCGTTTCGGCCTTTACCGTCAACCTGAGTTTCAATCTGGAACCGGTCTACAGCATACTGCTGGCCATGGTTTTTCTGGGCGAAGCCAGCGAGGTGAGCCTCGCCTTTTTTGTCGGGCTGGCCCTGATTTGCGCGTCCGTGCTGTTGCAAACCCTGTACGCCATCCGGCAGCGCGGCGGCCTGGAGCGGAAGTCCTCTTAGAGTGAATTCATTTTGAAGTTGCCCAAGAGTTGTATTGCCTCCGGCGGCCAAAGGGGGCCGGGGGCACAGGCTCTGTGTGAACCCCTTTGGAAACCCCATTTTGTGTGTGCGGGGGGATACCGCGTTGGCACTCTACATAGACTCAGCCCTGGTACTCGCCGGCCGCCGTTTATCGCCGGAATTCGTTTGGGCCCGGCCTTCATTGTCATGGAGGCGGGCTCAGGTTTGCTTCATGGTCCATTTTATGCTAACGTAACGCAACTATCTGAATTTTCATGAGGTGCGTCTGGTATCCACACTTACGGAAAAAATAAGAGAGGCTCTTGTCTCCGTCCTGCCTGTGATGGCCATTGTTCTGCTGCTGCACCTGACCATTGCGCCCATGCAGGAAGGGCAACTGCCCCAGTTTGTCGTTGGCGGGGCGCTGCTTACTCTCGGCCTGGCCGTTTTTCTGGTGGGCGCCGACATCGGCATGGTGCCCTTTGGGCAGAAAGTGGGCTCCGCCCTGACCCGGCGGCGCAGCCTGCGGCTTATGCTGCCCTCGGCCTTTGCCATCGGCTTTGCCATCACCATTGCCGAGCCGGACGTGCAGGTGCTGGCCACCCAGGTGCACGGCGTTAACCCCGCCATACGCAAAACGCCCCTGCTGCTCATGATCGCCGCCGGCGTCGGCATTTTTCTGCTGATAGGCATTACTCGCATCGTGTTCCGGCTGTCCTTGCGCTGGCTGCTCACCGGATTTTATTGTCTGGTCTTTCTGGCCTGCCTGATGGTGGAGCCGATTTTTGTCGGCGTGGCCTTTGACTCGGGCGGCGCCACCACCGGCCCCATCACCGTGCCCTTTATCATGGCCATCGGCATCGGCGTGGCCTCGGCCATGCGCAAGGAGCAGGACGACGACAGCAGTTTCGGCCTGGTGGGGCTCGCCTCCATTGGCCCCATTGCCGCGGTGGCCTTTATGGGCATGATGGCTTCCGGCACGATCGGCGGCACGGAGTTTTCCCCGACACTTGTCGACGCCGCCGCTCCCCTGGCCCGCTTTGTTCAGATATTCCCCCACATTGTTCAGGAAATAGGCATGGCCCTGCTTCCGCTTCTGGCCTTTTTCTTCCTTTTCCAGGTTACGCTGCTGCGCCTGCCCGCCCGGCAGATGAGGCGTTTGGTGATTGGCCTGGTCTACGTTTTTGTCGGCCTTGTCCTTTTCATGACCGGGGTAAACGGCGGGTTCAGCCTGGCCGGGCAGTCCCTGGGCATGGCCCTGGGCGCCCTTGGCAACGGGGTTCCGCTTATTCCCGTGGGTCTGGTTCTCGGCGCCGTGGTCGTGTGCGCCGAACCGGCGGTCTGGATTTTGACCGAGCAGGTGGAAAACGTCTCGGGCGGCTATATCCGGCGACCCATCATGCTGATTGCCCTTTCGATCAGCATTGCCCTTGCCGTGGCCCTGGGCATGATCCGGGTTATAACCGGCATAAGCATCTGGTGGATGCTGGTTCCCGGCTACTTTCTGTCCCTTGCCCTTACCTGGTTCTGCCCGCGCCTGTTCACCGCCATTGCCTTTGACTCGGGGGGCGTGGCCTCGGGCCCCATGTCGGCCACCTTTATCCTTTCCCTCACCTTGGGCGCCTCGGCCGCCGTGGGCGGCAACCCGGCCACGGACGCTTTCGGCATGATCGCCATGATCGCCATGGCCCCGCTCATCACCATCCAACTCCTGGGCGTGGCGGTGAAAATCGCGGAAAACAAGCGTAAGGAGAACCCATGAACAACGGCGTCTCCTGCATATTCCAGTCCGGCAAACTGCTTATGGCCATTGTGGGCCGGAACAAGGGCGAACGCCTTATGTTCGCGGCCAAGGGAGCCGGGGCGCGGGGCGGCACCCTGATTCTGGGCAAAACCCTGAGCGAGAACCGCTTTCTTCAGGCCTGCTGTCTTGCCGACATTCATCAGGAAATCATGCTCATTCTGCTGGGCGAAGAGCGGCGGGCCGTCACAAAAGCCATACAAGACGCCGCTGCTGACGGAAACATCGAAGGCTCAGCCGTGACCCTGGCCGTATCGGACATGCTCGTCCGCACCGGCACAGCATGCGAAGCGCCCCAACAGGACGACACCGGGAGGGTGATTATGGAATCCGGCCACAAGCTCATAACCGTCATCGTGAACACGGGCTGCGCCGAAGACGTCATGGCCGTGGCCCGCAAAGCCGGAGCCAGAGGCGGGACCATTCTGACCGCGCGAGGCACGGGAACGGAAGAGGATGTGAAATTCTTCGGCATAAGCCTTGTGCCGGAAAAGGACATGCTCCTGATCGTGGCCGCCGGGAATATCGCGCCGGCCATCCTGGAGGCAGTTGCCGCCATGCCCGCCCTGCGCGAGCCGGGCGGCGGCATCGTCTACAGCATGAACATCGAGGAATTTATCCCCCTTGGAGGATGAAGCCAGATTAGAGCAATTAACGCTTGAAAGAGTCGCTT
>JAVBOI010000102.1:0-14546 GCA_031550695.1 Desulfovibrio sp. | reverse complement strand
GGCCCCGGTCTGCCGGTGTTTTTTACCGAGTTCGATCTGCTCACCACCCTGGACGGCACACTGCGCCGCCGTGTGACCCGTCTGCCCCTGTATCGGTTCTGGTCAAAGCTTTTCCGTTTTCCCACCCTGTTCGCCGGGGCCACGGTCACGGAATACGCGCCCATGCCTGAAACAAGCTCGCCCTCGGCCGTGCTTTCCCTGCTGGCCGGGCGCAACCAGGGGCAATCGCTCACCATCATCAAGGATCTGCCCGCCGCGTCGCCGCTTCTGTCCGGGGCGGATACGTCCTTTGCCGGGGGCCTGCGCCTCGTGGCCGCGAAGTGGGGCTTCATGGAAGTGGAAGGCCAGGCGCTCGCCTACGTGCCCATGGATTTCGCCAGCCCGGAGGACTACCTGTCCCGCCTGTCGCCCGGCCGGCGCAAGGATCTGCGCCGCAAGCTCAAATCGCGCGAACTGCTGGACGTGGAAAGTCTGCCCCTGGGCTCGCCGCGCTTTGCCGACCCGGCCTTTGCGGACGAACTGTACGGCCTTTACCGGCAAGTTTACGAACAGAGCGAAATCCACTTCGACCTGCTCACGCGCGACTTTTTCAGCGCCCTGCTGCAAAGCCGGGACATCCACGGCGTGGTGTTCCTGTACCGCAAAGACGGCGAACTGGCGGGCTGGAACCTCTGCCTCATCCACAACGGGCTTTTCATCGACAAGTACATCGGCCTGCGCTACCCCCTGGCCCGCGAGCTGAATCTGTACTTCGTGAGCTGGATGGCGAACCTGGAATACGCCCTGGGCTATGGTTTGCGCGCCTACGTGGCCGGCTGGACCGACCCGGAGGTAAAGGCCGGCCTGGGGGCCTCGTTCACCTTCACCCGGCATCTGGTGCGGGTGAAAAATCCGCTGTTGCGGGGATTGCTCAGGCCCTTCCGGCATCTGTTCGAGTCCGACGGCCGGGCGCTGCGGGACAAGGCCCGGCCCGACGATGCCCGTACCGCGCGCCGCCCGCGAGGTAAGCCATGATTCCGCCCGCCGCCGACCCCGCCGCCCGGCCCGTGGTGCTGGATTTTGACGCCGCCGTGCCCTTTCTCGGCCCGGAGGAAGTCCGCCTGCCCCTGGCCGACTGGCAGGAGGACATCCGCTTCGGCTGCCCGTTCGAGCGTTACGCCGCCCTGGAAAGCCACCTGGACGGCCTCATGCCGGATTCGCACGGCCCGGTCTTCACCGGCAGCGGCGACTATCACCACCTCACGCTTTACCTGCTCAGGCGGCTTATGCGGCGCGGCGTTCCGGCCGCCCTGGATATCGTGGTCTGCGACAACCACCCGGACAACATGCGCTATCCTTTCGGCCTGCACTGCGGCTCGTGGGTAAGCCACGCGGCCGGGCTGCCCGGCGTGCGGCGCATCCACGTGGCCGGCATCACCTCGGCCGACATCGGCCCGGCCCACGCCTGGGAAAACCGGCTCGCGCCATTCATGCGCGAAAAGCTGTTTTACTGGAGCCTGGGCCGGGAGGCCGCCTGGCTGAAGCTGATCGGACGCGGCGATCACGCCAGACGCTTTGATGCGCCGGACGATCTGGTGCGATCTCTCGCGTCCGAGTTGCGCGACAGCCCGGCCCTGTACCTGTCCGTTGACAAGGACGTGCTTGATCCGGCGTTCGCCCGCACCAATTGGGACCAGGGCCGGTTCGCGCCGGAACACCTCAAGGCGGTCATCGACGCCTGCGCCGGCAAACTGCTCGGCTCGGACGTGACCGGCGACGCCTCGACATACAGCTACGCCGGAAGGTTCAAGCGGATTTTGAGCCGCCTGGACGGCCTGCCCGAACCGGACGAGGCCGAGCTGGCCGTGTGGCGCGCGGATCAGGGGGCCATCAACCGCCGCCTGCTGGAGTGGATTGCGGGGGCCGGGGCGGTTTGAGGCCGCCGGCCGGGGGTAGGGCGGCGTGTCGTTGCTGCTTAAGATGATGTTTTCGCAGCGCTTTGTACTTTTTGAAATGAGGAAGGGAGCCATCCCGAAAAATTTCCTTATTTCCCCATCTCCCACATCCCCAGGTAGTTCGCGTACAACCGCAGCGGCACGCGGCTGAAGGCGTCGGTATCGGCGGCCAGCTCCAGGCCGGGCACAAAGGCGCGCGTGACGGGAAAGCCCAGATCCGGCCGGGTCAGATCCACATACACGGGCGGGCGCATGTTGCGGCGCAGCAGATCTTCCAGCATGGCCAGGCTGGCGGCCGGTGTGGGCAGGGTGTAGTCCGGCAACTCGCTTAAGTTCCTGACCGGCAGTTTCCGCAGCAGCGGGCCGGAAGCGCCGCCGTCCGGGTAGGGAAAGGGCGTTTCGGTCAGGGCGGAGACAATGGCCCGCCTGGCGGACAACCCCGCGCCGTGGCCCCTGGCGATGGCGCCCCTGGGGCTCATGACGAAGCACTTGTACACCGGCAGGCCCGTGGGGCCGGTGAGATCCTGAAACTGGACGTTGATGCCCCTGGCGGCGTAGTCGGCCAAGAGCGCGGCCAGAGCCGGGTCGGAATCGGCGCTTAAGGTAAAGCAGCCGGATTTGGCAAAGGGCGTGGTGGCTTCGGCGTCGCGCTCCAGAATTTCCGTAAGCGCGGCCAGGCGGGCTTCTTCCATGGTGCAACCGGTGGCGATGCCGGTGGAGCCGGGCGCGGCGAACAGGGCGATTTCGTCCAGGTTGCAGAACAGCGACACCATCTGCACGGGCACGTAGACCAGGCCGGTTTCGCCGGCGGGTTGCGCGGCGGCCGAACCGGCGGCCGAACCGGCGGCCGAACAGGCGGCCAAACCGGCGGTAGGTCCGGCGGCCAAACCGGCGGCTTGGCCCGTGAATTGTCCGGCGGCCGAACAGGCGGTACGCCCGGCCATCCAGAGCAGGGGCGCGTCGGCGTAAGGCACTTCCAGGGGGTAGTCGTTGGGGTCGATGGCCGGGCCGTGCTCGGCCAGGACGGCGGAACGCCGTCCGTATACCACGGGCGCGGGGTGCGCCAGATTGTCAATGCCCGCTTCGGACACGGACAGATAGGCCGAGGCGCGCTCCACCATTTCCATCAGGCATGATGCCCTGGCGTCGGGCAGGGAAAGGCCGCGCCCGTAGGTGGTGGCCTGGCCTTCCAGGCTGTGGCGGTGCCGGCCCCGGTTCACGCCGGCCCGGATGTTCCAGGGCCGCAGCAGGGCCACGGGACTTAACGAGGCGGTGTGGCGCATTTGCGCCCCGGCAATGATGCCGGCGGCGGCAAGGCGTTCTTCGGCCAGATCGGCGGTCCGCGCGGCCGGCGGGCGGACGTGGGGGGCGGCGCCGGCCGGCTGGCCGTCAGTTTGGCCGTCAGTTTGGCCGGCGGTCAGTTTGGCCGCGTGCTCGGCGTAAACCTCCCGAATGTGGGCCGGAAAGGGGGCGGTAAACGCGAGGGACCGGCCGGGAAACGGCGAGTGTGTCGCGGCGGCGGCGGATTGCCCGATGTTCGCCGCCAGGCCGCCCGCCCGCTCAACCTGCTCGGCCCCGGCCTGAAGAATCTCCCGCAAGTGCGGGTAGAGCGGCGGCAGATCCATGTCGGCCGGCGCGGGGCAGGCGCGGTGATGCTGAATGTTGTCGGCCAGACGCGCGCCCCAGCGCGTGTGCAGATCCCGGTCCGGCAGACGCATCCAGCGCAGCGGAATCAGGGGCGTGGCCGCGTCAAGGTCAAGAACGGCGGAGAGAGTCGAACTCGGCTCGGCGTCCGCATGTTCGCTGTCGCCGTCCGCGTCGGCCTCGTTCCCTTTGCCGGCGGGGATGGCGGCGACGGTTTCCGTATTCGGCTTCGCGCCGGCGTTGGTATTGCCGTCCGGCTTCGCGCCGGCGTCGTCATCCTGTTCCGCATCCGGCTCCGCTTCCTCGGCCACGGCAAAAAAGGGTTCTCCCCCGGCCCAGGACGGGGCGGTCAGGATCAGTTCCCGTATCAGGGCGCGCAGCGGCGGGGGGAGTTCGCCGCCAAAGTGTTCCGGAATGGCCTCGGCGAATTGTCCGGCGGCCCGGTCGGCCGGCATGGCGGTCAAACGGTTGAGCAGATGGCGGCGCAGAAATTCGTCCAGCGGCCGTTCAACCAGCAGGGCCAGCGCCTCGGCCAGAGAGGGCGGGGGATCGGGCTCGCAGGAAAAATAGCCGGTGGTGCCTTCGGTGCGGGTGTGGGTGTAGCGGTAGTGGATCATGGTGTTTTGATTCGGAGTTGAAAAAGAAGGGAGACCGCAGCGGCGCTCCCTCCCTCTCTCGAAAATGTGTCAGCAATACCCGAAAAAAATCAGTGTTTTCCCTGCTGCGCCTTAATCCACGCCATGGCCTCTTTCAGATCCAACGTGCCTTCATAAATGGCGCGGCCGGTGACGGCCCCTTGCAGGTTGCTCCGCCGGCTTATGGGGTACAGCTTTTTGATGTCGTCAAGCGTGGCCACGCCGCCGGCCGCGATGACCGGCATGGGGCTCTTTTTGGCCAGATCCGCCAGCACCGGGATGTTCACGCCCGTTTGCATGCCGTCGCGGTCTATGTCCGTGTGGATGATAAAGGCCGTGCCCTGGTCGCGCAGGCGCGGCAGCACCTCGTCGATGGTCAGGCCGGAATCGGCCACCCAGCCCTTGGTTTTCAAACGGCCGCCCTCGGTATCCAGCGAAACGCCTATTTTGCCGGGCAAAGCGGCGCAGACGCGGGCGTAAGCCTCCGGGTCCTCAAGCGCCAGGGTGCCGATGATCAGGCGGGTGACGCCGGCGTCGCAGTAAGCCTTGGCGCAATCCAGATCGCGGATGCCGCCGCCCATCTGCACCGGAATGGACAGGGCCGCGCACAACCGGGCAATAAGGGCCAGGTTCACGGGCGCCCCGGCGAACGCGCCGTCAAGATCCACCAGGTGCAGCCATTCCGCGCCCTGGTTCTGCCAGTGCAGGGCCGCCTGGACCGGATCGGAAGCGAATACCGTTTCCTGGTCCGCGCGGCCCTTTTTCAGGCGGACGCACTGCCCGCCCTTGATGTCGACAGCCGGAAATATAATCACAGGCCCAGTTCCTTGACGGCTTTTTCCATGCCTTCCCGGGCCAGATCGTGGGCCGTTATCCACTTGCCCCCGCGCTTGAAGAACTTGTCGGCCTCAAGCAGGTTGCTCGACAGGGCGGACTGCGTTTCATCAAAGTGCGAGCGGGAAATAAGCGCCTCGTTGCGCACGTCCACCACGTAAATGTCCATCACAACCTTGGCCGGCTTGGCCGCGCCAATGGCGCTGCCGTCGCGCTCGCGCCACTCGTACAGGTGCGGCACAACGAGCAGGTCCACGCCCATGCAGCGGCCGATGGCCGACCAGTAGCGCAGGGCGGCCTGGTTGTTGCCGCGCCCGCCCTGGTCGCGCACAACCTTGGCGCAGTGCTGGGAGCTTTCCTTGCTGCGGAACGAGTTTTTGGACTTGCCGGCCAGAACCGTGGCCAGAATGGCGTCCGCTTCGTTCAGCACCTTTTTGTCCACCTGGGCCGCGTCTTCCGGGGCGTAGCCGGCCAGCATGTCGGAAGCGGTCATGGGCTGGGTGAAGTCGGCCAGGCCGAGCTTCAAGGCGCCCACGGGCAGCGGGGTCTGCCGGGGGGTGGCGCAGGCGGCCAGCAGCAGCCCGGCGGCCAGAACCAGACACAGAAGAATGGGGCGGCGAATTGTCGAGCTGTTCATCAGTCAAGACTCCCTTTGGTGCTGAGGATGGCGGAACGGTTACGGGCAACGGCCGCGCGTAAGGCAAGGCCCAGTCCCTTGCAGGCGGATTCCAGCAGATGATGGCCGTTGGTTCCGTACAACAGGGAGATGTGCAGGTTCATTCTGCACCCGGCGGCCAGCGACTTGAAAAATTCGCGCCACAAGTCGCTTTCCTCGCCGGCCATCACGGGCGGCAGCAGTTCCTGCCCGCGAAAAACCAGGTATGACCGGCCGGACAAATCAATGCTCACATCTGCCATGGCTTCGTCCATGGGCACCCTGGCGCTGCCGGTGCGGGCTATGCCCTTGCGGTCGCCCAAAGCGGAATCGACAGCCTGGCCAAGGCAAAGGGCCACGTCTTCCACACTGTGGTGGGCATCGACGTGCAAATCTCCCCTGCACTGAAGGCCGAGATCGAACCCGGCCCAGAACGCAAGCAGGGTAAGCATGTGATCAAGCATGCCATACCCTGTTTCTATCGCTATTTTCTGCTTTCCGTCAAGGCTGAGCTCAAGATTGACGGACGTTTCCGTGGTGGAACGGGCAATTTTCGCCCGGCGCGGTTCAAGAGTCTGTTCGGTCATGGCGTCCGTCCTTTCTGGTGTCAAAGCATGCCTCCGGCGGCCGGGGCGCCGCCCCGGACCCCGCCAAAGGGGGTAACCCCCTTCGGAAACCCCGTACGGGGGCCGCGTGGCTCTCGCCGATCGTCAACCGTATCGGATAATCGTGCTGTTGTAATGCTCTATTTGACGGCTTACTGTTTGGCCGGGGCGGGCGCTTTTTCGTCGGCGTCGGCGCCTTCGTCCTCGTCATCGTCGCCGCTGTCGTCTTCCGCGTCCTCTTCTTCTTCTTCCTCGTCGTCGTCCTCATCCTCTTCTTCCTTGGCCGGCTCGGGCTTCTTTTTGCCGAAAACGGCCGCGATCAGGATGCTGAACTCATAGAGCAGAATGAGCGGCCCGGCCATGAGCATCTGCGACATCACGTCCGGCGGAGTAAGGATGGCCGCGATGATCACGTTGGCCAGAATGGAATAGCGCCGGAACTTGCGCATCATGGCGGCCGTGACGATGCCCAGCCGCGCCAGGAAAAACACGAACAGCGGCAGTTCGAAAATAAGCCCGAACGCCAGCAGAAGCTGCAACACGAAGCTTAATGTCTCGCTGAGCGCGGGCATGGCCACGATCAGGTCGGTGCTGTAGCTCATGAAAAATTCAAAGGCGAACGGAAACGCCACAAAATAGCAGAACGCGCCGCCGCAGATGAAAAACAGGGCGGAAAAAATCGCCACCGGCACAACGTGGGCTTTTTCTTCCTTATACAGGCCGGGCGCGATAAAAGCCCATATCTGGTAGAAAATCATCGGGCTGGCAAGAAAAATGCCGGCCACGAATGCCACCTTCATGTAGGTGAAAAAAGCCTCGGGCGGGCTGGTGTAGATAAGACGGCCGGCATTGGGCAGCACCCTGGTCAGGGGCGCGAACAGCAGTTTGAAAATTTCCTCGGCAACGGGATAACAGGCGATAAACCCCACCACCATCCACAAAAACGCGCGGGTGATGCGCTTGCGCAGCTCCACCAGGTGATCGCGCAAGCTCATGGGCCGGGCAAGGCCGCTGTCGTCTTCCGCCTCGTCTTTGTCGTCGCCGTCCTCTTCTTCCTCGTCCTCGTCGTCTTCCTCTTCGTCGTTGTCATCGCCGACAGCGGGCGGTACTCCACCCCCGGCCGGAGCCGGCAGGGCGTTCGCGTCTTTTGTTTCCTCGCCGTCGTTGCCGGAAGACGGGGAAAGGGCGGCCTCGCCGTCGTCTTCCGCATCGTCAAAAGGGCGGCGTTTCTCCCGCTCCGCATCCGGGCCGGCTTCTTCATCGCCGGAGGCCGGAGAGCCGGAACCCTTGCCGGAAGCTGGAGAGGTAGCCCCCTTGCCGGAAGCGGCAGGGGCGGAACCCCTGCCGGAAGCCGCGAGCGCGGAAGCCGGGGCGAACGCGTCATCGGCGGCGGCGGACGATACCGGGCAGCGCACGCCGGGCGCGGGGCCGGCCGTGGATTTGGCAGCGGGGCCGGCCGTGGATTTGGCAGCGGGTTCGGCCGCGCCGTTGCCCGAGTCTTTGGGGGACGCGTCATCTTGCAGGCCGTGCTGGGCGTAGGCGAAAGAGGCGCTCAACGAGGCGGCCAGGCCGGGGTGTATGTAGCCTGCCTCCGGAGCCGCGCTTTGCGCGCCTTGATTCGAGCCGGCGCTCTGAGAGCCCTGGTCCGGGCCGTCGCTTTGCGTTGCGACCTCCGGCGCGGCGTCCGCGCAACTGTGGTCGCCTTCCCAGTCCATGGAGCAGCGCTCGTCCTCGGGAAAATAGTCGTCATCGTGATCGTACGCCGGATTGTTGCCGGAGCCGGCCGCGACCGGAACGCCGGCCGCGATCGAAACGCCGCAAGCGCCGGCGGCGGCCGGAAAGCCGCCCGCGCCCGCCACGCCCACGGCAACCGGAGCGCCGTTGCCGGCGGCCGGAAGGCCGTTCGCCCCGGCGGCCGGGCCGTTATTCGCGGCCTTTTTCGTCCGTTCGGCCACTTCCTGTTCCAGGTCGAAGCCGGCCATGCTGTGGTCGTCTTCCCAGTCCAGGGACGAGCGCTCGTCTTCCGGATAATAGTCGTCATGGGGCCCGTCGTCGGCATCGGCCGGAGCGTGGGCCGGATCGGCCGGGCCTTCCCCGGAAGGATCGCCGGCGGAAGCGGAGGCCGACGCGGAGGATTCCGCCGGGCGTTCGGACGGCGCTTCTTCCGGCGGGGCCTCGCCCAGGCGGTTGAAGAGTTCCTCGCGCAGGTCGAAATCGGTCATGCTGTGGTCGCTTTCCCAATCCATGGAGGACCGCTCGTCCTCGGGAAAATAGTCATCGTGTTCGGTGCCGGCGTTTATCAGGGATGCGGAGAAGCTCGCTCCGGCAGCGGAGGACGCGGCCGAGGACGCGGCGGCGGCCCAGGCGTTCCGGTCGAACCTGGCGTCGATTTCCCGGCCCAGGTCAAAGTCGGCCATGCTGTGGTCGGCTTCGTCGTGCCAGGCGCGGCCGGCCCCGCACGGGTGGTCGTGATGATCGTCGTGGTGATCGTCATGCGGATCATCATGGTGGTCGTCGTGGCCTTCCTCGCGGCCGGCGCGGAACAGGGAATGCGCGGGCAGGACCGGCGCGGGCCGGACCGGAGCCGAAACGGCGGCATCCGGCGCGGGCCGGGCGGCGGAGTCCGAAACGGCGGCATCCGGAGCGGGCCGGGCGGCGGAGTCCGAAACAGGGGGGGCGTCCGGAGTCGAAAGGGGAGTTGTATCCTTGTCGGAACTCATGCGCGGCCTCCCTGAAGGGGAAGTTCGGGAGCGGGAGCGGCGGCCGCCGGAGCGGCGGCGGCAGCGGGAGTATCAGAAGCGGCGTCGTCCGGAGCGGCTGTAGCGGGAACGTCGGCCCGGGCGGCGGCAACGGCCTCGGCGGCAGTGGTTTCGGGCGCGGGGGCGGCCGTAACGCCGGCGGCCTGAGCGGCGGCAACGGTTTCGGGCGCGGGGGCGCTCTGGGCCGCTTCGGCTTCACCCGTGGCGCTCGCGGCCGGGGCGGTTTCGCCGGCGGCGCCGGCAACCGGGGCGTCGCCGGTACTTTCCGGCGCGGGTTGCGGCTTTTTCTTCTTTTTGCGTTTCACCACTTTTTTGGCCGCTTCGGCTTCCCGCTGTTTCCGCCATTCTTCCTGGCTGGCCTCAAGATTGATGGTGCGCTGGAAATCCGTGCTGACGCGGCGGAAGTCGGACATCACCTTGTTGACGGTGCGCATGATGCGCGGCAGGTGCTCCGGGCCGAGCACCAGCACCGCCACCAGCATAATGACCAGAAGTTCAGTGGTTCCGATGCCGAACATGCTTTACCTTTGCGGAGGGTTTACGGTCGCTGTTCCGCGCGACGGACGGGCTTGCGAAAAGCGGGCCGCGTTTCGCGCGGCGGCCGGGCTTTTTCGGTATCCTATTCCCACTCGATGGTGCTGGGCGGTTTGGAGGAAATATCGTAGACCACCCGGTTCACGCCTTTCACTTCGCTGATGATGCGGCCGGAAATGGCGGCCAGCACTTCGTAGGGCAGCCTGGCCCAGTCGGCGGTCATGGCGTCCACGCTGTTCACGGCCCGCAGGGCCACAACGTGCTCGTAGGTGCGGGCGTCGCCCATCACGCCCACGGTGCGCAGGGGCAAAAGCACGGCGAAGCCCTGCCATATCTGGCGATACAGGCCGGCGGCGCGCAGTTCCTGCTGCACGATGCGGTCGGCGGCGCGCAAGATGGCCAGGCGATCCTCGGAAACAGCCCCGAGCACGCGCACGGCCAGGCCGGGGCCGGGGAAGGGCTGGCGCCACACGATATCTTCCGGCAGGCCGAGTTCCTCGCCCACGGCGCGCACTTCGTCCTTGAACAGCTCGCGCAGGGGCTCGATCAGTTGCAGGTTCATCGTTTCCGGCAGCCCGCCGACGTTGTGGTGGCTTTTGATAACCACGCCCTTGGCGGAGTAAGATTCGATCACGTCCGGGTACACCGTGCCCTGGCCGAGAAAGCGCACGTTGGGAATGGCCCTGGCCTCGCGTTCAAACACCTCGATAAAGGTGTAGCCGATGATTTTGCGCTTTTGCTCCGGGTCTTCCACGCCGGCCAGACGGCCGAGGAACATATCCTGGGCCTTGATGTGGTGCAGGTTCAGGCCGGGCAGGCAGGATTTCAGGGCCGCGATCACCTCTTCGGCCTCGTTGTGGCGCATAAGGCCCTGGTCCACGAAAATGCAGTGCAGGCGCGTGCCGATGGCCCGGTGCAGAATGGCGGCCACCACTGTGGAATCCACCCCGCCGGACAGGCCGAGCACCACGTTGCTGTCGCCCACTTTTTGCCGGCATTCCTCGATGCAGCGGTCCACAAAGGCGCTCATGGTCCAGTCGGCCTTGAGCCCGGCAATGCCGAACAGAAAGTTGTGCAGAACGCGCACGCCGTTCTGGGTGTGGTGCACTTCCGGGTGGAACTGCACGGCGTAGATGCGGCGTTTTTCGTCGGCCATGGCGGCCATGTTCACGCTGGGCGTGGCCGCGATGGCCGTAAAGCCGGGCGGCAGGGCGGTTACGCGGTCGCCGTGCGACATCCACACGGTAAAGGGCTTGCCGGCGTCCAGGCCGTCCCAGATCGGGCTTTTTTCGGTCAGGCTCAGTTCCGCCGGGCCGTATTCCCGATCCTGCGAGCTGGCCAGGGTGCCGCCCAGGCTGTGGGCGAACAGTTGCATGCCGTAGCAGATGCCGAGCAGGGGCACGCCGAGTTCAAGGATGGCCGGGCTCAAGGTGGGGGCGTCGGGTTCGCCCACGCTGTCCGGGCCGCCGGACAGAATGACGGCCGAGGGCGCGGACGCTTGTATCTGGGCGTCCGGGGCGGTGCAGGGCAGGATTTCGGAATACACGCCGGCCTCGCGCACGCGGCGGGCGATAAGCTGGGTGTATTGCGAGCCGAAATCGACTATCAGAACTTTGGAATATGCCGTCATATACTTTCCTGTATTTATCTGTTCAACCATTCGCACGCGCCCACCATACACGCCAACGCCGCGAACCGGAAGCCCTTCAAGCCTCCGAAACCGCCATACCCCAAATAAAAAGGTTTGAAGGATAGGGATGGGGGGGCAGCGGCCCCTGCGTGGGGGTCCGGGGGGAAGGGGTCTTTTTTCGTAGTAGCTCGTCCTCGCTTTGCTCGGATCGAGCGGGCTTTTTCAAAAGTTTCCTCTCCCTTCCCCCCGGCCGCCGGAGGCATTCTTAGTTACTACTCCCTATCTACTTGATAGTTAGGAGCTTCCTTGGTGATGATGACGTCGTGGACGTGGCTTTCGCGCAGGCCGGCGGGCGATATTTCGACCATTCTGGCTTTGTCGCGCAGTTCCGTCAAGGAGGCGGCGCCGGTGTATCCCATGCCGGAGCGCAACCCGCCGACGAGCTGGTAGATGTTGTCGCCCACGGGTCCTTTGTAGGGCACGCGTCCGACAATGCCTTCGGGCACGAATTTTTTGGATTTTTCCTGGAAGTAGCGGTCGCCGCTGCCTTCTTTCATGGCGTCGATGGAGCCCATGCCGCGATAGATTTTGTAGCGGCGGCCCTGGTAGAGGATGGTTTCGCCGGGGCTTTCCTCGCTGCCGGCGAACAGCCCGCCGATCATGACGCTGTGCGCGCCCACGGCAATGGCTTTGACCACGTCGCCGGAGTATTTGATGCCGCCGTCGGCGATGACGCAGCGGTCGAGCTTGGCGGCGGCTTTGGCGGCTTCGGTCACGGCGGTAATCTGGGGCACGCCCACGCCGGCCACGATGCGGGTGGTGCAGATGGAGCCGGGCCCGATGCCCACTTTCACGGCGTCGGCGCCGGCTTTGAGGATTGCCTTGGCGCCTTCGTAGGTGCCGATGTTGCCGGCGATGAGCTGGCAGTTGGGCCAGGCGGCCTTGACGGCGGCAATGGCTTTCAGCACGTTGGCGGAGTGGCCGTGGGCGGAATCGAGCACCAGAAAGTCCACATGGGCGTCCAGCAGGGCCTGGGCTCTGGGCAGGCAGTCCGCGCCCACGCCGATGGCCGCGCCCACGCGCAGGCGGCCGCTGTCGTCCTTGCAGGAACTGGGATATTTGCGGATTTTCTCGATATCCTTCATGGTGATCAGGCCGCGCAGCTGCCTGTTGTCGTCCACCACGAGCAGTTTTTCGATGCGGTTCTTGTGCAGGTGCTCCTTGGCTTCCTCCAGCGTGGTGCCCACGGGCACGGTGACCAGGTTGCGCCTGGTCATGCGCTCTTTGACCAGGGTGGCGGCCGGGTCTTTGACAAAGCGCACGTCGCGGTTGGTCAGAATGCCGGCCAGCTTGGAACCGCGCACCACGGGCAGGCCGGAAACGCGGTAGCCGCTCATGAGTTCCAGGGCTTTTTCCACGGTGTCGTTGGGGGACACGGTCACGGGCGAGGTGATCATGCCGCTTTCGGACTTTTTGACCTTTTCCACCTCAAGGGTCTGCATTTCTATGGAATTGTTTTTGTGAATAACGCCCACGCCGCCGTTTCTGGCCATGGAAATGGCCATGTCCGCCTCGGTGACGGTGTCCATGGCGGCCGAAACCAGCGGGATGTTCAAACGGATTTCAGGGGTCAGGTAGGAGGAAACGTCCACCATGTCCGGGGTCACCTCCGAATACCCCGGCAGGAGCAGCACATCGTCAAATGTTAGCGCTTTGCCTACGGTAGTGCTCATATCACAAGCCTCGCTGGTAATGGGGAAAGGCCGGACGCCACGCGGCGCGCGCGGCCGTAAAGTAATCGGCCACTATAGTGCGCGTGAAAATGGCTGTCAAGGCGGGGCGGGAGAAACGAGGGGGAGGGCATCGTGGCAAGGCATCCTTTTTATTTCGGAGGATTAAAGGTATAGGGAACTCTCCGATACCGATGTTGTTGGTTGTATCCCGACCCGCCGGAACATTCGACAGTCCGTCGCGACAAGGAGCGGGCATGCATTTTTCCCTGGTACGCTTCAATCCGCCCGAAGGCGGGGCCTCGCACGGCCTGGACGACGTTATCCTGCCCCTGTATTTCGCCCTGAAACGCCTGGGCTACACGGTAGAAATCCGTCTGGACAGCGTGAACCCGCGCAGCCGCAACATCGTGTTCGGCTCGTGCCTGGCCCCGCGCAAAATCGGGCGCATGCTGCCGCCGGGCAGCATCGTCTTTAATCTCGAGCAACTGGGCGGCGACGGCAAGTGGATGAACCGCGACTACCTGGCGCACCTGGCCGAGTTTCCGGTATGGGACTACAGCGCCGCCAACATGGCCGTGCTGGCGGATGTCGGCGCGCGCGCCGCCCACGTGCCGCCCGGCTACGCGCCGGAAATGACCCGCCTGCGCCGCGACTGCCCCCGCGACGTGGACGTGCTCTTTTACGGCCTGATCAACGAGCGCCGCCACGCCGTCATCAAGACGCTGCACGAGGCCGGCCTCAAGGCGCTGGCCACGCAAGAGGCCTTCGGCAACCTGCGCGACGCCCTTTTAGCCCGCTCGCGCCTGGTGCTGAACGTGCATTACTACCTGCCGGCAAAGCTGGAAATAGTGCGCCTGGGCTATGTGTTCGCCAATTGCCGGGCCGTGGTGTCCGAGCGGCGGGCGGACACGGAAATTCCGCCCGGCCTGGAAGGGGCTTGCGCGTTTTATGCGTATGAGGATTTGCTTGATGGCGTGAAGGCGTTGCTGGCGGATAAAAAAGCGCGGGAGCGGCAGGAGGATGCCGCCTTTGCCGCCTTTGCGGCCCGGCCGTTGAGCGGGACGCTGGAAAGGCTGGTGGGGAGAAGGGCCGCGCCGGCCGGGGGAACGGAAGCGGCCGGGGGGATGGCCGCCGGCGGCGGGGGAATGAAGGCGGCTCCGCTGCGGGAATGGTTGATCTCGGGCGATGTTGGGGGAGAGGGATAACCGGCGCTTGGGCGACTTTGACCGGGCCAAAGCAATTTTTGCCAAGCTGACCAATGAACCGGATTTCAAGGACAATGAGGTGTATATGAGTATCATTGCGTTGCAGTTGCGGCTTATTGAGGCCGGAGATACCGCCTCGCATAAAGTGCCGCGAGCGGACCAGCCGGAGCATGATCACAAAACGCAAAGGCCCTGACCGTCCCGGTTTCTATTTTTTTGCGCCGTCGTTCCCGCACAGGGCAAGCCCCGCCCCCCGGGCAACGGGCATAGCCCCCGCCGCGGGGGTGAGGGTTGGGGGGGGGGGGGGGGGGGGGGGGTTTGCAGGGGGGGGGAGGGGGGGGGGGGGGCGGGGGGGGGGGGGGGGGGGGGGGGGGGGCA
>JAVBOI010000004.1:0-27663 GCA_031550695.1 Desulfovibrio sp. | reverse complement strand
CCGCCGTCAACCCGCAACAAATAGCAAGACCATGACACAACGAGCCGTCGATACCATTCTGGATCACGCCGCCGCCGGCGCCATCCTGCGCCAGCGCTTTTTTTCCGAGGATCAGGCGGAACACATCGCCCACATCGCCCTGCGCATGGCCGTAACCCTGGCCAAGGGCAACAAGCTGCTTTTCTGCGGCAACGGCGGCAGCGCCGCCGACAGCCAGCATCTGGCGGCCGAATTCGTCAACCGCTTCATCATGGACAGGCCCCCACTGCCCGCCATCGCCCTGAGCACGGATACCTCCATCCTCACGGCCATCGGCAACGATTTCGGATTCGAACAGGTGTTCGCCAAACAGGTGCGCGCCCTGGGCAACCCCGGCGACATGCTGGTGGCCATTTCCACTTCCGGCAACAGCGCCAACGTCCTGCTTGCCCTGGAGGCGGCCCGCGAACGCTCGGTCATCACCCTGGGCCTGACCGGCAATACCGGCGGCGAAATGGCCGGCAAATGCGACCTGCACATCAACGTGCCGGACAAACGCACCCCGCTGATTCAGGAAATTCACATCACCGTGGGGCATTTACTTTGCGGATTGACCGATTATTTTCTTTTTGAAAACGTGGCCGCGCTTACCCCCCATCTGGAGCAGGCAGTTTCCGCTTCCAAATAACCCCGCCACGCAAAACATTCGCGTCACTACAGAGAAGGTCCGCCATGCCCATTTATGAATACAAATGCCCCAAGTGCGCAAAAGAATTCGAAGAACTTGTCTTCGGCAACGATACCCCTCCCTGCCCGGCCTGCGGCGCGACAAACAGCGAGCGTCTGCTTTCCTGCGCCTGCCTGCACATGCCCGCGCCCTCGCGCGTGGGCCAGACCGTGACCTACCCCTCCAGCGGCAAAAGCGCCTGCGCCGGCTGCTCCGGCGGCAACTGCTCAAGTTGCGGATAAAGGGATGAAAAAAACTGTCACCATAGCCACGCGAGGCAGCCGGCTGGCCCTTTGGCAGGCGGAGCATGTTCGTTCCCTGCTGGAGAAGGAACATGGGGTCATTGTGAAGTTGCTCGTGCTGAAGACCACCGGGGACATCATTCTGGATGTGCCGCTGTCCAAGGTCGGGGGCAAGGGCCTGTTCGTGAAGGAGATCGAGGAAGCGCTGCTGGACGGCCGAGCCGATCTGGCGGTGCATTCCATGAAGGACGTGCCCATGGAACTGCCGGCCGGGCTGGTGCTTGGAGCCGTGCCCGAGCGCGAGAACCCGGCGGATATGCTGATCAGCGTGAAGCATGCTTCGCTGGAGGGGCTGCCGCAAGGGGCCGTGGTGGGCACCAGCAGCCTGCGCCGCCAGGCGCAATTGTTGGCCCTGCGCCCGAATCTGAAGATTGTTTCCCTGCGCGGCAATGTGGACACGCGCATGCGCAAACTGACTGAAGGCGAGTTCGACGCCATTGTCATGGCCGCCGCCGGCGTGAACCGGCTTGGTTTGCGCGCTCCGTTCATGATCCCGCTTGAGTCGCCGGCTTTTCTGCCCGCCGCCGGGCAGGGGGCGCTGGGCATCGAATTTCGCGACGACCGCCCGGACATACGGGAGTTGCTGGGCTTTCTCAACCACCCGGAAACCTTTGTCCGCGTGACGGCCGAGCGGGCTTTTCTGGCCGGCCTGGAAGGCGGCTGTCAGGTGCCCATTGCCGCCCACGCCACGCTGACGGCCGCCGGCGGAAGCGAGCCGACGGGCGTTCTGCGCCTGGAGGGACTGGTGGCGGACGTGACCGGCACGCGTAGTGTCCGCAAAAGCGTGGAGGGCGACCCCGCCGACGCCCGCGCGCTGGGCCTGGCCCTGGCCCGGGACGTGAAAGAAGCCGGTGGCGCCGATATCCTGCGTGAACTCTATGAGGCTGCGGCATCATGACAAAATATATTCCCCTGACAGCGGACAAACTCCGGGCCGCCCTGGCTCCCGAGCGCATCCCCTATGAAAACAGTCAGGCCATTCCCCGCAACGGCCGCCGCCACCAACCCCAGCAGCGCGCCCTTCAGGCCCTGGAGCTGGGTTTGCACATCACGGCCAGGGATTTCAACATCTATCTGGCCGGCGAGCCGGATCTGGGCCGCACCTTTCTGTTGCGCGACTTTCTCGCGCCCCGGGTCAAAAAGGGGCAGACGCCGCCCGATCTTGTGTACGTGTATAATTTTGAAGATCAGGACCGCCCGCTGCTGATCAGCCTGCCGGCCGGCCAGGGGCGTAAGCTCAAGGACGCGCTGGCCAAAGCCTTCTCGCGCGTTCAGAAAGAAATAGGCCTGCGCCTGGAGCGCAACGCCTACACCAAGCGGCGCACCTCGCTCATGGACAGCTTCCAGAGCCGGCGGGAGCAGTTGCTCAAGCAGATGAACCAGTTGGCCAGAACGCAGGGCTTTCACCTGGGCATGGACGACGGCGGCGGCATGACCCTGTATCCGCTGGTCGAGGGCAAACGCCTGAACGAAAGCGAGTTCGAAAATCTTGAGGAAAATCTGCGCAATGAGCTAAAAATCAAAGGCGACAGCCTGATGGAACCCATCAGCGGCTTTTTGCGCAAACTGGCCCGGGCGGAACAGGATTTTCACGACCAGGAGCGATCCCTGGAGCGGGAAATGGTGGACGAGGTTCTGAAACTGGTGCTGGACCCGCTGGCGGAAAAATTCATCCAGTTGTGCAAATGCGACGGCCTGCGCCGCTTTTTCGCCAGCCTGCGCGCCGACACCCTGGACAAGATAGACGCCATCATGCCCCCGGACCCGCAGACCCAGCCGCGCCAGGGGGCGGCTCCCTACCCGCACGACGGTCCGGCGCCCGAGGACGTGGGCGCCCGCTATGACGTCAACCTGTTTGTGGATAACGCCGACACCGTTGGCGCGCCCATGGTCTTCGACGATCACCCCACCGTGGCCAACCTGATGGGCTGCATAGAGCGCGAAGCGGAAATGGGGGCGCTGGTCACCGACTTTTCCCTGATCAAGGCCGGCAGTATCCACCGCGCCAACGGCGGCTATCTCATCCTGCGCATGGACGACATTCTCCAGCATCCGCAAGCCTGGGAATCGCTGCTGCGTTCCCTGCGCTCCGGGCTGTCCCGGACCGAGGATTCGGGCGAGGAAGACGGCAACAAGGCCAAGGGGCTGCGTCCCCAGCCCGTGCCCCTGGCCCTCAAGGTCATTCTGGTGGGCCGGGAGGATTTGTACGAAACGCTGCTTCAGGCCGACGACCGCTTCAGCAAGCTGTTCAAGATCAAGGCCCATCTGACCGAATACATGCGGCGCGACAGCGCGGGCATACGCACCTATCTGCTGCACATCCGCCGCATTATCGACGACGACAACCTGCTGCACTTTGACCGCGAAACTCTGGCCGGGCTGGTGGAATTCGGCTCGCGCATCATTGAGGACCAGAAAAAGCTTTCCCTCAAGTACCCGCGCCTGCGGGAAGTGATGGTCGAGGCTTCGGCCTACGCCTCGCTCGCCAACAGCCCCATGGTCACGCGACCCTTTTTGCAACGCGCCCTGGAAGCGCGCAACTTCCGCTCGAATCTGGTGGAAGAAGCCTTTATGGAAGAATACGACCAGGGCATCATCAAAGTCCGCACCAGCGGCCAGGCCGTGGGCCAGGTCAACGGCCTGGCTGTTTCCTTTTACGGCGATTTCGAATTCGGGCTGCCGCACCAGATATCCTGTACAGTGGGCGCGGGCAGCGGCGGCATCATTGACCTGGAACGCGACGCCAAACTGAGCGGGCCCATTCACACCAAGGCCATGATGATCCTCAAAAGTTACCTGGTGGGAGCCTTTGCCCACAACAAACCGCTGGTGCTCACGGGCAGCCTGGGCTTTGAGCAGAACTACGTGGGCATAGAGGGCGATTCGGCCTCCGGGGCGGAACTGGCCGCCCTGCTCTCCGCCCTGTCGCGGGTGCCGATCAACTTGAGCTACGCCTTTACCGGCGCCGTGGATCAATCCGGCCAGATCATGGCCGTGGGCGGCGTTACCCGCAAGGTCGAAGGCTTTTTCGAGGTGTGCAAACGCCATGGGCTGACCGGCCGGCAGGGCGTTATTCTGCCCCGGGACAACATCTCCCACCTGCTTTTGCGCGACGAGGTCGTTTCGGCCGTGGAAAACGGCACGTTCCGCATTTACAGCGTCCCGCACATCAGCGAGGCCATGGAAATCCTTACCGGCATGCCCTCCGGCAGGCTGCGCAAAGACGGTACCTATTCCAAAGGCAGCCTGTACCGGCTCGCCGACGATCGCCTCAAGGAGCTTGCCGCCTACGCCGCCCGCGGCATCGGGAAGCGCCTGTCGTAACTCACTCTTTCGATATAGGGAATTCAGCGAGGACAACTGTCTGCCACAACGACGAAAAAACCACCTAACCCATTGCCTTTCAAACGCAACATCCGATATCGGCATTGTTGCATTTTCTTTTATGTCGTGTATTCGGACTTTAGAAAATCTATATACCATACTCCGAAAACAAAAAATATCTGTATAACCGGCAAAAAAGTTTGCTTCAGGCCTTGCCATGGTCAGGAAGGTCTGTCATAATTCTTATCATTCTGGCGAGTTGGCTGTGCCGGGGGATTTGCGCAGTCAGTTACCGGGCCATCCGGCCGTCGGTTTTCAGCCGCTTGATCGCAAAAATACAAGAGTGTCGGCTTGTTATTGACAAGCTTCTGCTGTTTTTGCAAAATGATAGACTGGAAGAAAGATTTGTCGATTGTCCCCACAGCGGAAAGGCCCCCCTTGTTATTTTATCGGAGTCACAACAGCACTAGAGAGAGGAGAATCGCGATGAAAACCGTTCGTTGGAGTTTGATGGTATTGGCCGGCCTGCTGCTTGCCTGGGCTGTTCCGGCCATGGCTGCCGGCGTGTTGGAGGATCCTAGCCACCAGATCCGCGCCGTGCAGGCCCGGGGAACCATTTTGGAAGTGAAAGTGCTTGACACCAGAGGCGCCCCGGTTTCCGGCGTGCGCATCACCGCCCTTGGCAGCGATCACAACATGCGCGAAGTGGTCACCAACGGCCGAGGCGAAGCCATTCTTGACGGCCTGCCCAACCGTTCCACCGGCACTGTGCACGGCAACAAGGCTCACAAGAAGAACGTCAACTGGACCTTCGAGCTTGAGTCCGGCATGATCAACAAGCTCATCGTCCACTACCATACGCTCGTCCACACAATGTACTACGACGGCGACACGCTGACCAGACAGACCTGGCAGCCCCTGGTTGTGAAGCGTCCCGAAATCTATGACGACAAGCAGGTTTATTGGAAGCCCGTTTCCTTCGTCGGCCCCGTGCTGCGTGAATCCAGCAAGCTTCTTACCGCCGGCGCCGCTCCCGGTTCCGAAGTCATGCGCGAAATCACCTACACGCCCCGTGGCAGCGGTGTTATCACCATGGCCCGCTTCCGTCCCTCCAACTGGATTGCCACAACGGCCCTTGAAGATATGAAACTGCCCGTTTCCACTTACTGGAGCCTCGACACTTACGACTTCGTAACGAAGAAGGTCAACAAGGCCCCGGCGGCCGCTCCGGCCGCTCCGGCTTCCGCCCAGTAAGGCACGCGGAAACGCGCCAGCCGTATTACATGACCGCACTCGAGAGGGTGCGGTCTTTTTTTTGCGCCCGCCCGCGCCGATCGCCGCTTCGCGATTGACTTGGGCAAGCGGCACGGCTTAGGGTGTGCGCGACAAGCCGTTGCCGCGAAAAACGCTTGTGTTCCGGACAGCGGCGGGCTCTGGCTTTTCCGGAGCCCAAATAATTTTTCAGATAAGGCAGAGAGGTATGCAATTGTATCTGGGAAGCCTGTTCATTTTTTTGGCCGCCGTCTGCTGGGGCTTTTTGGGCCCCATGGGGCGGATAGCCATGGATGAAGGCCTGAGCCCCACGGAAGTGGCTTTCTGGCGGGCGGCGTTCGCCTGCTGCTTTTTTCTTCTGCACGCGGCCCGCGCCCGCACGCTGAAAGTGCGCACCGCTGCCGATCTTGGCGCGTTCGCCCTGTTCGGAGTTGTTTCCATCGCCTCTTTCTTCGCCTGCTATCAGTATGCGGTGCAAAACGGCGGTTCGGCCTTGAGTTCCGTGCTCCTGTATACGGCTCCGGCCTGGGTGGCGGTCTTTTCCCGCATAATCTTCGGCGAGGCTTTTACCGCCGTCAAGCTTGCCGCTATCGGCATGGCCCTTGCCGGCGTGGCCTGCATCAGCTTTTCCGGCACCGGCGCCAGCCCGCTCCCTTCAGCCGCCGGGCGGAGCTTTCCCATGGCCGGCATATTTTTCGGACTGCTGTCCGGGCTTTTGTACTCCACGCACTATATTTTCAGTAAAAAATACCTGAAGTATTACACGCCTTTCACCCTGTACGGCTTCAGCATGATCTTCGCCGTTCTGGCCATGCTTCCGTTCGTCTCGCACTTTCCCGGCACTCCCGCGGCCTGGGGCTCGGTACTTTTTCTTGCCTTTATCTGCACCTACACCGCATACTGGGCCTATTGCGAAGGACTGAAGCGCCTGGCTCCCACCAAGGCCGCCGTGCTCTGCACCCTGGAGCCGGTAATCGCCACGGCCCTGGCATGGTGGATGTGGGGCGAACGCTTCACGGGCGTGGGCTGGGTCGGCGCGGCTCTGGTCATCGGCGCCGTGCTCGTCCTGGTGCTCGGCCCCGGCAAAGAAGTTGCCACGGCCGAGCCCGGCCACTGAAAAGGTTTTTCAGAGCGGGCGGCGGACGAAAAAACATGATGCCGGCCTGTACCAAGGCGGATCCATGCAAACCTCCATAGGATACGGATGCATCTTTCTGGCCGCCGTCTGCTGGGCCTTTCTGGGGCCGGCGGGGCGCTTTGCCATGAACGAAGGGCTTACCCCCCTGGAGGTGGCTTTCTGGCGGGCCGCGCTCGGCTGCGTCCTTTTTCTTCTCCATGCCGCCCGCACCCAGACGCTGAGGCTGCAATCCCTCATCGATCTGGGCGCTTTCGCCCTGTTCGGCCTTGTTTCCCTGGCCTCCCTCTTTGTCTGCTACCAGCATGCGGTGCAAAACGGGGGCGCGGCTCTGACATCCGTACTCCTGTATACGGCCCCAGCCTGGGTGGCGATCTTTTCCCGCTTTATTTTCGGCGAACGCCTCACCGCCTTCACCATCGCCGCCATCGGCATGTCCCTGGCCGGCGTGGCCTGCGTCAGCTTTTCGGGCGCGGACGCGGGCGCCCTCCCGACGCCGGTTTTTCCCCTGGCCGGCGTGGTTTTCGGGCTGCTGGCCGGACTTTTGTACTCCACAATGTACATTTTCACCAAAAGCTACCTGAAGCGCTATACGACATACACGCTGTATGGCTTCAGCATGGCCTTCGCCGGCCTGGGTCTGCTGCCCTTTGTCCCGCGCCTGCCCGCCACTGCCACGGCCTGGGCATCGCTGCTTTTTATCGCCCTGGTCTGCACCTATCTCGGGTTCTGGGCCTACGGCGAAGGCCTGAAACGCCTGGCTCCCACCAAGGCGGCCGTGCTGTGCACCCTGGAACCGGTAGTGGCCACGGCCGTGGCCTGGTGGCTGTGGGACGAACGTTTTTCCGGCCTGGGCTGGGTCGGCGCGGCCCTGATCATCGGCGCCGTGCTCGTCCTGGTGATCACGGCGCAAAAAGAAAGCTCGAACACCTGAGCCTGACCGCCGCGTGGCGAAAACACGCGTTTCAAGGAGCCTCCATGCGCGTCTGTTCCGCAGTCTGGCCCGCCGCCCGGCCCGTTGTCCGGCCCGTTGTCCGGCCAAAACCGTGCCGACTCGAACGCCGGGCCGCATTTGTCCGCGTGCTGCTCCTGGTGTTGCCGCTGATTCTAAGCGGCGCAAGCCCCTGCCTGTCCCTGCCGCCCGTGGAACAGCCGCCCGCGGCGAATGCAACGGTCGCTCCCGTGCCGCCGGCCCTTCGCCTTCCCGAAAGATCGTCCGCCGAAACCCCGGAAGCGGACCTCCTCCTGCTTGAGCGCAAGGCGGTTCCGGCGGAACGCGCCCCGTCGCCGGAAGCCCGACGCCTCTGGCAAAACTGGCGGGGCATGCTCGCCCGCCACAACCCTTCCCAGGTATTTAGCCCGACTATCAGCCCGCTGCCCGGCCCGATCCTTACCCAGTGGAAAAATGTCTCCGCCCGGATGCCCGCCATGGCGCCAGTTGAAAAACTGCGCATCATCAACGGATTTTTCAACAACTGGTCAAGCCTGACGGACAGCGCGAACTACGGGCAAGAGGAATACTGGGCCGCGCCTGAAGAATTTCTGGCCAAGGGAGGCGGCGACTGCGAGGATTACGCCCTCATCAAGTATCTGGCCTTGCGCTATTTCAACTGGCCGGCAAAGGACCTCTGGATCGTTTTTTTGCGAGATCGCATCAACAATGGCAATCACGCCGTTCTGGCCGCGCGCGCGGACGGCAGGGTGTTTATTCTCGACAACCTGAGCCGGCCCGCCTACCTTCTGATTCCGGAAAAGCAGTACGCGAAACAGGTCACGCCCCTGTATGCGCTGAATGAACTGGGCCTGTGGGTCTTTGCCGGGGACGCACGAGATGATCGGGAAAAAGCGGCCGAACCCCTTGGCGGAAAACGCGAGGGGAAAAAAACCGGCCGGACGGCGAAATAAACAATTTCCCCCGCCGCCAACGGCCGCCCGCGAGCGTTCCGTTCCCGAGAATGCCCATGCGCCGGCAAACGGCCCGAACTTGCCAATCCGGAGCGACAACTATATAAACGCGGGTTGCGACGCTTTTTCACAACAACACCCGCTGCCGTGCCGTCCGACGGCAGGCGGCAAGCATTTGGAGACCTCCATGAGATTATGCGTAGTGGGCACCGGCTATGTGGGCCTGGTCAGCGCGGCCTGTTTCGCGGAAACCGGCAACGACGTATGCTGTGTTGACGTCAATCCGGACATCGTGGCTTCTTTGCGCCAGGGCAAGGTGCACATTTTCGAGCCCGGCCTGGAAGATCTGGTCCGGCGCAACTTCGCCGACGGCCGTCTGACCTTTACCACCGACATCGCGCAAGGCATTGAAAATGTCTCCGCCGTATTTATCTGCGTGGGCACGCCTTCAAGCGAGGACGGAGCTTGCGATTTGAGCTACGTGCACCAGGCGGCGCGCGATATCGGCCGCGCCATGAAGCAGCCCCTGGTGGTACTGGACAAATCCACCGTGCCCGTTGGCACAGCCCAGGCGGTGCAGGCCCTTATCGCCGAAGAGCAGGCCAAACGCGGCGTGAACATTCCCTATAACGTGGTGTCCAACCCCGAATTTCTCAAGGAAGGCGACGCCGTCAACGACTTCATGAAGCCGGACCGCGTGGTGGTGGGCACGGACAGCGAAGACGCCGCCGCACTCTTGCGGGAGCTTTACGCGCCCTTTGCCCGCAGCCGGGAAAAACTGCTCGTCACCGGCGTGCGCAGCGCCGAAATGATCAAATACGCGGCCAACTGCATGCTGGCCACCAAAATATCCTTTATCAACGAAATCGCCTCGATCTGCGAAAAAGTCGGGGCCGACGTGCGCGACGTGCGCACCGGCATAGGCGCGGACCACCGCATAGGCTATCACTTCATTTATCCCGGGCTCGGTTACGGCGGCTCCTGCTTTCCCAAGGACGTGCGCGCCCTTATCCATACCGCCCAGGCCGCCGGCGCGGAACCGGAACTGCTCAAGGCCGTGGACAGCGTGAACAAGCGACAAAAAACCCGCATGGCCGAACGCATAGCGGAGTACTTCTCCTCTCAGGGCGGCGTGGCCGGAAAAACCCTGGCCGTCTGGGGCCTGGCTTTCAAGGCCAATACCGACGACATTCGCGAATCCGCCGCCATCGACATCATCAAATGCCTGACGGCCAGAGGCATGCGCGTGCGCGCCTTTGATCCGGCCGCCGGGGAGCATTCCGCCCGCGCTCTTGCGGACAGCCCGCTGGCCACGATTGTGGAAAAGCAGTACGACGCCCTCACCGGCGCCTCGGCCCTGCTGGTGGCCACGGAATGGAACCAGTTTCGCACCCCGGATTTTGACCGGATAAAAAACGCGCTGGAAGCCCCGGTGCTTTTTGACGGGCGCAACCTCTACTCGGGCGCGGCCATGGCCAGAAGGGGCTTTGCTTATTTCTGCGTCGGCAGGGGATAATCACGCTGCCGCTAGAACAACCAATTATTATATTTGGATGTTCTTCAAAAGCCCTTTGCGACGAAAAAGCCGGGAAGCGCCGTTCCAAGGGCTGGACAGCACGCAAAATAATGGTATATACAGTAATCAATCATGCCCCACAGTGCCCTTATAGAGAAAACGAGGTACTCAATGGACCACGCGAAAAAGCAGGACGATGAACTCCTTCAGCTTGTCACCTTCAGCATAGGTGAAGAAGAGTTCGGGGTAGACATTCTCAAGGTGCAGGAAATCATCCGCACTATGGAAATCACCAGGGTTCCCCGGGCGGAGATCTTTGTGGAAGGCGTTATCAACCTCCGGGGCAAGGTTATTCCCATTATTGACCTGCGCCGCAGGTTCGGGCTGGATTCCAAGCCCCACGACAAGCATACCCGGATTATCGTCATTGAAATAAACAACATGATCGTCGGCTTTGTGGTCGATTCCGTTTCCGAAGTGCTGCGCATACCCGCCAGCACGGTGGAGCCGCCGCCGCCCGTTGTCGCCGGCCTTGAGTCCGAATACATCAGCGGCGTGGGCAAACTGCACGACCGCCTGCTTATTTTGCTCGATCTGGACAAACTGCTTTCCCATGCCGATCTCGAATCCCTTGGTCAGCTGTAGTTTTTCCGGACAATTGGTGTAGCTTTCGCCACCAGTGTCTTGCTGGTGGCGTTTCCGTTTAGCGGATGCCGGCCTGCCTTCGCCACTGGCGCGGGCTCGCCCGGTTTGTGCTGTGTCCGGCCTCCCCGGCGGCCGAACGCCTTTCACCTTGTTGTCGCAAACCCTTAGTGACGCTTTGCGCCTTCTGGAGCACCCCCTTGTCCCTCTCCTCCGTCACCGGACTTTTGACCGCCCCTTCCCCGCAAACGGTCCACATAACCCGTTCCGGTCCGGGAAGCTTGGCCAGGCTCGCCATCGCGCTTCTGGACAAGGGGCGCAGCGTCACCATCGTGGCGAAAAACCAGAACGAGTTGGCCGAATACCGCGCCCTGCTCACCCTGTTCAACCCGGAACGCTCCCTGGAAGACCCCTCGCCCACCCGGGTGCAGTGGGCGCAGCGTTTTGTCTCCATGCCCCAGTATCCGGCCAGCCTCGGGGCCCGGAGCGGCTGGGCCGAGCGCATGGCCGCCCTCTATTCCCTGAAGCAGGGCCGGCGTATCCAGGGCGTGCTGGTGACAGTGGACAATTTTCTGCTGCGCATGCCGCCCTCGGACATCTTCAATATCCACGAACTGCGCCTGCACAAGGGCATGGAAATGGCGCCGGAACTGGTTCTGGAACAGGCCGTGGACTGGGGCTATTCCCGTGTTTCCATGGTCAGCGCGCCCGGCGACATCGCCATGCGCGGCGACATTCTGGACATGTTCTGCCCCGGCTATCTGAGGCCTCTGCGCCTGGAATTTTTTGGCGACATGCTGGAAGGCATCCGTCATTTTGACCCGATCTCCCAGCGCTCCATCACCGATGTCGCGGATCTGCGCATGCTGCCCGTCACGCCGGTCATTCTCAGCAGAGATTTGCGCAGGGCCGCCGAAAGCTTCTGGAAAAAAGAAGTCACGGACGGCCGCTTGCGCCCGGCCGACGCCGCCGGTCTGACGCGCATGGCCGACTCCGGCGGGCAAGGGCTTTTCTGCGGCCAGTTCTACGAAACGTCGTCCTGCCTGGAAGACTGGCTGCCCCCCGGCTGCGCGTTCATTCTGCCCGGAGAACTGGATCTGCCCCCGGCCCTGGAAGAGGCGGAACGGAACTGGGCGGAATTTCTCGATCGTGAGGCGGAAATCAAGGGAGTGCGCCTTCCCCAGTGTCGCGTTCTGCGTCCGGCGGCCGAGGTGCAATCCCTGTTCTCGCGCGTCAACCGGGCTCATTTTGAGGAGTTGCGCATCGGCGTGCCGGAAAATAAAACTTCCGCCGATGTCACGGCTGCCGTCCTGCCGGAAAAACCCTACCATACCTTCCAGGATCTTTTTCCCCGGCCGGAAGCCCAGGAACGCCCCTGGCAGCATCTCGTGGCCATGATGCGCGGCTGGTCGGCGGCCGGCTCCCGCAAAAAAACCGACGCCAAACAAATGCCGCCGGCCGATCTTTCCACCCGAAAAGACGGCGATTCCGCGCTTTCGCTTGCCGACGGCCCGGCCCCCGGAACACGAGGCCGGCTGATCTTGAGCTTTTCCTCCGACCGGGCCCGATCCCGCTTTCTCAAGCTGGCGGCCCAGGACGGCATTACGCCCCGCCTGCGCTACGACGAATCGCACAACGGTCTGTTCGCCCTGGTATCGCCTTTTCGTAAAGGCCTGCACCTTACCTGGGACAACACGGTCATTCTGGGCGAAGACGTTCTGCAACCGCGGGTGGAGCGGGCGCGCAAGCTGCCCCACGGCGTCTTTCAGGGCCTGGACCGCTACGACAGCCTGCGCGAGGGGGACTTTCTGGTCCACCGCGACTATGGCGTGGGCATTTTCAGCGGCCTGCACCGCATGGACATGGGCGGGACTAAAAACGACTACCTGCTGCTGCACTATGCCGGCGACGACAAACTCTACCTGCCGGTGGACCGCCTTTCCCTGATCCAGCGTTTTAAAAGCGCCGAAGGCTCGCAGCCGGCCCCGGACCGCCTGGGCGGCGCCCAGTGGGCGGCCAGCAAGGACAAAGCCAGAAAGGCCATTGAAAAAATCGCCGCCGACCTGGTGCAGATGTACGCCTTGCGCAAAGTGGTGAAAAAAAGCTTCCGCTACACGCCTGTTAACGAAATGTACCGGGAATTCGAAGCTTCGTTCGGCTTTGAGGAAACCCCGGACCAGGCCAGAGCCATCGAAGAAGTTCTTGTGGACATGGAAAAGGACGAGCCCATGGACCGCCTCATCTGCGGCGACGTGGGCTTCGGCAAAACCGAGGTGGCCCTGCGCGCCGCTTTCCGCGCCGCCCTGGAAGGCCGGCAGGTGGCCATGCTCTGCCCCACCACCGTGCTGGCCGAACAACACTACCAGACCTTCCGCAGCCGGCTGGCAGGCTTTCCCGTGAATATCGGCATGCTCTCGCGTTTCGTCAACCGCATAAAGCAAAAAGAAGTGCTCGACGCCACGGCCAAGGGCCAGATCGACATCCTTATCGGCACCCACCGCCTGCTTTCCAAAGACGTGGTCATTCCCCGGCTCGGCCTGCTCATTCTGGACGAAGAACAGCGCTTTGGCGTGCGCCACAAGGAACGCCTGAAGGAAATGCGCAAAAACGTCGACGCCCTTACCCTGACCGCCACCCCCATTCCGCGCACGCTCCAGCTTTCCCTGTCCGGCATTCGCGAGCTTTCCATCATCGAAACGCCGCCCCCGGAACGCAAACCCGTGGCCACGGCCCTCATCGACCGCGACGACGCCACCTTGCGCGGCATCCTGGAACGCGAGATCGCCCGCGAAGGCCAGGTGTTCTGGGTTTACAACCGCGTTCAGGGCCTGGACCGGGCGGCCGAATACGTCAAAAAACTCGTGCCCGACGCCCGCGTGGGCATGGCACACGGGCAGATGGGCGAAGCCGAGCTTGAAGAAACCATGCACAGCTTCTGGCACGGCGACCTGGACGTGCTGGTCTGCACCTCGATCATCGAATCCGGCCTGGACTTTCCCCGAGCCAACACCCTGATTGTGGATCAAGCCCAACTTTTCGGCCTGGGCCAGCTCTACCAGTTGCGCGGCCGGGTGGGACGTTCCGACCGCCAGGCATTCGCCGTGTTCATCACCCCAGAGCCGGACCGCCTGCCCGAACTGGCCCGCCAGCGCATGCGCATCATCCTGGAAATGGACTACCTTGGCGCCGGCTTCCAGGTGGCCATGGAAGACCTGCGCCTGCGCGGCGCGGGCAACATTCTGGGCGAATCCCAGACCGGGCACATGAACCGCCTGGGCCTGGACCTCTTCCTCGAAATGCTCGAGGAAGCCGTGGCCAAGCTCAAAGGCGAACCCGTGCAAAGCCACCCGGAAACCGAACTCTCCATCGGCGTGCCCGCCTTTATCCCCGAAACCTACATGGAGGAAAGCAAGGAACGCCTGCGCTACTACAAGCTTCTCTCCTCCGCTCCGGACGAAGACAGCCAGCGCGACATCGTTTTTGAAATGCGCGACCGCTTCGGCATCATCCCGACAGAACTGGAAAACTTCGTCGCGGTGCTTTCCTTCAAGCGCTACCTCGGCAAACGGTCCGTGCAAAAGGCCGACATCTTCCCCGACAAGCTCCGTCTGGCCTTTGCCGCGGACGCCAGCCACGACCCGGCCCGGCTCATCGACTTTGTCATGGACCAGAAAAAACAAGGCCGGAACGTACGCCTTCACCCCCCGGCCGTCCTCGAACTGCCCCTGCAAGGCCAAAACGTCGAATCCGCCCTCACCGCCGCCCGGTCGCTACTGGATGCGGCGTTGTAGGAAGGGGAAGAGATAGGCAATTGGGGGAAGGGGAAAGGAACCTTTCCTCAAAAGTTTCCTTCCCCTTCCCCCGGCCGCCGGAGGCATTCTTACCCATACAGGAACACCGACATGATCGCTTACGTTGAGGGACGGGTTGCCGAGGTGACGGATAACGCCTGCGTGGTGGTAACGCAGGGCGGCGTGGGGTCCGAGGTGTTTCTGGCTTCGCACACCTTGTCGCGCTTGCCGGGCAAGGGTGGGGAGGCGCATTTTTTCGCCTGCACGGTGGTGCGGGAGGATGCGTTGGAGCTGTACGGCTTTGAGAGCTGGGACGAGCGCGAGACCTTTCTGGTGCTGACCTCCATTTCCCGGGTGGGAGCGCGCACGGCCATGGCGATTTTGTCGGTCTTCCGGCCGGACGATTTGCGCCGCCTGGTGGCCGAGGATGATATGGTCTCGCTGACGCGGGTTTCCGGCATCGGCAAAAAGACCGGGCAGCAGATTTTCCTGGAATTGAAGTACAAGCTTAAGGGCGATGCCGCGGCGCCGGCGGCGGTTGCGCCGCGCGGGAGCGTGCTGGCCGATGCCGTTGCCGGGCTTGCCAACCTTGGCTATGATGAGGAGGAGGCGGTGCAGACGGTGAAGAAGGTGCTGTCCCACGAGCCTGATCTGGATGTGGGCGGAGCCTTGCGCGCCGCCTTGAAAACCCTGGCCAGGGGGAGGTCATGACAGAGCAAGCCGGCGCGGGTTCCTGTTTCGCCGGGCCGTTCCCGGACGAGCAGGTGCGGCCGCGCAGCCTTTCCGAGTTTATCGGGCACGAGGATCTGCGCGCCAATCTGCACGTGTATCTGCAAGCGGCCAGAGAACGCGGTCAGGCGCTCGATCACACGCTGTTCCACGGCAATCCCGGCCTGGGCAAGACCACGCTGGCCCAAATCATGGCGGCGGAACTGGGCGTGAACATGGTGTCCACTTCCGGGCCGGTGCTGGAGCGCAGCGGCGATCTGGCGGCCATTCTGACCAACCTGAACCGCAACGATATTCTGTTCGTGGACGAAATCCACCGCATGCCCATTGCCGTGGAGGAAGTGCTCTATCCGGCCATGGAGGACTTCAAGCTGGATCTGGTCATCGGCCAGGGACCGGGCGCGCGCACGGTGAAGATAGAAGTCGAGCCCTTCACCCTGGTAGGGGCGACCACGCGCATCGGGCTGCTCTCCTCGCCCCTGCGCGATCGTTTCGGCGTTATTCTGCGCCTGGAGTTTTATTCTCCCGATGAACTGGCCCGCATTGTCGCCCGCACCTCGCGCATTCTCAACATCGCCATCACCGAGGACGGCGCCCTGGAAATAGGCCGCCGCTCCAGGGGCACGCCCCGCATCGCCAACCGCCTGCTGCGCCGGGTGCGCGATTTTACCACTGTGCGCGGCAAAAACGCCATCGGCGAGGAGGAAGCCTCCCACGCCCTGGCCCGCATGGACGTGGACGAAAGCGGCCTGGACCAGATGGACCGCAAGCTTTTGAGCGTGCTGATCGAACACTACGGCGGCGGGCCGGCCGGCCTGAAAACCCTGGCCGTGGCCTGCTCCGAAGACGTGCGCACCATTGAGGACATCTACGAGCCCTATCTTATCCAGAGCGGATTCCTCAAACGCACCCCGCGCGGCCGCATGGCCACCGCCAAAGCCTACCGCCACCTGAACATGCTGGGGTGAGGGTGGAAGCGTGCCTCCGCCCCCGTCATATCCAGTCCATTTTTTTCAAAATCCAGTACCCGGCAAATGACAATCCCACGGACAGGCCGCACAAGGCGGCGAAAGCGTAGGGAAAATCCTGCCAGGGCAGGGGCACGTTCATGCCGTAAAGCGCCCCGATCATGCTGGGGATCATGAAGATGATGGTCAGGCCGGTAAGCACCTTCATCACTTTGTTCAGGTTGTTGGAAACAATGGCCCCGAAGGCGTCGCTCAGGCTGCCCATGACCTGGCTGAATATCTCGGCCATGTCCGTGGCCTGTTTGTTTTCGATGATCACGTCGTCGAGCAGGTCGCGCTCTTCGGCCGAAGCGGCCAGAGACGGACTGGCGGCGATTTTCTCCATCACCGAGTGGTTGCCCTTGAGGGCGGTGAGAAAATAGATCAGGGACTTTTCAATATGCAGCATCCGGATCAGTTCCCGGTTCTGCATGGACTGCTGCAAAGCCTGTTCAATCTGTTCCACCCGTTCGTCCATCAGGCGCAGATGCTCGATAAAGGTGGTGCTGATGCGCAGCAGCAGGGTAAGAGCAAGGCGCACGCCCAAACGCTCGCCCGTTCCCCGGATTTTCCGGCAGAGCAAACCCGCCACCAGGCTCTCGGTCAGGCAGACGGTCAGCACCAGGGTCGGGGTGAGGATAACGGCCACCGGACAGGTGCTGAAGGGCACGCGCCGGCTGTGGTCGTTCCGCACGGGCGCGCGGGCCACTATGAGCAGGCGCGTGCCGTCGTGCTCCACGCGCGGCCGTTCGTTGTAATCAAGGGCGGCCTGGAGGTGTTCCAGGGGGATGTCGTATCGCGCGCTGATATCCGCGCATTCTTCCGGATCAGGGTTTTCCAGGTTAAGCCATTCCGGACAGGAATCGCTCCCGCCTTCGGCCCGCGGAATACAGACGGGCAGGCCCCCGCGCAGGGAATACGAAGTAAGCATGGCACAATACCGCCGACAAGGTGGAGTGTTGCGCCGGGCAAAAAACCATGTGTCGCGGAGCCCGGCAAGCTCCGTTATCGCACACTCCCGGCCGCACCGCGAGAGTTTTGTTGAAAAAATGGGCCGGCTCCCGGCGCCCCTCCTTCGACAACGCGCTCCGTTGCGAGAGCCCGCTGAAAGGCGAACGGCCCGAAGCAATCAAGCCGTTCTGTACTCCCAACTAGAGCAATTAACGCTTGAAAGAGTCGCTTAACGGCGGGCAAGGCCCGCCTACGCCTCTTTCGCGGCAAGGATTTGAGGACAAATCCTTGCAGAGCAATTCACTCATTTCATTCGTGAAATGCTCTAAAAAGTTTTGAAGGGAAAGGATGGGGGTCTGGGGGAAGGAAAGGGAAACTTTTACAAAAGTTTCCCTTTCCTTCCCCCAGCCGCCGGAGGCGTTCTCCCCCGCCTAAACGATATGCAGCCTGTGCCCCTTATCAAAGGGAAGGACTGAGCCGATGACGTGGCCGACTTCGCCGTGATCCCTGAGCAGGGTGAGGGCGGCGTCCACCTGATCGGGATAAAGGGCGAGCACAATGCCGCCGGAGGTTTGGGCGTCAAACGCAAGGTCCACGCGCAGGGGGTTGACGCCGGGTCCGACAAAGGTATCGGGCTGGCGGTAGCGTTTGTTGGCGTGGCTGCCGGCGGGCAGAAGCCCCACGCCGGCCAGTTCCAGAACGCGCGGCAGGGCGGGCAGGGCTTCTGCCTCGATGCGCACGCGGACGTTGGAGGCAGCGGCCATTTCCAGCAAATGCCCGCCGAGGCCGAAGCCGGTAATATCCGTGGCCGCTTTGAGCTTCAGCTCCCTGATGACCAGGGCCGGGGCGGCGTTCAGGCGGGCGGAGTTGGCCACAAGCACCTGTTCCAGTTCGTCGGCGCCGTCCCAGCCTGCCTTGACGGCCGTGGCCAGGATGCCGGTGCCCAGGGATTTGGTGAGCACCAGGGTCTGGCCCGGTTCCAGGTTGGTGTTGGCGGCGAATGAGTCCGGGTCCACCAGGCCGGAGACCGCCAGGCCGTATTTGACTTCCGGGTCGTCAACGCTGTGCCCGCCTGCCAGAACCGCGCCGGCTTCGATGATTTTGTCGGCCCCGCCGGCCAGGATGGCGGTAAGGGCCTCTTCCGGCAGATCGCGCACGGGAAAACAAAGAATGTTCATGGCGCACCAGGGCTCGCCGCCCATGGCGTAGACGTCGGACAGGGCGTTGGCCGCGGCTATCTGGCCGAAGTTATAAGGATCGTTGACGATAGGCGTGAAGAAGTCCACGGTCTGCACCAGAGCCTTGCCGGCCGGCAGGCGGACCACGGCCGCATCCTCGTTGCTGTGGGTGGAAGTGAGCAGGCGTGTTTTCGCCAGGGGATCGGGGGGCAGTCGCGAAAGCAGCCCGGCCAGTGCCTGGGGGGGAATTTTGGCGGCGCAGCCGGCGGAATTGCTTTTGTCCATCAGACGGACGGGCGAAGGATGCTGTGATGCGGGCACGGAAAAACTCCTTGGCTTGAATCGCATGCGCGCCGCGTGGGACGCGGGAAGGATGCTACAGTGAAAGTATCTCGTAAGCAAGTTGCCCGCGCCCACTGACGCCGGCGTGGAATCAGTCGCGGGCAGGCGCTTGCCTTCCGTCCGGCCTACGGGCTATGGTCGGACGGAAAGCACTGAACTCAGCCCTCATTACTCTTCCCCACACCTCAAGGAGCGCTCCCATGACTTCATTTTCACTGCCGGCACGCGCATTGATTGTGTTGTGTTTTGTCTTCTGCTGCGCTTCCGCGACATACGCCGCCGATCAGGAGTCCCTGGACATTGGCGCCATGCTGCCCCAATCCAACGAAGAGCGGGATTCCACGCCGCCAACGACGACGCCGGAACCGGCCGCCTCCGAAAAGCCCAAACCGAGAAAAGCGAAGGCAAAATCCCTTGCCCTTGCCGGCATCAGAGATTTCGACCGCTTTCAGGATACCTTCGCCCGGTTAAACATACACGAGCAACTCAGATACGTGGTGTATCCCTTTATCCTGTATACCATTGTGGAAGGTTCCGGCGACGCGAAAGCCCAGACATTGCGGCAGAACTACATCAGCGAAACCTTTCTGCGCGCCCGCGTGGCCGGCTGGGATAACCTGCTGTCGCCCAGAAGCGACAGCGGCTATCTGGCCACAATTGAAATGAACGGAGACAAGGTGACGGCCTGTTCCAAGCGGGACGGAAAATGCCGGTACACTTACGAGTTTGTCTGGCGGGACAACTGCTGGCGGCTGCAATCCATGCGAGCCAGCCAGCCGGGAATATAGCGAGTCCTACGGCATCCCCACGCTCTGGATAATCAGGATGGAATATTTCGGGGGCAGGGGCAGACGTCCCCGCACCGCGGACACGCCCGTGGCCTTGACCACGTTGGCCAGCCCGGCCGAGGCGCAGTACAGCCCGGCGTTCTGGTACATGGAGCCCACGTGCATGCCCGCGTAAGGCCCTTCCTCGGCGGCGTAAACCAGGGTAAGGGGCGCGCCGCCAAACGTATCGCGCAAGTCCGCGTCCAGAACCTTGACCAGTTCGTGCCGTTCGCCTTCGTAGCGCCATACGCCGTCGGCCCTGGCCGCATACAAGGCCACGGCCTGCGTGTTCCTGGCCGTGGGCACGGTGCGGCGGCCGTCAGGCCGGTTCACGCCCCAGGCGGCCCAGAGAATGTTGCTCAAGTCCTTCTCCGGCAAAGGCTGCCGGGAAATGGAGCGGTTTGAGGCGCGCAGAGCCAGCGCCTGCATCAGCGGCTTGCCCCCGCTTTTGTCCGGGGCGGGCAGAACCATGCGCGCCGCTCCGCCTTCAGGGTCGGGCGCGGCCTTGGCGCATGCCGGCAGCGCCGCCAGCGCGCCGCAAAGAACCATGGCTAGTAGTATTCCCGTATTCATGTTGCTTCCCTTGATTTTATAGATACCCAGTTGCCAAGTAGCCAAAATGATATATATTATTATGTAAGAAAAAAATGCCCGGCGCCCCGCATCCCCGCTTTTTCGCGATTGAAAAACATGCGGTGGAAAAGGAATGCCGGCCTTCCAAGCCGATTTTTACCATATCACGAAAAAAATCCGGGGAAAAGGCGGACATTTCCCGGTAACAGATCGGTTCGGGCGTTGCCTGTTTTTCCCGGACTTGGCAACATTCCGCGCTTCGTGTAAAAAATTCGTTCACGCCATCCCCGCATGAGGAGAACCATACCATGCCCCATCCCGCCCTTCTCTTTCCCGGCCAGGGCTCGCAGGAACCCAACATGGGCCGCGACCTCGCCGAAGCCGATCGCGAAATCATGGACCTCTGGAAAAAGGCCGAACGCATCAGCGGCATCAGCTTACGCGAAATTTACTGGGACGGCGACGAAAGCCGCATGGCCGACACCCGCAACCTGCAGCCGGCCCTGACCGTGGTCAACATAAGCCTGTGGCAAAAGCTGTCGGCCAAGCTCTCTCCCATGGCCGCCGCCGGGCACAGCCTGGGCGAGTTCAGCGCCATGGCCGCCGCGGGCGTGCTCCCCTTTGACGCCATCCTCGAACTGGTCAGCCTGCGCGGACGCCTCATGAGTCAGGCCGACCCGGACGGCAAGGGCCGCATGGCCGCCGTGGTCAAGCTTGCCCTGCCCCAGGTGCAAGCCTGCGTGGCCGAAGCCCAGAACGATACCAACGAGACCATTGTGGTTGCCAACCACAACACGCCCGGCCAGTTCGTGGTCAGCGGAACCGCCGCCGCCATGGCCAAACTTCAGGAATCCGTCAAAGCCGCCAAGGGACGCGCCGTGCCCCTGCCCGTATCCGGCGCTTTCCACAGCCCCCTCATGGCCGATGCCGCCGCCGAATTCGCCGCCGCCGTCGACGCAGTCAGCAAAGCCGCCTGGAACAAGGCCCGCTTTCCCATATACTGCAACGTCGCGCCCAAGGCCGAATCAGACCACGACGCCCTCAAATCCCTGATGCGCCGGCAAATGACCTCGCCCGTCCACTGGATAGACACCATATCCAACCTCTGGAACGACGGCGCCCGCGCTTTCGTGGAATGCGGCCCCAAAGGCGTGCTCTTCAAAATGATCGACCCCATCCTTCAGGCCCACTCCCCGGCCGCCGCCGCCCACTGCGACGAATGCCCGGCCTGGCGCACGGTCGCCGTCGGCAGCCTGCAACAGGTGGAGGAGTTCGCGCTGTAGAGGGGAGATGAAGATGCCTCCGGCGGCTGGGGGAAGGAAGAGGAAACTTTTGTAAAAGTTTCCTCTTCCTTCCCCCAGACCCCTATCCTTCTCCTTCAAAACTTTTTATCTGGGGTGATGAGAGGAATTGGAAACGCAAAACGCTCGCTCCGGCAAAAGCTCTCGCGGAATTGGCGTGTTGCCGGGACGAAAGGTGCGGGAACCGTTTGCGGGATTGCCCCGACAAAAGCTTCGCCCCTGACCGTGAAGGAATGGTTAACACCTTGTGGCGGAACAAGCGCCTTTGACAGAAAGGCATTCTGCCTGTATTTCCTCTTTCGCGTCCGCTTGCGGACGTTTTTCACGTCAAGGGCACTTGTTTGATATCATCGTCCTCGCTTTGCTCGGATCGAGCGGGCTTTCCTTAAAAGGTTCTTCCCCCTTTCCCCCCACCCTGCCTTTCCTCTTTCCACAGGAGATATTCATGGCCTTGAGTATAGGAATTGTCGGGTTGCCCAATGTGGGCAAATCCACGTTGTTCAACGCGCTTACCAAGGCGCAGAACGCCGAGGCGGCCAACTATCCGTTTTGCACCATCGAGCCCAACAAGGCCACGGTGCCGGTGCCGGACGAGCGCCTGGCGGTGTTGGAAAAGTTGGTGAAGCCGCAAAAGGTGGTCCATGCCACGGTGGATTTTATCGACATTGCGGGCCTGGTGCGCGGGGCCAGCAAGGGTGAAGGCCTGGGCAACCAATTTCTGGCCAACATCCGGGAGTGCGCGGCCGTCTTGGAAGTGGTGCGCTGTTTTGATGACGAGAATGTCACGCACGTGGACGGCGATGTCAGTCCGTTGCGGGATATAGAGACCATTGAAACGGAACTCTTGCTGGCGGACATGCAGAGCGTGGAAAAACGGCTGGAAAAGGCCCGCAAGACGCGGGGGGACAAGACCGCGCAGGCGCTGGCGGCTGATTTGGAGGCCTTGCTCGGGCATATGGACGCGGGCAAACCGGCCTCGACATTTGCCGGACCGGACAGCGACGCGTACCGGCAGACGGTGCGCGAGCTTGGCCTGCTCACAGCCAAAAAGGTTATTTATTGCGCTAATGTGGACGAGAATACCTTGGGCGACGCCGAAAGCAACACCCATGTGCGGGCGCTCAAGGAATTTGCGGCCGGGCGCGGCTGTCCGGTGGTGGTCGTGTGCGCCAAGATTGAGGAAGAGCTTCAGGGCTTGTCCGAGGCCGAGCAGACGGAAATACTGTCATCGTACGGCATTGGCGAAAGCAGTTTGATCCAGGTTATCCGCACGGGCTATGGGGCGCTGAACCTGGCCAGCTATTTCACGGCCGGGCCCAAGGAAGTGCGCGCCTGGACCATTCCCGTGGGTTGCAAGGCTCCCCAGGCCGCCGGGGTTATTCATACGGATTTTGAACGCGGCTTTATCCGGGCCGAGGTAATCGGCTTTGACGACTACGCCCGCCTGGAATCCGAAGCCGCCGCCCGCGCCGCCGGAGTACTGCGCGTGGAAGGCAAGGAGTATGTGGTCAAGGACGGCGACGTGGTGCATTTTCTGTTCAACGTGTAACAACGTTGTGGGAGATGCGGCGCGGGAATCCGCCATAATTTTTTTCTTGCAACAACCGGCCGGAAAGCGGCACACTCACGGCAGCGGGCGGCCCGAGGCAAGGCCGCGCCGTTGGCGGACAAAAGATAAGACCGGCTATTTTACGGTAACACTTCAGGACATGCCCATGTTTGATCACGCGCACTATGCCCGGTTGGGGCTTGAAAAGGCTTACGAGCGGGTGCTGGCCGGAACGCGGCTGCCCCCGGAAGACGGCGAGGCCCTGTTCGCCTGCCCGGATATTCACGCCGTGGGCGCCCTGGCCTTTCACGCCCGCACGCGCCTGCACGGCAACAAGACCTATTTTGTCCGCAACCGGCACATCAACTACAGCAACGTGTGCGTGAACAACTGCCGCTTCTGCGCCTTCCGGCGGGATACGGGCGATGACGGGGCCTTTACACTGAGCCGGGAGGATATCGTGGCCCGCGCCCTGGACGACGGCGGGCATCCGTTCGCGGAAATCCACGTTGTGGGCGGCTGCCACCCGGACTTGCGCCTGGACTGGTTCGAAGAAGTATTCCGCGCCCTGAATGACGCGCGGCCCAGAGCGATACTGAAGGCGTTCACCGTGGCGGAAATTCACCATTTCGCCCGCCAGGAGGCCTGCGGCACGGAAGCGGTGCTGCGCCGGCTGAAAAACGCGGGCGTGGCCATGCTTACCGGAGGCGGCGCGGAAATTTTCAATCCGAAAGTGCGCCGGCGCATCTGTCCGGAAAAAATCAGCGGCGACGACTACCTGCGCATTGCCGGCCAGGCCCACGGACTGGGCATGGCCAGCAACTGTTCCATGCTGTTCGGACACATCGAGAGCCACAAGGACCGGGTGATGCACCTGTGCGCCCTGCGGGAGCAGCAGGACAAGTCCGGCGGCTTCAAGTGCTTTATTCCCCTGGCCTTTCAACCCAGACACAACGAGCTTGCCCGGGAACTGGAAAACGAGGCCGCGCGCGCGGGGCTTCAGACGGATTCCGGCCTGGACCGCCTGCGCACCATTGCCGTGGCCCGGTTGCTTCTCGACAACATCCCGCACATCAAGGCCTACTGGGTGATGCTGGGCGTCAAGACCGCCCAGGCCGCCCTGCACTTCGGGGCCGACGACCTGGACGGTACCATCATGGAAGAGCACATCGGCCACATGGCCGGCGCCGACGCGGCCCAGGCTCTGACCCGCCGGGAGTTGGAAGACATGATCCGGGGCTGCGGCCTCACCCCGGTGAACCGCGATGCCCTGTTCAACCCCCTGCCGCGAGAAAACACCCAGAAGGCGCGGGCATGAACAGGAACACCGTGACGCCGAACGACTACACTTCCCTGGGTCGGGACGCCCTGGCCGGGCAAACCCCGGCCGTGGCCGCCATTGCGGAACGCTTAAGCGCCGCCTTTGCCCGCCACGCCGCCCGGAACTCAAGCGCGCCGGCAACAGCCGGCGGCGAACCGGCCGGCTCCGCCGCCGGGCCGCGCGTGGCCGGAGCCAGACTGACGGAGGCCGAAGCCGCCGTCCTTTATCACGAAGCCGACCTGTTCACCTTGGGCGCCCTGGCCCACCAGGCCCGGCTGGCCCTGCACCCGGAGAACATGGTCACCTACGTTGCCGACCGGAACATCAACTACTCCAACGTCTGCGTCTGCGCCTGCCGTTTCTGCGCTTTTTACCGCCCGCCCGGCCACGCCGAAGCCTATGTTCTAACCCGCGAGGATCTTGACCGCAAAATCCGCGAGACCGTCGCCCTGGGCGGCACCCAGATCCTCATGCAGGGCGGGCATCACCCGGATTTGCCCCTGGCGTTCTACGAAGACATGATCGCCTGGATCCGCCACACCCATCCCGGCATCCACATCCACTCCTTTTCTCCGCCGGAAATCGTCTTTTTCGCGGAAAAGGAAGGTTTGGGCGTGGACGAAGTCATTGCCCGGCTGGTGCGGGCCGGCCTGCACTCCATTCCCGGCGGCGGCGCGGAAATCCTGGTGGACCGCGTGCGCTCGCAGGTCTCGCCCAACAAGTGCTCAACGGCCAAATGGTTGGGGGTGATGGAAAAAGCCCACGCCCGGGGCCTGAAAACCACCGCCACCATGATGTTCGGCCACGAGGAAACCGACGCCGAGCGCCTGGAACACCTGTTCGCCGTACGCGCTTTGCAGGACAAAACCGGCGGATTCACGGCCTTCATCCCCTGGACCTTCCAGCCGGCCAACACCGCCATGGACCACTGCCGGCCCGAAACGGCCCAGAGCTACCTGCGCCTTCTGGCCCTGTCCCGCCTGACGCTGGACAACGTGCCCTCCATCCAGGCTTCCTGGGTGACCATGGGGCCGCAAGTGGCCCAACTGGCCCTGTTTTTCGGGGCCAACGATTTCGGCTCCCTGATGATCGAGGAAAACGTGGTTGCCGCCGCCGGCGTGTCCTTCCGCCTGTCGCGGGCCGAAATCCACGCCATCATCGGCAAGGCCGGATTCGTCCCCAAACAGCGTTACATGGACTACCGGCTGGTGGAACCCGAACAAGGAGTCCCGGCATGACCGACGCCGCACGCAAACCGCGCATGGGCCGCATAGGCTACCTTAACGTGCTGCCCATCTACCACGCCCTGGAATCGGGCGAACTGCCCCACCCTTACGAACTGGTCTATGGCCCGCCCGCCGACCTGAACAACCGCATGGCCGCCGGCGAGATGCTGGCCGCCTCCACCTCCTGCGTCGAATACGCCCGGCGCTCGGAGCGTTATCTGCTCCTGCCCAACCTGGCCATCGGCAGCAACGGCCCGGTGCAGAGCGTGCTCCTGCTCTCGCGCCGGCCCGTCGAGGACCTGAGCGGACAGCGCATCCTGGTCAGCGCCGAAACCCACACCTCGGCCACCCTGCTCCGCCTGCTCCTTACACAGCAGTATGGCCTGAAAAATCTCAGCTACATCACCGGCTCGGCCACGGAAATGGTCGCCTCGGGCAATCCGCCCGCCGCCTTTCTCGCCATCGGCGACGAAGCCCTGCGCCTGCGCCGCCACCCGGCCTACCCCTATCTGCTCGATCTCGGCGACGCCTGGACCGTCTGGACCGGCCTGCCCTTTATTTTCGGCGTCTGGGTAGCCGACCGCCGCGCCTTTGCCTCTAACGGCTCCGGCGCCGCCGCCCATCTGCTCCGCTCGCCCCACAACCCCGGCAAGCTTCTCTCCGCCGGCCGCGACTGGGGATTGGCCCACATGGACGTCATCCTTGACATCGCCGTGCAAAACTACCCCAACATGACCCGACAGGAACACGCCGACTACTTCGCCGGGCTCTCTTACTCCCTCGGCCCGCGCGAACAGGCCGGCCTGCGCCTGTTCTGGGAAAAGCTCGCCGAAGCCGGCGAAATAGCAAAAGCGCCCGGCATGGATTTTTTGGAGTGGGAATGAAGAGGAGCTCATGAATTTCGCAACACTGTCTCCCTCCGCCAAAGGCACGCTGTATGTTCTGGCGGGAGCGATCTGCATCAGTTTTTCGCCGCTGTTCGTGCGCCTGGACGACGTGGGGCCGACGGCGGTGGCTTTTTATCGCCTGCTGTGGGGCGGCGTGGCCCTGCTGGCGGCGGCCCTTGCGCGCCGGGACCGCCTGATGCCGTCCAAATCGCTGTTTGCGGTCATGGCCATGGCCGCCTTTTTCTTCACCTGCGATCTGGCCTGCTGGCATCAGTCCATTGTCTACATCGGTCCGGGGCTGGCCACCATCATCACCAATTTCCAGGTGTTCATCCTGGCCATTATCGGGGTTATTTTCCTGAAGGAACCCATGGGGCCGCGCCTGCTCATTTCCATCATCATGGCCTTTGCGGGCCTGTGGCTGCTGGTGGACGTGAATTTCGACGACATGCCCGGCCACGTCGCGGCCGGTCTGGTGCTGGGCCTGGGCACGGCTTCGTTTTACAGCGCCTACATTCTTACCCTGCGCCGCTCCCAGAGTCTGACGGACCGCTTGCCGGCCGTGTCCAACATGGCGCTTATCTCCTTTTTGGGCATGATTTTCGCCGCCATCCTTTCCGGCATCCAAGGGCAGAGCCTGGTCGTGCCTTCCCTGCGCAGCAACCTGCTGCTCATGCTCTACGGTTTCGGCTGCCAGGGTTTCGGCTGGCTGCTGTTGTCCAAGGGCCTGCCCCACCTGCCGGCCTCGCGCGCCGGGCTGCTCATGCTGGTTCAGCCGGCCTTGTCCTTTGTCTGGGACGTGGTCTTCTGCGGCCGGCCCACCAGTCTTACCGGTTACATAGGCGCGGTTATCGCCTTGGTGGCCATATCCTCCGGCGTGCTGGAAAAAAAGGGGAAACGCTGATTTTTTCCGTTTGGCGGCGTTGCGGCGCCCTTTTTCAAAGGGGGCAGGCCATACGAGGCCAGCCCCCTTTGAAAAAGGGCTTGCGCCTTGCCAAACGAAAAAACTCAGCGTTTCCCAAGTGTTGCCTGACTCTCTTTTAGAGCATTTCAACTTTAAAATTGTATATAACCAGAAGACTTGAACCAGCCCTGGGCATCGCTTGCAGAAACACGGTCCAGGGCTTTTCCAACTCCTGCAAAGAGGTCTTCATGGGTTCTGGATTTTATGCCTCGCAA
>JAVBOI010000138.1:0-21567 GCA_031550695.1 Desulfovibrio sp. | reverse complement strand
GGAACCGGCCGCGCCGGAATTGGATTTACGGGAACCGGAGCCGGAGTTGCCGGGGTTGGAGTTACCGGAGCCGGAGTTACCGGAGCCGGATGCGCCGACTTCAAGCCGCTCGACAACAAAGCCTTGCGGCGGATGGCGCAGGAACAGCTCCACCAGGGCCGGCGGCTCCACCAGATTGCGCCAGCCGCAAGACGGCGCGGCGCTGGCGGGCGCGGGCGCGGCGGCAGGCGTGGGCGTTTTTTCCGGTATCGCGTTCACAGGCTCATCTCCAGTTCGGTGACGATGCGGGTGAACTCCGCGTCACTCATCCAGTGGGTGTTGGATACGGTCAGCATGCGGCCGGCCAGATCGCGGGCGTTCGGGCAATCAAAGTCCTCTCCCCCGCCGGCCGGACCGTGGAAGCCGGGGCCGTCCCGCCGTTCACAGGGAGCCGTATCGCGGTTCCGCCCCGCCTCGTCGGCCGGGGCCGGCAGCGGGGCCAGAAAATCATAGTCCGGCAGGGCGCGCGCGAACAGTTTGGACACGCCGAGCCCTTTGCGCCAGAGGCGGCGCAGGGCCTCGTCCCGCCGGGACCGGTCCGGCATGAGCAGCATGAAAAAAGGCCAGACCCCGCGCGCGCCCGGCGTATCGCCACGCCCGCGCCCGCCCGGCGTATCGCCAATGCCGTTCACGTCCGGCGCGTCGCCGCCCACGAGCCCGTCCGGCGCGTTGCCTATTCCGCGTGCGCCCGGCGTATCGCCAATGCCGTTCACGTCCTGCGCGTCGCCAAGCACAGCGCCCGGCGCGTCGCCAATCACGGTCACGCCCGGCAGGGCGTTCAGGCGCTTGATGCGTTGCATTGCCCTGCCCCTCCCGGCTTCCAGAAAGTCCGGCAGGCGGGCCAGCGCGTTGGCGGCCACGCGTTGGCGCACGGCGTCCAGGCTGTGCAAGGGGATGTCGGCCAGGGAAAAGCGATCGCCCACGGCCCCGGCCTCGTCGCCGGCGTCCAGCTTTTGCCGCAGGGGCCGGCCGTAAGCGAAACGCAAGCCGCGCGGGTTATAGAGCAGCGTATACGCCAGCATCTCCACGTTGCGGCGAAAGCTCCAGAGCGGCCGGGGCCGGAGGATCTCCGCCGCCGTTGCCGCCAGTTCCGCCCGCGTGGCCGCGTCGCGGCTTACCAGCACGCCGCCCTCGAAGGTGCTCAACCCCTTGCCGGCCGCCAGGCTGAAAAATCCGGCATCGCCGGAGAGGCCGACGCTTTGGCCGCTCCCGCCCGGACTCGCGCTTTGGCCGCTCCCGTCCCGGCCCGCGCTTTGGCCGCGCTCGTCCGGGCCAACGTTTCGCCCGCTTCCCTCCAGCGCGCCCAGGGCCTGGGCCGCGTCCTCGATGACAAACGCGCCGCAACGCCCGGCCGCTCGCACGGCCGTTTCCACATCCGCCACCCGGCCGCCCAGATGGGTGGGGATGATGGCAAGCGTATCCGCGCCGCACAGGCGTCTCAGGCGATCCGCATCAAAATCGAAACCGCCGGGCCGCGTGTCGCACAAAACCACTCGCAAGCCGGGGACCGGATCGCCGGCTTGGGGCGACGAACCGCCGGCCCGCGAGGCCGAACCGGCGGCCGGCCGCGCCGAACGGATGACCCGCGAGGCCAGGCTGACGGCCAGGGGCACCAGGGGGCAGGTGTAGGCCGGCACGATCACGTCGCGCCGCCCGGGCTCGCGCCGGGCAAAGGCGACCAGCGCCACCACCAGCGCGGCCGTGCCCGAGCAGGCCAGAATCGGATCAGGCAGGCCGAACCGGCGCGAAAGGCCGGCCGCGAAGGATTCCGCCGGTTGGCGCGGGTAATCGCCAAGGCTGGGCGGCAACCCGGCCGTGGGCGGCAGTTCGCGGTATGGCGGCGTCGGTTTGGGCATGGAAAAGTCTCGTTAAGGTGTGCCTCCGGCGGCTTAAGGGGCGTTGCCCCTTAAGAATCCCCACCAAAGGGGGTGACCCCCTTTGGAATCCCCATACTGTCGGCGTAATTTGGCGGTATTGCGGCGGGCGTCGCATCAGCGGCACTCGCCGCGCCCTTGAATCCAGGGTCAAAATAATCCGCAAGTCCACGCTCACGGCACCACCCCCGAATGAGGGGGTCCGGGGGAAATCATTTCCCCCGGCGGGGTCCGGGGCAGCGCCCCGGCGGGGTCCGGGGCAGCGCCCCGGCGGGGTCCGGGGCAGCGCCCCGGCCGCCGGAGGCATTCCAAAAATATCCTGGTTAATCCGGCTTCATCCTCTCTGCCTTTTCGCCCTCGCCGCTCTCATCTTTGGCCAGACAGAGCACGCCCAGGACTATGAGCAGGCCGCCGGCGATTTTGTGCGCGTTAAGCGGTTCGTGGAACAGCCAGACCGACAGGATGGCGACGCTGACCAGTTCCAGGTGCGAGGCGGCGAAAGCCGGGCCTATGGGCGCGTAACGCAACAGGGTCATCCAGGTGACGAAGGAGCAAAAATAGCCGCAGATTGCGCCGTAGGCCCAGGGGCTGGACACCACACGAAGCATCCAGGCCGGGCTGAACTCCAGGGGCGCGGCGGCCATGCCGGCGTATTTAAAGCTGATTTGGGCCAGGGTGTCAAAGGCCATCAGGCACAGGAATCCGATAATGTAAAACCGCCTCATGCGCCCAACCCCACCAGGATCACGCCCAGGGTGATGAGCGTTATGCCGGTAACGCGCCAGGGCGTTAAGCGTTCCTTGAACATCATACGGCCGGCGATCATCAGGATAACGATGTTGAACGAGCCGAGCATCACGCCCACGGCCAGGGGCACCTGGGACAAAAAGGCGGCCCAGACGAAAAATTCGCACGCGTAACAGATGACGCCCGCCCACAACCAGGGCCGGCGGGCCATGTGCATCCAGTGGCGCAAGCCGTCCAGTTCCACGCCCTGGCTGGCCGCCGCCTTGAAGGCCAGGTGGCCGAAGGTGTCCATGCTCATGTTTATGAGCCAGAGCATGACGGCGATGCCGGTCATGGCCGTTCCGCCGGGGCCGGCGCGGATTGCCGGCGGTTTTCGGGCGCGGCGGCGGAGGGAGATTCGGACGCGCCCGCCCCGGAGCCGGGTATGGCTCCGGCGGCGGATTCCGGCTCGGGACCAGACTCGGATTCCGGCTCCGGGCCAGACTCTGGAATCGGCTCTTTGGCGGCCGCCTCAAGCGCCGCGCGTTCATCATCCGTCAACTGGCGGCGGAAAAAACGGGCTGTCGCGTCGGCCACCAGGTGGCGCTCCTGATCCACGGTCACCATGTGGTAGCTGTCGTACAGGCGCAGCAGTTCGGTGGGGCCGCCCAGGCGGCGCCGCATGTACAGGGCGTTTTTGCGGATGCCGGCAATGTCGTCGTTGTCCGCGTGCACGATAAGCGCCGGCGTGGTGATGGCGGCAAAACGGGCCTTTACCGCGTCCACCAGCCGCCACAGCTCGCGCACCATCACGCCGGGCGTGTGGGTGTGGCCGGCGGCCGAGGTGTCGCCGCTTTGCATCTTGGCCACGATGCGCCGGCGCAAGGGCTCGTTCTTGATGCCGTAGGGAAAGGCCTCCACAAAGTGGTAACGCTTGCCCACGTAGGGCAGGCGCAGCACCAGGGGCAGCAGGAAACTCAGCTTGGGAATGCTCCAGCCGTCCCACTTCAGGGTGGTGGAATACAGCGCCAGGCCGCGCAGATCTCGCGGGTGGCGGTCGGCCAGGTACAGGCTGAGCACCGAGCCCGCCGACAGCCCGCCCGCGAACACCACGTCCGCGTGCTCCTTAAGGCGCAGAAAAGCGGCCTCGGCGCTGTCGGCCCAGTCGCGCCAGTTGGTGGCCAAGAGGTCGGCCTCGCTGCCGCAGTGGCCGGCCAGCACCGGGCAGAATACGGTAAAGCCGTATTTGTTCAGGCGCTTGCCCACGCTGAGCATCTCTTTGGGCGTGCCGGTCAGGCCGTGCAGCAAAAGCACGGCAACGCGGCTTCCCGGCAGGATGTGGCCGTATTGTTCCAGGCTCCGCATACCCACATGAACTCCTTTGAAAGGCAATGGACGAAGCCAACCAGCGAGAGTGGGGCGCCGCACAGAGCCTGTGTCCCCGACCCCACGCCCCGCAAGGGGGCAATGCCCCCTTGACCCCGGATTCAGGGTATTGGCGCGGGTGCGGACTCGCAGCGTTTTGCTACTTCGTCACCCGCCGCAACACCTCATCCAGCAGCCGTATGGCCAGATCAATCTCCGGCCGCGTGATGTGCAAGGACGGCGCCAGGGTGATCACGTTCTTGTGGTAGCCGCCCACGTCCAGCACCAGGCCGTGTTTTTTGCCGTCCACTTCCAGGTCGCCCCTGATGCCCTCTTCCACCATGCGGTCCAGCATGGCCTTGTCCGGCGTAAAGCCGTCCGGCTTGCAGATTTCCGCCCGCAGGGCAAGCCCTAAGCCGTCCACATCGCCGATTATCGGGTAGCGCGACTGCAAATCCTTAAGCCCGGACAGAAAATACGCGCCCATGTCCATCACCCGCGTTTCGTAATCCTCTTCTTCCAGCATGCGCATGGTTTCCAGCGCCACGCAGGTGCCCAGCGGGTTGCTGGCGAATGTGGAATGCGTTGACCCGCACGGAAAGACCGAAGGATTGATCAACTCCTCGCGCGCCCAGATGCCGGCCAGGGGGTTCAGCCCGTTGGTCATGGCCTTGCCGAACACCACCACGTCCGGCGTGATGCCGAAATGCTCCAGCCCCCACAGTTTGCCGGTGCGGTAAAAGCCCATCTGGATTTCGTCGTCCACCAGCAGAATCTTGCGCTCGTCCAGAATGCGCTTGAAGCGCGGGTAATAGTCCCTGGGCGGCACCACATAGCCGCCCGTGCCCTGGATGCACTCGATGTAAAAGGCCGCGTATTCCGCCTGCCCGCCGTCCGGGGCCTTGGGGTCCCACAGGCCGTAGTACTCGGTTTCGAACAAACGCTCGAACTGGCTTAAGCAGTAAAGGTCGCAGTCGTCGCGCCGCTTCTTGTACGGGCAGCGGAAACAGTACGGAAAGGGCACGAACATGCCCCGGTCCCCAAACTGCCCGAAGCGCCGCCGATACCGATACGACGAGGTGATGGCGGACGCCCCCAGCGTGCGGCCGTGGTAGCCGCCCTCAAAGGCCAGCATCAAACTCTTGCCCTGGCTGGCGTTGCGCACCAGCTTGAGCGAATCTTCCACCGACTGCGAACCGCCCACGTTGAAGTGCACGCGGCCGTCCTCGCCCCAGGCCCTTTTCATGGCCTTGCAGAGCGCGGCCGCCAGTTCCACCTTGGTCTGGTGCAGATACTGCGAGGCCAGTTGCGGCAAAGTGTCGATCTGGCGCTTGAGCGCGTTGTTCAAACGCTCGTTGCCGTAGCCGAAGTTCACGGCCGAGTACCACATCTGCAAATCCAGAAAAGGCGTGCCTTGCGCGTCGTACAAAAAAGAGCCGGAACAGCCGGTAAAAAACTTGGCCGGCTCAAGGTAGTGCACGGTGTCGCCGTGGGAGCAGTATTTCGCCTCTTCAGCAAACAGAAACCGTTCGTCAAATTCGCGACTTTTCACGCATTCCTCCGGGAATGAGCAGTAGATGGTTGGTTATGGGATGCCTCCGGCGGCCAGAGAGGGCCGGGGGCGCAGGCTCTGTGCTCCGCCCTCTTTGGACACCCCATACAGGCCGGCCGTGCGCGCGGCTATGCGGCGGGCGTTCCCGTGCGGGGCTCTCGGCCGGTGTCGCGTTGGGGGTGAGCAAATTTTCGGTTAGAGTCTGAACGCCCTGCCCGGTCCAAAGCCAAACACCGCGTCCAGCAGGCCGGCGGCCGCCTCGCGTTCCCCCGCGAGGTCGGCCGGCCCGGCCTGGGCTTCGGCCGGCCCTTTCGGGCGGTCGCTCTCGCGTCCGGGCAATTCCGGCCGAGCCGATTCGTCGCTGATCAGCGCTTCCAGCAAAGCGGCCGCGTCGTGGAAATCGTCGAATTCCAGATGCGGCAGCTCATTGGCGGCGCAATGGCGCGACAGTTCCTTGCCGCGCCGGGCAAAAGTCATGGAAACCGCGCCGGCCGCGCAACAGTCCGAACGGCCGTCGCCGATGAGCAGGGTGCTCTTGCCCAGCGCCCTGGCCACGCCGCACTTGCACACGCCGGACGGGCAGCCGTCCGCGCCGTAGGGAAATTCCAGCCGCCAGGCGGAATTGCCCTTGTAGCGCAGGCGGTTGGCGATAACCGGCACATTGGGCAGTTCGTGCCGGGTAAGGATGCGCCGGATGGCGTGGTCCAGCCCGTCGCTGACCACCACCAGCCCTATGCCGCGCGACTTGCACAAACGCGCGAACTCCGGAAAACCGGGCGTCATGGGCGCCTCGTCCAGCCAGGCGTCCAGAATGACCGCGGGCGTTTTGACAAGCCCCACCTGGCGCTCCATGCATTCGCGCGCGGTAATGCGCCCGTCCAGCCATTCCCGCTCCACGTCTTCCCAGGAAGGGTGGGCAAAGGCGCTTAAGATGGCGTCGGTGACGTCAAAAGGGGTGACGGTGCCGTCAAAGTCGCACAAAATGTTCCAGGGCCCGGCTTTTGGGGCCGATACCCGGAAAGACGCCCGTGATTCGGGTAAAAAACTCGCCGTCATGCTGACCGCCATGCTCCATGTAGAGGTTTGTCCGCTTCAGGCAAAAGCCGTGCCATGGCTTGAAATTTTCGTGACTTCATTCCAGCACAACGGTTTAATCCGATTCGGCCGCTTTTTCGACCGGCCCGATCAACGTGATTTTCCTCTTTTTACGCTACAAAATTTGTAGTTATCCGCAATAATTGATGCTACCCCTTTACAAGTCTAGAAAAAAACTAGATATTAGGACAGAATCCAGGAACCGGCAGGCTCCAAAAACCGGAAAACTTTGCCCGAGAACGATTTTTGCATGATCTCCCAGGGAACGGCCGCGCAATGGCCGCGCCCTCTGGAGTCGCGCCAATGCCGCGCCCCGTGCAACGGCAACAATGACCGGGAGCCCCGCTCAAGGACGCCCGCCGCATACCCGCGCGCGACGCCTGCCCGTATGGGGTTTCCAAAGGGGGTCACACAGAGCCTGCGCCCCCGGCCCCCTTTGGTGGGGATTCTTAAGGGGCAAAGTCCCTTAAGCCGCCGGAGGCGATCACAACCCAATTACCCGTATCGGCCTATGAAACTTCCGCTCTTTTTCAGACAATCGCTGGCCGCCAAACTGGTGGCGGCGTTCATCATCACGGCGGTGCCGCCCATGCTGGCGGCCAGCCACGTGGCGTCGAGCATGGTGAGCGATTCGGCCAACCGGGGCATAGTGAACTGGCTGCACGAGACGACCAACTATTTGTTCACGACCATCCGCGACACCGAGGCGGAGATGATTGCGGTGCAGACCTTGCTGCGGCCGCGCCTGATGCGCGACGAAACCGCGTTCAGTGCCGGGGAGACCGAGGCCCTGGCCAACCTGGACATTGACGTGATCACGCTGAAGGACGGCCGGGGGCGGGCGCTGTTTTCCAATGCGCCCTCCTGGGCTTTGGAGGACGCGCCTTTGTACCCCGGCAGCCGGTTTCACTGGCTGAACGGGCCGGGCGGCGCCAAAGCGCTGGCCGTGGCCGCGCGCGCCGATTTCACAACGGCCAATAACGAGGCGCGCGTGCTGGAACTGGCCAGCCGGTTCGACATCCGTTTGTCGGACTCCGGCGGCACCCAGCCTTTGGAACTGCGGATATTTCTGCCGGCCGGCGACGCGCCGGGCAACGGCAATACCGGAAGCGGCGATGCGGCGATGCGCAACCCGGCGGGCGGCGGTTCGGCAAGCGCCAACGCGCCGGGCAACGGCTTTTACCAGGTGTATTCCTCGGCCGGGCAGGCGGAATACGTTCTGCCGGCCGGGGCGGTAAAGGCCATGCGCGGCGGCGTGGACGAGTATTCGATCATCGACGGCGACTGGACCGAGGACACGGCCAACATCTATCTGCTGCTCAAGCCCGTGCGCGACGGCGAGGGCGGCATCAAGGCCGTGTTCGCCGTGGCCGCTGTCATGTTCCCGCGCGAGGCCGGCGTACCGGATTACGGCTTGCTGTTCGTTTCGTTTTTCGCTTGCGGCACGCTTATTTCCGGGTGCGGCGGCTATGTGCTGGCCCGCCGGCTCACCCTGCCGGTGCGGCGCTTGAACGACGGGGTGCGCGCCATTGCCGCCGGCGACTTTTCCTGCCGGGTGGACGCGCGCGGCGAGGACGAGGTGGCCGAGCTTTCCGGCGCGTTCAACCTCATGGCCGGCCGCCTGGACCTGATGCAGCGCGAGGCCGTGCGCACGGCCAGGCACGAGCGGTCCCGCATGCTGGGCGAAATCGCGCTCGGGTTCGCCCATGAAATCCGCAACCCGCTGCTGGTGATCAAAACCTCGGCCGAGCTGGTGCACAAGTCCCTGCCCTCCGGCGGCAAGGAAACGCGCCTGATGGGCTTTATCATCGAGGAAGTGGGCCGCATTGACAGCCTGCTCACGGAGTTTTTGTCCTTTGCCAAGCCCACGCCGCTGAAGCTGGACTATTTCCGGCTCGACGCCCTGGCGCGCAACGTTCTGGAATTGAGCGCGGCCGAATTCGCGGCCCGGAACGTCGAAAGCTCGTTCAGCGACGAAACCAACGGGCGGGCCCGCGTGCTGGGCGAGGAAAAAAGCCTTCGCCAGGTGCTCTTGAACCTGGTGCTCAACGCCATGGACGCCATGCCGGACGGCGGACGCATCGACCTTCGCCTGTACCGCGACCCGGACCGGCCCGCCGGCCTCTGCCTGGAAGTGCGCGACTCAGGCCACGGCATCGCCCCGGATCTGCTGCCCTCCATCCATCTGCCCTTCTTTTCCACCAAGAAGAGCGGTCTGGGTCTGGGTCTGCCGCGAGCTTACGCCATCATAGAGGAACACGGCGGAGCGATCCGCTGCGAAAGCGCCCCCGGCCAGGGGACCAGGTTCGTAATTTGTTTGAATGAGTGAATGAAATATGCCTCCGGCGGCCAGAGGGGGTGACCCCCTCTGGCCACCCCATTGGGAGTGCGTCGCGCGCGGCGGCGTGAAGGGCTGTCCCTTGGCGGGGCTCCCGGCTGTTGAATCAATAAAAAACCAGGGCGACGCTGCAATTGCCCACTGACATTTGCTGACAGCAAAAGCGACATACCCCAAATGGGGATTCCAAAGGGGGGTCACACAGAGCCTGTGCCCCCGGCCCCCTTTGGCCGCCGGAGGCATATTTACAAGGAGTCCGTGCCCGAATGCCCGCCATTCTGATTGTTGACGACGAGATCAAGCTGCTGGAAGTGCTTTCCGTGGCTTTGGAGAACATGGGCTACGAGCCGGTCACGGCCGGGAGCGTGGAGGATGCCCTGCGCGTTCTGGACGAGCGCGAAATCCATCTCGTGCTCAGCGATTTGCGGCTGCCGGGCATGAGCGGCCGCGACCTGCTGGAAAAAATCAAGGCCCGCGACCCCGGCCTGCCCGTGGTGATCATGACCGCCTACGCCGCCTTGAAAGACGCGGTGGCAATCATCAAGGAAGGGGCTTTCGACTACATCGTCAAACCGTTCGACCTGGACGCGCTGGAGGCCACCGTGGCCGGCGCCCTGCGCTTCCGGGCCGTGAGCGCGGACAACAGGCAGATGCGCCGGGAACTGGGCCGCGCCTTTGCCGGCGAGAATCTGGTGGGCCAAAGCCCGGCCATTCAAGAGGTGCGCCAGAAGATACGCGAGGCCGCCGCCAGTTCGGCCAACGTGCTGATAACCGGCGAATCCGGCACCGGCAAAGAGGTGGTGGCCAAGGCCATCCACTACGCCGGCCCGCGCGCGGCCGCGCCCTTTGTGACCGTGAACTGCGCCGCCATTCCGGATTCCCTGCTGGAAAGCGAACTGTTCGGCCACGTCAAGGGGGCGTTTACCGGGGCGACGGCCGACCGGCCGGGCCGTTTCGCCCAGGCCGATTCCGGCAGCCTGTTTCTGGACGAGATCGGCGACATGGCCCCGGCCCTGCAGGCGAAAATTCTGCGCTGCATCCAGGAAAAAACCATCGAGCCCGTGGGCGCGCGCGCTTCGCGCAAGGTGGACGCCCGCATCATCGCGGCCACCAACCAGGATTTGCTCGCGGCCGCGGGCCGGGGCATGTTCCGCCAGGATCTGTACTACCGCCTTAACGTGTATCCTATATTCCTGCCGCCCCTGCGCGATCGCAAGGAGGACATACCCTTGCTGGCCGGGCATTTCGCGGCCCGGTTCGCGGCCCGCTCCGGCGCGAAAGCGGTGAGTCTTTCGCCGGAGGCCCTGGCCGCCCTGGCCGGATACCACTGGCCCGGCAACGTGCGCGAGTTGGAAAACGGTGTGGAGCGCCTGTCCATCGTCATGCCCGGCGGGTTGGTGACGCCGGAAAAACTGGCCGCCTGCCTGGCCCTGCCCGCGCCTGGCGCGGTCGGTTCCGGTCCGGCGTTTGGCCCGGCGGCCGGCCCCTTGTCCGGCTCCTTGCATGGCGAGCCATCCTTTCCCCTGGACCTTGACCGCCGCCTGGAAGAGGCGGAACGCGACCTTATCCTGCGCGCCCTGGAACAGGCCGGCGGCGTGCAGGTAAAAGCGGCCGAGCTGCTGCGCATTTCCGAACGCAGCATCTGGCACCGCATAAAAAAACTCGGCATCGCCGTCCTGAACAAACGGGAGGTTTCCTGACATGAGACAGAACCATTTTGAGGATGAAAAGGCGAAAAGGCATGGATTACCGCGTCGCTTCGCTCTTCGCAATGACAAGCCGAAGGGTCTGCCGGGCGTTTCGGCCCTGCTGCGCTTCGCCTGCCTGTGCCTGTTCCTGCTGGCCCCGGCCGGCGCGGGGTTCGCCGCCCAGGCGGCCGCGCCCGCCCAGGCCGCGCCTCCCGCCCAGGCGATTGCCCCCGCCCAGGCGCCCCCGACAACGGCTCCGGCCATCGGAACGGCATCGCCCGCCGAAAAAGAAACCAAAACCGAATTTTCCGTGGGCATGGCCGCGCGCGTCAGCAACCGGCCCTACAAAAGCTACGCCACCCAGTGGGAGCCCGTGCCCATCGTCAGCCTGGAGCACGAGCGCTTTTACATCCGCGACTACACGGCCGGGGTGAAACTGCTGAACCTGAAATACTTCGAGTTTTCCGTTTTCGGCGAGTACGACGACACCAACTTTGACGCCTCGGACAGTTCGGAACGCCGCATGAAGCGCCTGAAAGACCGCGATTCCACCGCCATGATCGGCACCGAGGCCCGCCTGATCACGCCGCTGGGCATGCTGCACGCCAGCGCGGCCAGGGATGTTCTGGGCACCAGCGACGGCTGGAAAGGGGCCATCGGCTATAAGAACGTGCTGGAATACGGCCCGGTGGAGTTTATTCCGGCCCTTGGCGCTCACTGGGCCAGCGACCGCTACAACGATTACTACTACGGCGTAAGCAAGCACCAGTCGCGCAAGAGCGGGGTTGGCCGCTACGAGGCCAAAGGCGGGTTTTCGCCCTACGCCGGCCTGACCGTGGATTACAGCGTCAACGACAACTGGGACGTGTTCTGCAGCGGCGAGATGATCTTTTTGAGCGACGAGGTCAAAGACAGCACCATGGTGGATTCAACGCGCACGCAGAGTGTGACGGCGGGATTCATGTATAACTTTTAGAGCGATTGCCGCTTGAAAGAGACAGCCCCTGGAGGGACACGGGCTGAGATATATCGCCCCGGCCGTCGGCTTCGCATTGATTCCTTTCGCGAACCGCGATAGTTTCTCCGCGCCGTCGCGCATTCGCGACAAAACGGCGCGGACGGCAAAAGCGCGCCCGGACGTGGATACTTTGCCACAGGCGGTGTCGTCATAAACGCTTTTTGGGGGAACCTGCCTCATGGATGTACTGACAAGCGCGGGCATGGTCGCGGGCGGCCTTGCCGTGGGCCTGCTTACCGGCATTACCGGCATGGGCGGCATTCTTATCCCGCCCATCATGATCGCCCTGCTCGGCCTTACCCCGCACCTGGCCATGGGCACCAGTCTGGCCAGCTTTCTGCCCGCCTGCCTGCTGGCCGTATGGATGCATCACCGCCAGGGCAACATACGCTGGAACCTGACCGCGCCCCTGGCCGGCGCGGGTATACTCTGCGTGTTCATGGGCACGGAGCTTAAGGCCTCGGCCCCGGGCGCGGCCCTGAACATACTGCTGTCCGCCCTGGTTATCGGCGTGGGCGCGATGACCCTGCGCCCGGCCGCGGGCAAAAAGGCCGAAGCGGCCGGCGGCGCGGCCGGCGTGAAAGCGGCGAACGCGGCCGAAACCGGAACGGCCGGAGCGGAAACGGCGGAAAAGGATGGCGCGGCGGCAACGAACACGGCCAATGCCGGGGCTTCCGCCCAAACGGCAAACCGGACGGGCCAGACAAGCAACCAGACAAGCAACCGGGCAACCGGCCAGACAAGCAACCGGGCGGCAAACCGAACCGGCCGGGCCGAGGGCATCCGCCTGGCGGCCGTGGGCGGCGCCGTGGGCGTGATGTCCGGCCTTACCGGCGCCGGCGGCTCCGTGCTGACCGTGCCGATCATGATCCTTATGGGCTATGCGCCGCTTACGGCCGTGGCCTCGGGCCTGGCCTACGTGGTGGCGGTAAGCGCGGTGGGCACCGTGGGCAACGCCCTGCACCAGGCCGTGGATTTTCCCCTGGCCGGCCTGTGCGCGGTCGGGCAGATTGCGGGCATGCGGATAGGCATTGCCGTGGCCGGCCGTTTGAACGCCCGGATATTGCGCCTGCTGGTGGCCTGGGTGTGCGTGCTCACCGGGGTGGGCATTCTGGCCAAGACGCTGTTGTAAGGGCTGCCGCCAATTTTCCGGAGTTGCCCGCTGCTCTTTTACGAAAAAGCGGGACGGAAAAAAATCTGTTCATGCCAGATACAAGTGTGATATAAATCGGACTTTCATTATCCATATTCGAGGAGTCCGCCATGACAGATCTGATCATCGTCTCTCATTCCGGTTACGGCCACACGCAAAAACAGGCTGACGCCGTTCTTGAGGGCGCGAAAAGCGTGCCCGGCATCACGGTAAAAAATATCATCATTGACAATTACGGCGACGTTCCGGCAACCGCCTGGGCCGAGCTGGCCGCGGCCAAAGGGATCATTTTCGGCACGCCCACCTACATGGGCGGCCCGAGCTGGCAGTTCAAGAAGTTCGCGGACGCGTCCTCCAAACCCTGGATGACCCGGGCCTGGCAGGACAAAATCGCCGCCGGGTTCACCAATTCCGCGTCCATCACCGGCGACAAGCACTCCACCCTCGCGTATCTGATCACCCTGGCCATGCAGCACGGCATGCTCTGGGTGAGCCTGGGCCTTAAGCCTTCCAGCACGCTTGACGCCCAGCGCGACGACGTTAACTGGCTGGGTTCGTATTCCGGCCTGATGGCGCAGTCGCCGCAGGACAGCAGTCCGGAACAGGGCCCCCGGCAAGGCGATCTGGAAACCGCCCGGCTGTTCGGCAAGCGCGTGGCCGGACTGGTAAAACGCTGATTTTTTCCGTTTGGCGGCGTTGCGGCGCCATGTATAAAAGGGGGCAGGCCAGAAGAGGCCAGCCCCCTTTTATACATGGCTTGCGCCTTGCCCAACGAAAAAACTCAACGTTTTACAGGTAGTGCCGGTATCTTTTTTAAGAGGAGGAGAAGAAAAGAGGCCAGTGGCCAGCCCCCTTTGGCCGCACAGAGCTTGTGTCCGCGACCGGAGGCGCATCAAGCTCTTGGCAGATACACAATGAATCCGCTCTAATACCGCTTGCCCCCGTAGTCCAGAAAAAACCGCCGCACGGCCGGGTCGGGCCAGGGCGTTCCCGGCACCATGGGGGCGGCGGCGCCGGCCAGGGAATCGCGGATGGCCGCGTCGTCAAAGCCTATGGCGGCCGCTTCCGCGTAGGTGGTGCTGTAGTAATAGGCATCCAGCCTGGCCCAGTGTATGGCGGCCAGGCACATGGGGCAGGGCTGGCCCGTGGCGTACAGCGAATAGCCCGAAAGGTGCGGATTGCCCAGGGCGGCGCAGGCTTTGCGGATGGCGGCGATTTCCGCGTGCGCCGTGGGGTCGGAATCCGCCAGCACCCGGTTGGCGGCCACGGCCAGGATTTCCCGCGTGCCGGTGGCGAACACGGCCGCGCCAAAGGGCCCGCCGCATCCCTCGGCAACGCTTTCTTTGGCAACGCGCAGGGCGTGTTCGATGATTGCGCCGTCCGGCGTATGCTTTGGCGTATGCTTTGGCGTATGGTTTACCATGCGGCTTCTCCTTGCGTTCGCGCTCCGGGCGCTCTCATGCCGTCATGCCCGCGCGTTCCGCGCCTTGTCAAGCCGCGGCCGCGCCCGGACGGCCCATGATTGTCGGAAAATCTTACAAGCGGACGGGAATGATACGGATCTGTCGAAAACCCTTACACGATTGCGGCCATATTCCGCGCTTGTCGGATATGCTTACATCCGGCAAAAACGCCTGAAGACAACATCCAAGAATACCAACGCGCTACAGCTAGCACGCTTCTTGCTTATCCCCCTTGTTGAACCCATGCGCGCGTCGGCCCTCACAGGGGGGCCATGGTATCGTTTACACCCCCGGGGAGATCGTATGAAACGCGTTATTTTCGGCTGTTGCCTTGCCGTGGCGCTCCTGTTCCTTTCCCTGCCGGCGCGGGCCGGGGTGATTGACCAATCCGCCCCGTCCTACAGCGGCACCTTTATGTTCGTTTACCAGGGCAACGACAATCACAAAGGCCTGACCGCCATGCTGACCATGATCAACGACTGGTTCCGCAACACCGGGAACTATGAAGGCGATTATCTGAACAGCCTTGAACTGCTTGATAAATTTTCCGAATCGCCCAGCGAAAAGGGCATTGTGGACCTGACCTTTGCCAACCGGAAGGGCGGCGCCTGGACTTCCACCGAGCCCATTGAATTTTATGCGGTAAAAGGCGGCAACGTTGTCGCCATGTACTGGCTTGAACACGGCGCGGACTCCGGCCTGTGGTCCACCGAGCATCTTATCAACGGCGGCGGCAATCAGCCGGATCTCAGCCATTTGTCGATCTTCAATCCGCTGGCGCGCTTCAACACCGTGCCCACGCCGGAACCCGCCTCTCTGCTGTTGCTCGGCGGAGGGCTGCTGGGGCTGGCCATCTTGCGCCGCCGAGCGCGGCGTTAGGGGTATTGGGCAACGGCCCGCCTTGAGGTTGCGGCGGGCCGTTTGTCATGGGACGAGGGCAGTTTGTCGTGAGCCCCGCCCCCGCGTGAACGGCCCGCTTTTCTTGTCCTTGGCCGCAACGGCGCGATCTGAAAAATCCTGCCGAAAAGAGGAAAGGCGCATGGGCACATGGGAAACGAGAAATCTTGAGCGCTGGTCGAAACATATTGAAAATTTTAAATCATTGCACACGGAATCAGGGGCGAAATACCCGCCCGCGCTGTCCGCCTGGGTGCATGAACTGGAAACGGACCTGCTGTTGCAACGGACAAAACCCACACGGGCGGATGCCGTGATTGACCTTGGCGCCGGCGGCGGGCGGTTCTCCACCTTTTTCGCGTCCCGTTGCGGCCTTGTCACGGCTGTGGAGCCGTCCGATCTGATAGACGTTCTGCGCGCGAACGCATCCTCTTTCGCGAATATCGAGTGCGTACGCCAAAGAATACAGGATATTTCCTACAACGGCGAATTTACCATCGCGCTCATTTCCGGCGTGCTCATGAACATGCCGCATGAAGCGGCAAAACTTTGTTTGCGCATTGCGGCAAAGGCCCTCAAACCGGGGGGAACGCTCATTTTGCGGGAGTCTGTGGCCCGTGAAGGCCTTGTCAACGTTGACTGGAAATACTATCCGCAAGGGTCCGAGCCCCGCATCTCTGATGGTTCGCACTTTGAATACTATCGTGATCTCTCTTTCTACCGCGACGAATGCGCATTGCATGGCCTTCGTCACAGGGAAACGATTATTTCGCACGCTCCGGTGTTGTATTTTTTGCCTGAATATATTCCTTTCAGAGACAGATTGCGGAATATAGTTCCTTTTCTGCTTCAGTCGCCACGGTTGCGCCCTTTTATGAAAGGCTATAACGCCCTTATGCGGCATCCATACGCTCTTGTGATGGATTTGCTGAAGAAAAAGACGATGCGCTTTCATTTCTTCGTCAAAGAACGCGGCAAACAATAGCCGTCCCGCCTGATTTTTTACGATATATCCCGCTTGACGCCAGCGCGTCCCTCCGCCAGAGTACGGATACGGACGCGGAGGACGAGTGCGCCCCGCCTCTCTGAATCCGCGCGAATCCGTACCGGCCGACAACACCCATACCTGCTCGGGGAGAACCCTATGCGCTGGCAAGATCGCCCTGAAAGCGACAACGTTGAAGACCGCCGGGGAAGACCATCCGGCTTCGGGGGACGATCGTCCGGTTTCGGCGGCGTTCCCCTTCGCGGCACGGCCGGTCTGGTCGTGTTCCTGGTCGTCCTGGTGGCCGGGTACTACGGCATCGACCTGACGCCGCTTCTGGGCGGCGGCGCGGACGTTCCCGTGGCCGGCCGGCAGTATGAGCCCTCTGCCAAAGAGCAGCGGATGGCCCGCTTCACCTCGGTGGCGCTCAAAACCACGGAGGACACCTGGCAGGGGCTTTTCCAGAAAATGGGCCGGCGGTACGACCCGCCCAAGCTGGTGCTGTACAGCGGCGCCACCTCCACCACCTGCGGGTACGGGCAGTCGGCCATGGGGCCGTTTTACTGCCCGGCCGACACCAGCGTGTACATCGACCTTTCCTTTTACCAGGACATGAAAACCAGGCTGGGCGGCGGGGGCGATTTCGCCCAGGGCTACGTGATCGCCCACGAGGTGGGCCACCACGTCCAGCACTTGCTGGGCATAGACCGCGAGGTGCGGCGCTTGCAGCAGGGCGCGTCCACAACCGAGGCCAACCGCCTGTCCGTGCTGATGGAGCTACAGGCCGACTGCCTGGCCGGGGTGTGGGGCCATGCCATGCGGGAGGAAAACATTCTGGAGCCGGGCGATCTGGAATCCGCCCTGAAAACGGCCCAGGCCATCGGCGACGACCGCCTGCAACGGCAAAGCACGGGCCGGGTGGTGCCGGACAGCTTTACCCACGGCACCTCGCAACAGCGCTACACCTGGTTCAAGCGCGGGTTCGACAGCGGTGATCCGAACCAGTGCGATACTTTTTCAGAATCAGCAACACCTGGAAAACGCTGATTTTTCGCATGAAGGGGTTGCGGCGCGGGCTTATGGCGTAACCCCGGCCTTTTCCCTATCGCAGGCGTTCCACTTCAAAAAACAATGTCGTATTGGGCGGAATGGCCTTGCCGGCGCCTTGTTTGCCGTAGCCCAGATCCGGCGGCACGATGAGCGCGCGCTTTTCACCCAGGCGCATGTCCATAAGGGCCTCGTCCCAGGCCTTGATCACCTGGCCCGTGCCCACGGCAAAGGAAAAAGGCCCGCGACCGTATGACTGGTCGAATATCCGGCCGTCCAGAAAGCGCCCGATATAGTGGGCGTCTATGGTCTGGCCCTTGGCGGGCTTGTCGCCCTTGCCCTGACGCAGCACGACGTACTTGAGGCCGGAAGGGCTTTTTCTGGCCTGCTTCTCGTACTGGGCTATTTCCCGGGCGGCCTGCTTCTGCTCGTCCGGCGACTGGGCGGCCCTGGCGAAATTTGAATACAAAAGCGCGACAACGGCGGCCAGAGCCAGGAGTATCAAGCGTTTTTTCATGATATTCATGAAACATCCCTGTATGCTGAGTGTGCGGGCGGTCCGGCGTAACCGGACCCCTTTTTTCATCGTGGACGCAAGCTCCATTCATAGCCTTTCATGGAGCGGGATTCAAGTCGTTGTCCGGCGGCGGATGCGCCGGTTACGGGCTTCAAGCCGCCGTGAGGTTTGCTCTCGCGATGGTTTGGCAGCCCCGAACAGCGCGGCAATCCAATTTGGCGTCGTTGCGCGCGTTTTTTCAAGGGGGCGGGCCATAAGAGGCCGGCCCCCTCATTTTGGCGAATTTCAGGCATAAAAAGGACCCGGAGTGAACCCGGTTCGTAATATATGCTTATCCGCGTTTCATTTCCTCAATCAGCGCGCTCAGGGACTGGGCTTGGCTGGCCAGGTCGCTCACGGCGTGGGCCGCTTCGCGCATGGCCAGGGCGGTTTGCCCGGCAATATTGTTGATATGCTCGACGGAGCGGTTGATTTCTTCGCTGGTGCTGGCTTGCTGCTCGCTGGCGGTGGCGATGGCCCGCACCTGGTCAGCCGTGGCGTCCACCATGGTCACGATTTCTCCCAGAGCGGAGCCGGAGCGGTTGGACTGCTCTGTGGCCGCGTCTATGAGCTGCGCCGCGCGGTCCACCTGCGCGGTGCTCCTGCCCACGCTGGTCTGAATGGACTTGATGGCGTTGCCCACGTCAGTGGTCGAGGTCATGGTCTTTTCGGCCAGCTTGCGCACCTCGTCGGCTACAACGGCAAAGCCGCGCCCGGCCTCGCCCGCCCGGGCCGCTTCAATGGCGGCGTTCAGGGCCAGTAGGTTGGTCTGGTCGGCAATGTCGGAAATGACGCTCATGATCTGGGAAATGTCCTGGGCCTGGGAGGCGAGACCATTCATGTCCTCTTTGAGCGCCAGGGAAACTGCCTGCACGTTCTGGATGCCTTTCACCGCGTCTTGCACCACGCGCGCGCCTTCTTCCGCTCTGGCGCGGGTGTCCGCGGAGGTTTTCGACGCCTGCGAGGCGTTGCGGGCCACTTCCGTCACGGTGCTGCTCATCTCGTTCATGGCCGTGGCGGTCTCGCCCACGCGCTGGGCCTGCTCGTTCGAGCCCCGTTCCGACTGCTCGATCTGGGCTGAAAGCTCCTCCGAAGCGGCCGAGATGATATTCACAACCCCTTCCAGTTGATCCGCCGCGGCCAGCATGCCGTCGCGCTTGGCCCTTTCCGCCGCCTGGCGGGCTTTTTCGGCTTCGCGCATGGCTTCCTCAGCCTTGACGGTCTGGGCGCGGGCGTCCTCGCTCAGGGCTTCGGCCTTGCTGATATTGTCGATCAGGGAGACGATCATGTTCTTCAGGGCGGCGCTCAGTTCGCGCACTTCCCCGCCGAAGGTCTCGTCGCGGATGGGGGCGTTCAGGTTGCCGCCGGCGATTTCCTGGGCCACCCCGGCCAGAATGCCCAAGGGGCGCACGCTGATGCGCACAACGATGAAAATCAGCAACAGACAGAGCAGCAACGCAACCCCGCTGAAAATTATGGTCATCTGGCCGATTTCGGCCGCGCCGGCCAGAACCTCGCTTAACGGCGCGTTAACCACGAAATACCAGGTCTGGCCGGTCAGGGAGAAGTGGATCGGGTAGTAGTAGAAAAAGCTCTCCTTGCCCTGGTAGTCGCTAACCTCCATAAAGGGCTTGCCGTCCGCCATCGCTCTGCGCAGCCCGGCGGGATCTTTTGTCTCCACTGTGTAGAAGATGCTTTTGCCGGTTGTAATGTCCGATCTGCTGGTGGCGACAATGGTGCCGTCCTGCGTGATGCAGGCCCCCCAGCCCGTCTGGTAGATCTTGAGGGCGGCCAGGGATTGCATGATCTGATCCAGGGAAATGTCTATAAGCACGATGCCGCGAAAGCGGTTGTCCACCTTGATGACGGCGCTGGCCGTGGCCATCAGTACCTGCTTGCCGCCCACCTCGTAAAAGTAGGGGTTGGTCAGGTAGCTTCGTCCCTGTCGCCTGGGCACGGCGTAGTAGTCGCTTGTCTCCAGATCCTGAAGGGTGGTCAGCCCGTGCCCGGTCGCGCTGTAGGGGATGAAGCGGCCGTTCTTGTCCGACCCCGGATTTCCGGCGTGTTCGGCGTCTTTGCCGTCGTAGGCGTTCGGCTCCCAGGCCGTTCCGGCGGCCAGAAACTCCTTGCGCCCTTCCTGCACGCCTTGCAACATCGTGATGAAGCGCTCGCGGACCACAGGGTCGTTCTGCTTCAGCAGAGGAACCATGCTGTCCGCAAAAGCCTGAGCTTCATCAAGAGCCATCTCGAAAGTCGCTTTGATCTCATTGCCGTATTGACCGGCCAAAAACGCCAACTCGCGCTTGGCTACCTCTTCAATGGCGCTGGAGCTTTTCGCGCGGATTTGCCAGGCCAGTACACCCAAAGCCAAAATCAGCATGAGTCCGACGGGCAATACGATTTTAGCGGTCATGCGTAAATTACGGTACCAATGCATTGTAGCCTCCAGATCTAGAGGATTGAACATCAGTGCTTTCCGGAAGGAGCCGCTAAGCGCTTCACCATTCGCCCTCTTGAACGGCTTAGACCAGCCCTCGCGCACCCTCCTCGCACAACGGTTTTCTTGCCGGGAAAGATTTCCAGGCGGGCTACAGACCAAATGTATAAAAGATATCTGTAGCTAATAGTCCGAGTTCTAACATATATAGCACAAAAAAATAATTAACGACAAGAAGTAACTCGCGCATGGACTGGTAAGGACGTGAGCAGCCCGGACAGCCAGGCGCGGAATAAAGCCGCGAATAAAGGAAGAGTTCCTTGCAGCCACGGCTACAGCCCTGAACGCCGTCACGGTTGACGACGCCCACGGCTGGTTTGAGTCATGTGGATACCCTGAGCGGCAAGTTTGTGGGGTAATGAGAATAATAACTAATGGGGTATGATTTATCTCTGTGGAGAGATTCCGGAAATCTTTTGGGCCAGAAATCGAAACAGGCGCCAAAGCAGGAGCGACAGCAGGAAGAAAAACATCAGCGCGAAAAACACGAATGCGGTATAGCCATCCTTACTATCTGTAAAAATGGCAGCAAATATAATATAGGCCAGCAGGGAGCCGAAAACAATTGCCGCTGTCCAGAAAATATCCGCAAGAAGGAGAAACCATGAAAAAGGCCGGCCGGTGCCTCTTTGGCCAAAATTCCGTATCATCCACGGAATGATGGTTATTCCAGTTATATCCGGCAGGCGGCCGGAAAAGATCCGAATCATGCTTAAGACACGCGCGACGATACTCTTGTTCATGGAAAAGCGAAATCACATCCGCATTCTTTAGTCAAACGCGAAAACCGGTAACGTTTCTCAGTATGCGCATTTGAGCCTGTGCGGCATATCCCGCAAAGACGATCTTGCATGGCCGAGAAACAAAAAAGGACTCAGGCTTACTCCAAGTCCTTTTCTTGAATTCTCTGGCGCGCCAGGGAGGAATCGAACCCCCGACCGATTGCTTAGAAGATTTATGACTTCCAACAGGGCCATTAGCCCGCTTTGACCTGCTCGGCGCTTTGTATATATCAGAGTTTTTTGGAGCCTTGAAGGGACTTTTTGTATACCCTGAGCGGCAAGTTTGTGATGTGTGGTGAAACTCACACTTCATTTTTCGTTTTGATGCCTTTTCAAGGAAAAGGCAGTCCCTGCCGAAGATGACAGAAAAGGGTGGCAAGCCTAACGACCCCGGTAACATCTATGTGCATAGCAAGGTGCTGATTGTCGACCAAGCCTTTGCCATGGTAGGCTCAGCCAACCATAACGAACGCAGCATGTGGCATGACACCG
>JAVBOI010000054.1:0-72178 GCA_031550695.1 Desulfovibrio sp. | reverse complement strand
ATGCCTCCGGCGGCCGGGGTAAGGGGACGGAAACATTTACAACAGTTTCCCTCCCCCTCCCCCGGACCCCCCTTCCCTTCCCTTCAAAACTTTTTATAATGGAGTATGGGTGGAGGCGGAAATATTTTCTGTCATGTTCCGGTGCGGCTCCCGAACAGAAATACTTTTCAAGGCCTTTTCCCTTCCCCCACGGGGGTTCCTCCACCGCTTCGCCCTTCGGAACAATTCTTCATAAAGCTTCCAATATGCGTACTCACACTTCATTTGATCTTATTGTCGTCGGGGCCGGCCACGCCGGCTGCGAAGCGGCCATGGCCGCCTCCGGCATGGATTTGCGCGTTCTGCTTCTTACCAGCAACGTTGATCGCATCGGGCATTTATCCTGCAACCCGGCCGTGGGCGGGTTGGGCAAGGGGCACATGGTGCGCGAAATAGACGCCCTTGGCGGCAGCATGGGCCGCTGGGCCGACGAGGCGGCGATACAAACGCGCATTCTGAACGCCAGCAAGGGGCCGGCCGTGCGGGCCACCCGCGCCCAAGTGGATCGCGGGGTGTACATGGCCGCCGTCAAACGGGATATCTTCGCCCGGCCGAACATCCTCGTGCGCGAGGATATGGTCGAGGCTCCGCTGACGGAAAACGGCCGCGTGATCGGGGTGCGAACCACCCTTGACCAGCGTTTTTACGCCCCGGCGGTGCTTCTGACCACCGGCACGTTTCTGGGCGGGCATATCCACGTGGGCGACACCCATTACTCCGGCGGCCGCCGGGGCGACGAAGCCTCGCTGGGCCTGTCGGCCGAGTTGCGCGAACTCGGCCTTACCCTGACGCGCTTCATGACCTGCACCACGCCGCGCGTGCTGACCTCCAGCGTGGACTTTTCCCGCATGGAGCCCCAACCCGGAGATACCCCGATCCCGCGCTTCAGCGCGCGCGGCAAGGGGCCGCAACTGCCGCAGCAACTGTGCTATCTTACCTGGACCACCGAACGCACCCACGAGGTCATCCGCAAAGGCCTTTCCCGCTCGCCCATGTACAGCGGCGCCATTCCCGGCGCGGGCCCGCGTTACTGCCCTTCCATCGAGGACAAAATCTCCCGCTTTCCGGACAAGGAACGGCACCAGATATTCGTGGAACCGGAAGGAGTGGACAGTCCGGAAACTTACCCCAACAACGTCCCCACCGGCCTGCCCCTGGATGTGCAGATAGAGCTGCTGCACACCATTCCCGGCCTGGAACGCTGCCATGTGGTCCGGCCCGGCTACGCCATCGAGTACGACATGCTGCCGCCCACCCAGCTTGCCCCGACCCTGGAGGTGAAGAGCCTGCCGGGTCTCTGGTGCGCCGGCCAGATCAACGGCACTTCCGGCTACGAGGAAGCGGCCGCCCAGGGCCTCTGGGCCGCTCTGAACATTGCCGCCAAAGCGCGCGGGCACGCCCCGTTCGCGCCCGGCCGGGACAGGGCGTACATGGCCGTGCTGGTGGACGACCTGGTGACCAAGGGCACCAACGAGCCCTACCGTATGTTCACTTCCAGAGCCGAACACCGCCTGCTCCTGCGCGAAAGCAACGCCGATGCCCGTCTTACCCCGCTGGGTCGGGAATTCGGACTCGTGGACGACGAGCAATGGGATTTGTTCCGCGAACGGCAACGGGAACTGCATGAACTCACAGAGCGCCTGAACGCGGAACGGATCAGCCCGGACGCCCCCTTGCGCGACTTTTTCGCCCGCCTGGGAGAAAACCCGCCGGCCAACGCCATGCCCCTGGGCGAGATGTTCCGCCGCCCGGCCGTCACCCAGGCGGCCATTGTCGAACTCTGGCCGGAATTCGCGCGCTATTCCGAAGAAAGCCGCCTTGAAGCGGAAACCGCTTTCCGCTATGCCGGATACGTCAACCGCCAGGAAGAAACGGCCAGACGCCTGCGGACAGCCGAAGACTTCGGCCTGCCCCCGGATCTTGATTACAGCATGGTGGCCGGGCTGACCACAGAGGCCCGGGAAAAGCTTGAAACTATCCGGCCGGCCACCCTCGGACAGGCGGGAAGAATTCCCGGCGTGACCCCGGCCGCCCTGGCCTGCATTGAGATCCAGTTAAAGAAACTTTCACGGAAAACGGTGAAACAAGAGTCTGCCCGTAAATGAGCGATGTGCGATGAAGGCGAAAAAACGCCCTCAAGGAAACATGCGCTTATGAAGCTCCGCCGGAGTGAAAAACAGCTCTACTAAGGCGCTCGTCCGCGGTTCGTTTCTTGCGAAAAAACCCGGAGAAAAATCCGTCAGATGACTTGAATGCCGGCGACGGTTCTTGCGTCAACATGCGTTTCGCGTTAGGGTCCGTTTATCCGTTGCATAGGGAAGAACAGAGTCCGCACGCACGATCCTCTTGCCCCTCATTTTTGTAACCCCATGGGCCGGCAACATGACCCTTAGCGATATTCAGCAGAGTTTTTACACGCGCGCGTTCGACATAAAAGCGGTTGAATCCTGGTTGACGGGGCTGACGGTGGTTGTCATCGCCATCATCGTTTATCTGATCTTCAAAGCCGTCCGGGCCAGACGAATCCGCTATTTCCCGCATGGCAGCATCACGGACGCCAAAACAATCCAGAGGATCATCCGGCAGGCTTTTGATCAGCGCCGCTCCTTTGAAGTGCAGATACAGACGGAATCGGGGCAACGCCGGCCCACCTTGCGTTGCGCGCCGGAAGTGCTCGGGCAGAACTCCTTTACCGTGGAAATCAGCGGCCTTAAATCCCTTTCGGACAAGTGGCTCGGCCGGGCCATCGCGGTTTTTTTCCGCATCAGGATAGACAAGGAATTTATTTATTACACTTTCGCCTCCCATATAGACGGCATCCATCACCCCCGTCCGGGGCTCTGCCATATTACGCTACCCCTGCCCTCCGCGCTGGAAAACCGGCAAAAGCGCTCCTTTTTGCGCATGGCGCCCCCGCCGGAGTTTCTTATGGGCGCGGCCCTGTGGCACGGCGACAATCTGCCCACGCCGGAAAATCTCAATGATGTCAACTTGTGGCCAAGGCCGCGACTGTTGCATATACCGGAACGCATGACGCAGTTTCGGATTCTTGATCTGTCGGCCGGCGGCGTGCGCGTCAGCGTTCCCAGCAAAACCGTGCGCGCCCTGCAACTGCACTTCACCTCGGCGGATCAATTTATTCTGATGCTCGATCTCTTTGATCCGGAAACCAACAAGCGCCTGCGCTTCTGGATGCAGTGCCGGGCCCAGAACGTCTGGCTCGAGCACGGCAGCCGTGACGTGCATATGGGTTTACAGTTTCAGGCCTGGGCCCGGCCGAAAGAAGCGGTGGAACAGGCCAAACCCGGCGGCGTGGAGTGGTTGCGCCTTTCCTCGGCGCGCGAGGTCGAACCCATCGGCAACTGGATCATGCGTCGGCACCTGGAACTGTTCCGGGATGTTCCCGAGGATTTCATGTAACCCCGAACACCCGCAATAACGCGGCCCATGCCTTTTTCCGCGTTATCATGCGCATGGAGGATTCCCTTGGACGACGGCTCAGACAGTAGTAGTATCTGGCAACGGTTGACCAGAGTGTTTCACGGCAAGCACACCGACGCCGTTGAACGGGCCATCCGCGACGCCAGCGAAGAAGGAGAGCTGGATAAGGAAGAAGGCTCCATGCTGCTCAGCGTCCTCACCCTTGACGACTTGCAGGTGCAGGACATCATGACCCCCCGGACCGACATCGCCTGCTCATCGGATGAGGATTCCATCCGGCAGGTGGCGGAACTCATCATATCTTCCGGCCATTCCCGCATTCCCATCTTTTCCGGCAACAGGGACAACATCATCGGCATAGTGCACGCCAAGGATCTGCTGCACCACATGCTCGACACCACCGGCCATGATCTGCCGGCCACCGCCATCATACGGGAATGCTTTTTCATCCCGGAAACGAAAAACGTGCTGGATCTTTTGCAGGAATTCCGCGCCCGCAAGCTTCATTTGGCGGTTGTTCTGGACGAATACGGCGGCACTGCCGGCTTGGTGACCATTGAGGACGTTCTGGAGCAGATCGTCGGCGATATTGAAGACGAGCACGACGCCCCGCGCGAGCAGGAGATCAGCCCCCAGCCCGACGGCAGCTATCTGCTTGCCGGACGCGCCTACCTTGACGATCTGAGCGAAGCCCTGCCCATCAGCCTCGAGTCGGAGGAAGTGGATACCTTGGGCGGCTACCTGACCCATCTTGCCGGGCGAGTGCCCAAGGCGGGCGAAGAGTTTTTTGTTGACGGCAGAGTGTTCCGCATCGTGTCTTCCGACGCCAAGCAGATACACCGGGTCCGTATGCTGGCTCCGGGTCAGGCCGGCAGGACCGCTTCGGCCAAGCCGGGAGCCGCGGGAGAGCCCGCGCCCGCCGTTGGTTCGCCCCAGGCGAAAAAAAGCGCTCCAACGGCTTCCCCGCTTCCGCCCCAGGCCGCTGCCAACGCGACAACGAACGAAACGGACGACGCCACGCCCGGCCAAACCAGGACGCCGGATCGGGACGCGGCCTCCAAAGCCTGAACGGTCATGTCGTTTTTGCGGCAGTCGGCCCGAACAGGCCGGGAAAACGGGGGTAGCTCTTCTTCTTTCCGAAGGGATTGGCGCGTGTGCGCGCTGATTGTGCCGGGGGCGGCATGCCTGCTCATCGGCCAGCCCAATCCCTTTTTTCACGCGCCCGTGCTGGTTCTCGGCTTTCCCCTCTGCCTGTGCCTGCTTGCCGCCTTGGCCCCCACGGACAAAAGCGCCTTTTTCCGCTGCTGGCTGCTCGGCCTGGCCGGGAACGCCGCCGGCCTGTACTGGCTGGTCAACCCCATGCACGACGTGGGCGGCCTGGGGTACGAACTGGCCTGGCCCGGCGTGCTGCTGGTGGCCGCGTATCTGGCCGGCTATTCCGCCCTGGCCGGCTTGGCCATGCGGCGAATCCGACGACTCTTCGCCCTTGACGAGACAATGGACGCCGCAACCCCGGCAAAACGCCCTCTGGCCCTGTTTCTGTTGACCGGTCTTGTGCCGGCCGCGCTCCTGTGCGGGGCCGTCTATGCCGGCTTTGAAGTCTTGTGCGGCGTGCTGTTTACGGGCTTTCCCTGGCTGTCGCTGTCCAGCGCTTTTGCCCTGCACCCGGCCTGGGTACAGGCGGCCTCCCTTGTGGGCAGCTACGGCTTGAGCGCCTGCTTTGCCGCCGCAGCCTGCCTGGGCGCCTTTGCCCTGCTCGCCCCGGCCCTGTCCGAACGCATCGGCGCGGCTGTTCCGGCCCTTGTTCTGACCGCCGCCCTGCCGTTTGGCGGCAACCTCCGTCTGGCTCAACCCCTGCCGGAGGCCGTTCCGCTCTCCATTCTCATGGTGCAGGGCAACATCGACCAGAACCAGAAGTGGGACCCCCAGTTTCAGGAAGGCACCATCGCCCACTACCAGGACATGACCAGCCGGGCCATAAACGACTTGCGCGCCGCTCGTCCGGACGCCGGGCCGGATATGGTTATCTGGCCGGAAACCGCCATGCCCTTTTACTTCCAGGCCCACCCGGAATACGCCGGGCGCCTGCGCCGCTTTGCCGCCGAAATGAACGTCAACCTGGCCTTTGGCGCGCTGGGCGCGGGCCCGGCCCCGCAAGGCAGCGAAAACCCCGCCGGGCTGTACAACAGGCTCTATCTGCTTTCCACCAACGGCCGCATTGCCGGCTTTTACGACAAAGAGCACCTTGTGCCCTTTGGGGAATACATTCCTTTTGCCTCATCCCTGACCTTTCTACGCAACATCATGCAGGGGCTGGATTTTTCCCCCGGAACGTCCGCCCGGCCCCTGCTTCTCGCCCGCCCCCAGCCCCGGCGGGATCCGCTGGCCGACGCGCCCCTGCCCTCCCAGAGCGGGGAAGAAAACCGGGAGCCCGCTTCGCCGGCCGCTCAGGCGAATCGGCCCGTCGGCATTGGCGTGCTCATCTGCTATGAGGCCATCTTTCCGTCCCTGGCCCAGAAACGCGTGGACGAAGGGGCTACCGTTCTGGTAAACGTCAGCAATGACGGTTGGTTCGGCAAAAGTTCAGCCCCGTTGCAGCATCTCGGACTGACGGCCATGCGCGCCGTGGAGCAGGCCCGCCCCATTGCGCGAGCGACCAATACGGGCTATACGGTTGCCATAGACGCCAGAGGACGCATCAGAGAACACAACGACAGGCTGTTCGTTGACGGTACGCTGTTCGCCTCGGTGCGGCCGTCCAATGAAATAACGGTCTACCACCGCATCCACCCCGTGCCGGAAATTTCGCTGGTCGTGCTGGCCTTTTTTTCCCTCTTCGGCTATAGGCTTCGCAGTGGGACCCGCTGATTTTTTCCGTTTGGCGTCGTTGCTCGTCTTTTCTAAAAGGGGGCAGGACGAAAGAGTCCAGCCCCCTTTTAGAAAAGACTCGCGCCTAGCCAAACGAAAAAACTCAGCGGTTCCACGTGTTGTGTTACAATGCAAGACCGGAAGAGGAGAGGACAAAAAGAGAGAAGCATCCATGCCTTTCGCTTGCCGGTAATTTCGCTTGAATTAATCAGTGATTTGTTAAGTTCAACAGGATTTTTTATGTATCAGCTTGCCGAACTCAAATCAGCTTCAACGACGCTGGATGAACAATTTCTTTCCTTACGGGGGCGGCTTTGACCTGGAAAGCACCTCGCACCGTCTTGAAGAAATAGAAAAACAGTTGTCCGCGCCGGACGCCTGGAACCAACCCGAAACCCTGACTCCGGTGCTTCAGGAAAAAAGCCGGCTGGAAGGGGAACGGGAACGTTTCTCCCGCTTGCAGCACGCCAAAAACGATATGGACGACTGGCTCGCCCTGGCCGAGGAGGAAGCCTCCGACGAAGCCCTGGCCAGCCTGCATGATGCCGTGACCTCGTTGGGCGCGCTTCTGGAGCAGGCGGAAATGGATCTTCTGCTGTCGGAAAAAGAGGATCACCAGCCGGCCATAATGGACATCCATCCCGGAGCCGGCGGCACCGAAGCCCAGGACTGGGCGGCCATGCTGTTGCGCATGTATCTGCGCTGGGCCGACGCCCACGGCTGCAAAACCGAATATCTGGATTACTTGAGCGGCGACGAGGCCGGCATCAAGAACGCCACCGTCCGCGTGACCGGTCCCAACGCTTACGGTCTGCTGAAAGGGGAAAAAGGCATACACCGCCTGATCCGCATCTCTCCCTTTGATTCTTCCGGCAGACGCCATACTTCCTTTGCTTCGGTGGATGTATTGCCCGACGCCGGGCAAGAAATTTCCATCACCATCGAGGAAAGCGATTTGCGCATCGACGTGTTCCGGGCCGGCGGCTCCGGCGGCCAGCATGTGAACAAGACTAACTCGGCCGTGCGCATAACCCACCTGCCCACCAGCATTGTGGTGCAGTGCCAGAACGAAAAATCCCAGCACAGCAACAAAGACGCCGCCATGTCAGTACTGCGTGCCAGGCTCTACGAACGGGAACTGCAAAAGCTGGCCGATGAAAAAAAATCCCAATACCAGGACAAGGAAGCCATTAATTTTGGCAGTCAGATACGGACGTATACCCTGCAACCTTACAGGCTGGTGAAAGATCATCGCACCGGGACGGATGAAACGGATGTGGACGCCGTGCTCGACGGCAATCTCGACAAGCTCATACGACATCTGCTACTGTACCGCCATGCCAACAGAGCGCAATAATCCAATACCTTCAGCATCCGGTGGGCTTGCTCCCGATCTTGTGCGCGATCTGGAAAAAGTCGCCAGGCTGGTGCGGGAAAAAAGCGCCTCGCCAAAGGAGTACGCCAGCACCCTTGCCCTTGTGCGCGTGCTTGCCGGCGTGAGCCCAAATGAATGGGAGCGCTTCGCTTCCGTCAACGGCCTTGAAAACTGGCTTGGCATACCGCTGAATTGTTCTCTGGCCGATTCCGTTTCCCAGGTGCTGTCCATCCAGGAGCGTCTTGCTTTCCAACGAGATCACGACGCCCTCACCGGCATCGGCAATCGCGGCCTGTTCAACCGACTTCTCAAGGCCGAATTCGAACGCGCGGTCCGCTCTCACACGGATCTCAGCCTCATCATGCTTGATCTGGACAACTTCAAACAGATTAACGACACTCACGGCCATGCCTGCGGGGATATGGTGCTCCAACGTCTTGGCGAGCTGCTGAAAAACCAGGTCCGGCAATACGATATCCCGGTCCGCTTCGGCGGCGAGGAATTCGCCGTTATCCTGCCGGCTACGTCCTGCTGGACGGCCGTAGTGCTTGGCAACCGCATTCTGGAGCTTTTCCGGCAGGAGGAGTTCGAGTGCAACGGCGCGACCTTTTCCATGACGCTTTCCGGTGGGGCTTCCAGCCTGATTTTGCTGGGGAACGACACAAGAAGCATCGACGAGTTGATCAAAAGCGCGGATGAAGCCCTGTATGAAGCCAAACGGCAAGGCAAAAACCATATCGCCATTATCGAATGCAGCAAGCTTGCCAGCGACCGGAGCAGTCTGGTTCTCTCGCAAGAAAAACAGTTCCTTTTTTCCTGCCTTGGCTCGGAGTGACTTCGTATGAGCGATAAAAAAACCATCAGCATTTCTGTTCTCAGCGGCAAAGGCGGCGTGGGCAAAAGCAATCTTGCCCTCAACCTTTGCTACGGACTGCATCAGATCGGTCATTCGGTACTGTTGATGGACTGCGACATGGGACTGGCCAATATGGACGTTCTGATTGGCGTTGCCCCGCAAAAGCACGTCCAGGACATCCTTATCAAAAACCAGGATCCGGCAAGCGTGCTTGTGCCCATCGGACCCGAAGGGAGTTCAGGATTCGACCTTTTGCCGGCCAACTCCGGCATGGCCGAGTTTGTCGAACTCGACTCGGGCGCGCGCGCCATTCTGCGCGACAGGCTCAACCCCCTGGCCGAACGATACGACTTTCTCTGCCTTGACATAGGCGCGGGCATTTCCTCCACCGCTCTCGGCTTTGGGGCCATGACCGCCTTGCGCCTGGTGGTGGTGACTCCCGAGCCCACCTCCCTTACCGACAGCTATGCCATGATCAAAGTGATGATGGCCCGCTATAGCGTGCGCGACTTTTTCGTCCTTGTGAACCAGGTAGAGTCGGAAGCGGAAGCCAGACAAACTTACAACCGCCTGGCCGCCGTCTGCCAGCGTTTTCTCGGTTTTGCCCCGGCCTACCTGGGCGAAGTGCGCCTTGACCGCACCCTGGTCGAAGCGGTGCGCAAACAAACCCCCCTGCTGCAACTCGCCCCCCGTTCCCCCGCCGCGGTGGACTGCATGAACCTGGCCTCCATCCTGCATCGTCAGCGTGAAAGCATGCTCAGGCAGGGATACAAGTCCCCGCCGCTGACCCCCACGAACATATCCGGTTAATTCCGCAAAGCACGCTGACTGCCGTAAAGCCCCAAGAGCGGGCATTCCGGCCCGGGAGCGCCGTTTTTCCGGCTTTTTCGATCTTTCTTTGACTATTTTAGCCGGACCAGTTGCGTTTTACTCCAAAATAGGTCATGAAACTAACATATTAGTATCAACCATGCACACTGGAGCGAAACATGAACAAGAGCGAGCTCATCAAAACGCTGGCTGAAGAAAACGGCATTTCCACCGATGAAGCCACCGTGGTCGTCAACACTTTTTTCGACAGCATTCGCCGGGCTCTTCTTGCCGAACAACGCGTCGAGATCCGCGGCCTTGGCAGCTTCAAGATCAAATCCTACCAGGGCTATGCCGGCCGCAACCCGAAAACGGGCGCCATCGTGAACGTGGCTCCCAAAAAACTTCCCTTTTTCCGCGCCGGCAAGGAACTGAAAGAATTCATCAACTCGTGATCTCCCGGCAGGCAGTTCCATGCATATGTCCGCATTGCGGCGTTGTTTCTCGCAGCTAGTTTTATGCGCCGTGTTTGTTCTCCTGACCGCGTCGGCCGGGCCGGCACAGGCGGTTCCGACTTCCGAAACCGACTCCCTTGACGGCGTCGATCTGGAGTTGTCGGTTGGAAAACCCGCCAAGGACGCGCTCCTGACCATTTTGTACGACGCCTCCACCTATGGCGAAATGAACCCCTGCCCGACCTGAGGTTCCGCCACGTATGGCGGACTGGCCCGGCGGGCCGGCCTTTTCAACAGATACAGAGAGCTGGGCAAACCGCGAATGATCATTGCCGGCCCCTATGAATTTCTGGCTGACGATCCGTACAGTTACGGCACTCCGGATACGGTTCCGTCCGTGGCCTCACCGCTCCCTCCCGCGGAAGAGGGGCGGCGCTCCGTTCAGGCCCAGACCCTGCTGCGGGTCGATGTGGGCTGGCTTTCGCCCAGGGCCGCCAGTTGGATGAAAGCAAGCGCAGGCAAAACGCCCCCCGGCTACCAGGTGGTCGATACGGAGCCGGTAAGCCGCATCATTGACACCCGTTTGGGTAAAGTAGGCGTTCTGCTTTTTCCCCAGGGCCCTGTTCCGGGCAGAGCGCCCACGCCGGCCCAGGAACAGAAAGTGCTCGCCGCCGGTCGCACCCTTCGGGCACAGACGGTTCTGCTGCTTGGCGTGAGCCCGTGGGGACTTGCGGGCGAAAAACAATTTCTGCCCAAGGCCCGGGGTGTATTTGACTGCATCCTCGGCGGCGGCGAAGGGGTCGGGTTTGCCCAATCCCTGTCGGAAAAAAGCCCCGGCGTGCTCTGGCTGCGGCCCGACGGCAAAGGCCGGGCCGTCAACGTCGTGGAAATTCTGGAAGCACCGAAACGGGACGCCCGGCCGCAAGTGCAGGCCCAAAGCGGCAGCGACCCCGTGTGGATCGACGGACGGACCTTTCGCGCCGAACTTGAGTTTCTCGACAGTTCCTTTCCCTCGGATCCGGCCATGCGAAAGATAATCGGCATGCCATCCGCCAAAGACTGACTGGCAAAATCTGCCTAAAACCGCTCACGGCATACCCCTTCAAAACGAAGGAGTATGCCGTGAGCGGTTTTAGAATATTTTACCTTTGAAATTACTCACTTGAGTCTGTCACACAAAAAGGGGTTTCCAAAGGGGTTCACACAGAGCCTGTGCCCCCGGCCCCCTTGGCCGCACAGAGCCTGTGTCCCCGACCGGAGGCAGTCTATACTCTTGGGCAACCTCAAAATAAATTTACTCTGCGTTCGAGAAGGCAATGCTACGGCATCTTTTCGCCGCGCTTGCGGCTCTGCAGCACCTGCTTGCCCACTTCCACGATCACGGGGGAAACGGAAACCAGGATGATCAGGTAGATAAGCAGGCTGAAATTCTCCTTCACAAAGGTCAGGCCGCCAAGAAAATACCCCGCCGTCACCAGAGAAAATACCCAGATCAGCGCTCCGGTGACGTTGAACATCAGAAAGCGTCCCTGGTGCATGCCCGCCACCCCGGCCACAAAAGGGGCGAAGGTGCGGATAATCGGTATGAATCTGGCCAGGACAATGGCCTTGCCGCCATGCTTCTCGTAAAAGGCGTGCGCCTGTTCCAGATGTTTGCGCTTGAGCCAACGGTAATCCTTCTGAAAAATCGGAGGCCCCACATGCTTGCCTATACGAAAGTTGACGGCATCGCCGAGAATAGCCGCGCTGAGCAGCACAGCGCACAGTCCGGGATAACTCAACATGCCCGCGCCGGCCAAAGTGCCCCCGGCAAACAGCAATGAGTCGCCCGGTAAAAACGGCGTGACCACCAGACCGGTCTCGCAGAACACGATCAGAAACAGAAAAGCATAGACAAGCAGGCCGTATGTATCCACAAGCTCGCGCAGATACACGTCTATATGCAGCAGCATATCCATAAGATGCATGAATATTTCCATAAAAAACGAATCCCGTGCGCCCGGCGCATGCGGCGCGGGCCTGTTGTAATTATGCTCCCGTGGAAGCAACGTGGGGGATACTTCCACGGGCGGGGGCTTTGGTCAAGATTCAACTCCCTCAGCAGCGCGGATTTTTTCACGAAAAAACACCCCTTCCCCCAAAAGGGAGCTGGGCTGTTTTCTTTACATTCCACCCGGGACGGAGCGTGTAAAGATTCGTGATAAGTTTACACTTGTTCAGTCTCCGCCTGGCTGGTCCGGCAAAAACAGCCTTATAAAGCAGTAGAATATAAATACTGCCCTCCCACCTCTCGAGTCCGTCATTCGCTATGTATGTACGGAAAACTCATATTTGTATGAATTTTCCATACACACAAATCAGCTCGCCGCGGGCGGATTTTCCGCCAGTATCATCGCATATATTTTGCTAACTTTACTAATATAATTTGCAAAGGCGTTCCCTTGCCCTCTCTTTTTTCCCTGTATGAAAAAATCGAGTTCTCCTTTTTCGACATCTCGCGCGACTGGTTGTCTTATTCTGATTTATTTCGCTTACATTTCCCGTAGTTAGAAAAGCCCAAACAACGTGGCACACCGGATGGCATATTTCTGGCTAATTTATCAGCATACTCCAATTTTAGAATGCTGTCTTCTTTTTTTCGAACAGACACGCAGAAAGGGGTCATTTTATGACTATGCGGTTCATATCCGGCCGTGCCACCGAGAAGAAGCAAAAACACCAGAACTGCCGGGGCTTTCTCTCCGCCGGGCATGAGGGCGGCGGCGCCTTGACCGCGTTCGCGCGTTGCGTCGCGGTTTCTTTTTTGGTTGTTCTCGCCTGCGCCTGTTCGGGAGGGTCTGACAAAGATTTTCTGGCGGAAGGAAAGAAACTCATGGCGGAGAACAACCCCGCCGGGGCTGTGGTACTGCTGAAAAGCGCTCTGGAAAAATCCCCCGCCGATTACACCATCCGGCTTGAGTTGGCCCGGGCTTACCTCGCCCTGGGCAAAAGCGAACAGGCGGAAGTAGAACTGCAAAAATGCCTGCGGCAAAAGCCCGACGATCCCACCCTGCACAGGGAATTCGCCCGGCTGCAAGTGATGATGCGCAAGCCCAAGGAAGCCCTGGCCCATCTGGAAAGTGCGGAAAAATGGCTGGCCTCCACGGCGGAAAGCCTGGAACTGGCCGGGCTGGCCCATGGTCTCGATAATAATCTTCCCGCCGCCGCTCAGGCCCTGGAGCGGGCCATCGCCCTGGAGCCCAAACGCGAGAGCGCCATACTGGCCCTGGCCAGAGTTCGCCTGGCCCAACGCGAACCGGGCAAGGCCCTGGAATTGGTGGACGGGCTGCTGGCCGCTGCCCCCCAAAACGAGCCCGCCTTGAATCTGCGCGGCGATATCGCCATGCGCATGGGCGACAACGCCAAGGCGATTTCCTGTTTCGAACGGCTCACGCACATACAGCCCGAACGGGAGGAATACCGCTACTTGCTGGGAACCCTGCTTCTGCAGCAGGGAAACGTTCCGGCCGCCAAGGGGCAGCTCGCGGCCTTACGGGCCAACGCGGGCGAAACGGCCATGGCCTTCATGCTGGAAGGGCTTGTCGCGTATACGGAGCAGAACTACCCGGCCTCGGCGGCCGCCTTTCAGCGCAGCGTTTCCATGACGCCGACGCTGGAGGGGCATTACCGCCTGGCCCTGGCCCAGCACCGGACCGGCGATCTGGAAACCGCCCTCAGCAACGCGCGCAAAACTCTGGACTATCTGCCGGACTACGCCCCGGCCCTGCGGCTCGTCTGCACCATCCTGATGCAACAGAACCGTCTGGAAGACGCCCAGCGTGAAGCCGAGCGCCTGGTTCAGCACTACCCGACCGCCGACAGTCACTATTTGCTGGGCAGCGTTCTGCGCGCCAGGGGCAAGCAGAAAGAAGCGCTGAAGGAATACGAAATTGCCGCTTCGCTGAACCCCAACCTGGAAGAGGCCTTTCTTCAGCGTAGCGCCATGCTTTTTGACGCGGGCAAGATGGAGGAGGCGGAAAAAGGCCTGCGCGAGGCCGTGCGACACAATGCGGACAGCCAGAACGCGCGGAGGGCTCTTTTCAGTTTTTACCTGGGTCGCAGGCAGTTTGATCAGGCGGAACAGGTAGTCCGCCAGGGTCTGGAAAAGCAGCCGGAAGACGCGGTCCTGCTGACCATGCTGGCCACCTTGCAAGTTATCCGGGATGAAAACAAGGAAGCCCTGGACACGGTGGAAAAAGCCCGCGCCATTGCCCCGGACTACCTGCCGGCGTTCTCCCTGGCCTTAAGGCTCCATACCCTGGCCGGCGATACCGGCAAGGCTCTGACCATTTGCGAGAACTACCTCGCCCGACATCCCGAAGCCACCGCCCAACGTATCATCGCCGCCACTCTGCTCACCTACGAAGGGAAAAAAGACGAAGCCGAGCGGCATCTGCGCGATGCCTGGCAGCGGGGCGACAGCAGGGCGCTCACCCTGTTGGTGCAACACGCCCTGGCCAGGGGCGATGCGGCTCAGGCGCAAGCGCTGCTGCGCGGCGCCCTGGCGGCAAAGCCCGACTCGTCCATACGCCAAAGTCTGGCCCGCCTGTATCTTGGCGCGGACCAGTTCGACAAGGCGTGGGAATTGTACACGTCCCTGGAAACGACGCAGCCGGAAGAAGCCACGGCCGGTAAATTCCGGCTGCTGACGGCCAAGGGCAAACACCAGGAAGCCCTGAACGAAGCCCGGAATGCGCAGCGGAACTTCCCCACCTCTCCCCTGGGCGTAATTATGGCGGCTGAAGCCCTGGAACGCCTGGGCAAGCCGGCCGAGGCCATGGACGAGTTGCAGCGCGCCTATGCCTCCACCGAGCACACTCCACTGTTGTTGCTTATGGCTCAATTATGTCTGCGCCAGAACGAACCAGACAAGGCCGAAGCCCTTTACCGGGCCGTGCTGCAAAAAGAAAAGAACAATCTGCCCGCTCTTTCCGGCCAGGCGTACACCATGCTGCTGCGCAAAAACTACGACGCGGCCATCCAGGCCTACGAGCAGGTGCTGGCCCTTAACCCGGAAGACGCCCTGGCGGCCAACAACCTGGCCATGACCTATATCCTGGCCGGAAAGGACCCGGAACGCGCCCTGCGCCTGGCCACGGTCGCCTATACCCTTCAGCCCGAAGACCCCACCGTCCTGGATACCCTGGGCCAATGCCTGATGCGGAACAAGCGCTTCACTGAGGCCGTGACCGTACTGGAACAGGCCGTGAGCGCGGCCCCTGATTCCGCCGTGCTGCGTTACCGCCTGGGCGCGGCTCTGGCGGAAGCTAACCAGCCCGCCAAGGCCAGGGAAGCGCTGCAAAAAGCCCTGGAAACAGGAGACTTTGCCGAGGCGGAAGAAGCGCGGAAGCTTCTGGGAACCCTCAAATAATTCCCGGAGATTGTCATGAGCGCCTATCTCGTTTCCCGATTGTTGCAAAATTGTTTTCGACTCTTTCCGGCCCTTCTGTGCGGCATAGTGTTCGTCCAATGGATATCGGCCGGGGATTACGCGCTCCCTCTTTGGGAAACGGGCCTGCTGATGGGCGCTGTCCTTGTCGGCGCGCTGGTAGCGGAAGCGGCCGGGTATGGCGAACGGGGCAGACTGTGCGTTTTCCGGCAGAGCCTGTTCGCGCTCCTGATCGCATCCGTGGTGTTGCTCGCCTTTTCCCTGTTCCTGAAAAGCCTTGCCCCGCCCGTGCGCCTGGTGCTGCCGGTGTTTCTGCTTTTCGTCCTGTTCCGCTGCCTGTTCCCGGCAGACAAAACCGGATTGCGCCGGCCGGTCTGGCTCCGCTCCCGGGTACTTCTGGTGGGCAACGGGCCCTCGGCTGCCCTGGTCAAGGAAATTATCAACGCCAGCCAGGGGCGCTATCTGCTACAACGCCATATTTTCTGCGATGCGCCGGAACGGGCCGGCGACCTGGGCGATCTTGCCCGCACGGCCCGCAAATCCGGCGTTGACGCCCTGGTGGTTTCCTTTCCGGATCGGCGCGGCGCCATGCCGGTCAAAGAGCTCATGCGCTGCCGCATGCAGGGCATACCTGTCATGGACGCGCCCACGTTTTACGAACAGGCCACCCGCCGGCTTCACATTGAAGAAATAACGCCCGGCTGGTTCATTTTCGCTTCGGGTTTCCGCCTGTCCGGGCCGCGCCGGGCCGGCAAGCGCCTGTTCGACGTGTGCGCTTCCCTTGTCGGCCTTGCGCTGGCCGCGCCCCTGCTTCCGCTTATCGCCCTCGGCATACGTCTGGACTCGCCCGGTCCGGTCATTTTCCGCCAGGAACGCACGGGCCTGGGGGGCCGTTCCTTCATGCTGCTCAAGTTTCGCACCATGCGTCAGGACGCGGAAGCCGGCAGCGGCCCGGTGTGGGCGCGCCAGCATGATCCCAGAGTAACCGCCCTTGGCCGCTTTCTGCGCCAGACGCGCCTGGACGAACTGCCCCAGTTGCTGAACGTGCTCGCGGGCGACATGAGCCTTGTGGGCCCCAGGCCAGAGCGCCCGGAATTTATCCGCCTGCTGAAAACGAGCATCCCTTTTTATTCCGAGCGTCATTCGGTCAAGCCGGGCGTCACCGGCTGGGCCCAGGTGCGTTACCCCTACGGGGCCAGCGTGCAAGACGCCCTGGAAAAACTGCGCTACGACCTATATTACATAAAAAACCAATCTTTTCTGCTGGATATGGAGATAGTGTTCAGAACAATCGGCGTGGTCATTTCACGATGCGGAGCCAGATAATGAAACGATTCATCCTTGTTCTCACGGCGGCGGCAAGCGTCCTGTTCCTTTCCACCTTTGCCGGGGCGAAAGATTACACCATCGGCACGGGCGACATCCTCTCCATCCGGGTCTGGGGCGAAGACAGTCTCGGCGCGGATGTGAAAGTGCGGCCGGACGGTAAAATCTCCCTGCCCGGCGTGGGCGACATCAAGGCTGACGGGGTCACGCCCATGGCCTTGCAAAACGCCATCGCCGCCAGACTGCGCGGCCTGGTCCACGAACCCATGGTGTCGGTCATGGTGCACATGTCCAGCAACAACGCCGTCATCGTGTACGGGCCGGGCGTGCGTTCCACCGTGCTGGCCCTGGACGGCAGAACCACCGTGCTGGAACTGCTGGCAAAAGTGGCCCCGGAAGTTGGGGCGGATCTGGACAACGCCACCCTTTCTCGTGGCGACCGGGTGCTGGCCACGGGATTCCGCAACATCTACCTGGAAGGCAAAGGCACCAGCGATATCGTTCTGCAGCCCGGCGACCGGCTGTACATCCCCCTGCGGGAAAACCGCTTTGTCTTTGTGATGGGCGCGGTGGAAAAGCCCGTTTCCGTGCCGCACTACGACGGCATGACATTTCTTGAGGCCGTCAACATGGCCGGGGGCTTTACCAAGTTCGCGGATCGCAACGACAGCGTGGTGGTGCGCCAGGAAGCCTCGGGCAAACGGAACATTCCGGTGCGCGCGGGCGACCTGACGGAAAAGGGCGACAGTTCCCAGAACATCCGCCTGCAGGGCGGGGACTACATTCTTGTGCGCAAGGGGTGGTTCTGATGCGACAGGAAGCTCCAGGCCCGGCATTTCACGAAGCTCCCTCCCTTGACTGGCGACGATACCTGGTCATGGCCAGAACGCAGGCCGGCGTCTGTTGCGCTCTCGTGCTCGCGGTTTCCTTATGCGCGTTCGCCGTGGCCTATCTTCTGCCCAAGAAATACGAAGCCTCATCCACTGTTTCCATCGAGCAGAACGTCATCAGCGATCTGGTCAAGGGCATTGCCGTCACTCCGTCCGTGGAAGCCAAGCTGCGCATTCTCAAGGTATCCCTGCTCAGCCGCAAAATGCTGCTGGACGTCATGAGCGCCCTGGACATGGACCTGAACTTCAACAGCCCGGCCGACCAGGAAAACTTTCTGGAATCGCTGCGCAACGCCGTCCAGATCGTGCACGATGAAAAAAAAGGACTCTTCTTCATCACCTTTACGGACAGAAGCCCGGCGCGGGCCAGGGATTTCGTCAACACCCTTACCCGAAAATACATTGAGGGCAGCACCGCCTCCAAGCGCACGGAATCTTTTGAGGCCACCAGTTTTCTGGCCGATCAGATCGAGGTGTTCCAAAAGCGTCGGGAAAAGGCCCAGGAAGCCATCGACGCTTTCCGGGTGGAAAAGGGCATGTATCTGGGGCTTAATGAGCATTCGCTACGCGAAGAAATCCGGGACACGGAACTGCAGCTTGACGCCCTGCGCATCCAGAAGACGGAACGCCAGGCCAAGCTCGCGCTCATGACCGCCAATTCGCCGCAGCGCAAAGCCCTTGAGGATCGGGAGCGGGCCCTGCAAAGCCTGCTCGCCTCCTACACGGAGCGGCACCCGGCCGTTGTCCGGGCCAGGGAGGATATCAAACTCCTGAAACTGGCCGTGGAGAAAGACGAAAAAGGTTCCGTCGAAAGAATAAACGACCTCGATTACCAGACCCTGCTGGTTGAGCTGCAATCCCTTGAGGCCAGGGAAAAAGCCCTTGAATCCCTTATCGACAAGAACAAGCGATACTTGCAGGAATTACCTGAAATACGTACCGAACTGGCCGCTCTGGAACAGGCCAAACTCAACGAAAACGCCATTTACCAGCAGCTTGTCTCGCGCTACGGCCAATCCGAAGTTTCCAAGCAGATGGAACTGCAGGACAAGGCCGTCAGTTTCCGCATTATTGACGCGGCCGTGCTGCCCACATCCTATATTTTCCCCAACCGGCCGCTGATCATTGTTGGGGGCATAATGGCGGGGTTCCTTCTATCCGGCCTGTATCTCGTGGCCCAGGACATTCTGCGCGGCCGGGTCCGCAGCCGGGCCGATCTGGAAAAAATGCGCCTGGAAATCCTGGCCACGCTTCCCACCACCAACGAAGCCGGAGAGCCGGCAGCCCACGGAATTCCCTGGAAGCCGGCCCTCCTGACCGCGGCTGTACTCACGGCGCTCTGCCTTGCGGCCGTGACGGAATATTTCCGGCTGCCCTACATCGAATCGGCCTTCAGAACGCTGGTCGCCTGGATATAAGCGAGGAACGCCCATGAGCATCATCGAACAGGCCCTGGAAAAGGCCCGCCGCACCGCCCGACGGGAACCGGAAGCGCCCCCGCCTTTGGCCGCACCGTCCCAACCCTGGCGAAACGCGCCGGCCGACCATCGCGACCCGGCAGAGGGCGGCGCACCCTCGCCCCGCGAGCCGCTCGTCCGCACATCCCCGGTGGGAGAGGAGTACCGCCTGTTTAAGGAAAAATTGCTGGCCATTCAAAAGAGCGACCGTTCCAAAAACATGTTCCTGATCACAAGCCCCATGCGCAACGAAGGCAAAACGCACGTGGCCTGCAATCTCGCCAGGAGCCTGGCTCAGGAACTCGACCACACCGTGCTGCTCATTGACGCGGACATGCGCTCGCCAAGCTGTCACCGCATGCTCGGCATTCCCAGGCCCGAAGGGCTTTCCGACTGCCTCGCGCGCGGAAAAAAATTCTGGGAAGTGCTTATCCATACCGGCGTCGGCCGCCTGTCCTTTCTCAGCAGCGGCCATCCGGTGCCGAATACGGCGGAGCTGTTCGCCTCCAACCTCATGCGCGACCTGCTCATGGAGATCAAACAACGCTACGACGACCGCATCATCCTCATCGACACCACGCCCATTCTGCCCTTTGCCGAGACGCGCTCCTTAAGCCGCCTGGCCGACGGCGTGATCCTCGTCGTGAGGGAAAATGTGACCGTAAAATCACATCTTGAGGCGACAATGCGCCTGCTGAAAGACAGCAACTTCATCGGCGCGGTTTACAACGATGCGCAAAACCAGGGCGCGGACAAAGACATTTTCGACCTTCGCTACACCTACTGATCGAAAAAGGGCGGACAATGTACCTCGATTACTTTTCCTTGCGGGCCAAGCCCTTCCAACTGCTGCCGGATCCCGGCTTCCTTTTCCCCAGCGTCGCGCACAAGCGGGCACTGGCCTATCTGGAATACGGCCTGCGGGAACAGTCGGGGTTTATCCTGCTTACCGGCGAAGTAGGGGCCGGCAAGACCACCCTTATCCGCTCTCTGCTGCGCAAGGATCTCGAACGCACGACCATTGCCAAAATATTTAATACCAAAGGCAGCGTGGAAGAACTTATTCGCATGATTCTCGATGATTTCGGCCTGGAAACGCAGACCCGGACCAAGGCGGAAATGCTGCGGGAACTGAACGCCTTTTTGATCGAGCAGTACGCGGCCCGCCGCCGGTCCGTGCTCATTGTGGACGAAGCCCAGAACCTGGACCCGCCCCTGCTTGAAGAAGTGCGCCTCTTGTCCAACCTGGAGGTGGACGACGCCAAGCTTTTGCACATCATCCTTGTGGGCCAGCCGGAATTGCGCTCCCGGCTGCACTCTCCGGAACTCATCCAACTGCGCCAGCGCATTCTGGTCCACTGCCACATCCCGCCCCTGACTCTGAAGGAAACGGAAGACTACGTGCTGCACCGACTGGACTTGGCCGGCAACCGCGCCGCGCTGGACTGGCAGGAAGGAAGCCTGGCGGCCGTTCACGCCGCCAGCAGGGGCGTGCCCCGGCTTGTCAACATTCTGTGCGACTACATTCTGCTGGACGCTTTCCAGGCCGAACGGCGCGAAGTTTCCGCGCAACAGGTGCGTGAAATTCTGCAGCAGTTAGAGTTCGAAAACCAGTTCTGGCCCGAAGAAAATCCGGCCACCGACCCTTTGACCGATCGAAACCCGGAACACCCTGTCATGCTGCGCGCGCAGACGGAAATACTGCATCTGGCCGTGGCGTCCCTGGCCGGAAAAATGCGCTCGCTGGAAAAAAACCGGGCCCAAGCGTGCGACTTATCGCCAGTGCTGGCCCGCCTGAATCTTATGGAGCAACACCTGTCGCAACTGCAGCACGACGTACGGCAACTGCGAAAGGCCTTTGCCGTCCGGCTCGACGGTGCGGTAACGCGCCAGCGGACGCCGTCCGCTCCCGCGGAGACGGAACTTCCAGGCCGATTGCGGCCGGATGCGGCGGCAACGCCCGATCCCAAGGCCTCCGCCTGACCTGTGACGAGAGCAATTCACAAATGAAATGAGTGGATCGCTCTGCAAGGATTTGTCTTCAAATCCTTGCAGCGAAAGAGGCTAAGGCGGGTCGCGGACACAGGCTCTGTGTTTTGCCCGCCGTTAAGCGACTCTTTCAAGCGTTAAATGCTCGAGGAGACGAGTATGCGCACCCTGACGTTGTATGCACTCCTTCTGGCTTTCGGGCTGCTCCGCCCGGCAGCCGCCCTGGCCGGCGAAAGCTCGTTCGAGGCGGGCATCGGCTTTGGCGGGGAGTATAACGACAACGTAGGAGAAACGGCGCACAACAAAAAAGCGGATTTCGTCACGCACATAAAGCCCAATCTCTCTTTCCGCCACGAAGGCGGCCGGATCACCCTGCTGGGAACGTACCGGGGCGATTACCAGTTCTACACCCAGGGAAATGCGCAAGACGACTACATGCACTACCTCAACCTCTCCCTGTCCGCCGAGGTGGTGGAAAACCTGTTCTTCATCGACGTGATGGAAGATCTGCAGCCTGTCTACACCAACCCGGCCCGGGGAGACGTGATTGAAGGCGACACCATGATGGATATGGTTAACCGGAACACCTTTGTCGTTTCCCCTTACTTCCGGCTGCATTTTTCCGACCGGACAGACGCCAGATTCGGCTATCGCTTCACCGATTTGCGTTACAGCGCGGGCGAAGGCCGCCATACGTTCATCCCCGGCCTGGACGGCGAATACGATTTCAATTCCAGGGTCAGCCTCCAGCACGCCCTGTTCGCGGAAATCAACCACGCCCTCACCGACCGGCTGAGCCTGACCGCCGGCATGGATGTCATCCGCTACGACGTCGAGGAAACGCAAACCGACGGGACCGACCCCAGCCTCACCCGCTACCGGGCCTATGCGGGCGGCACGTGGGAAGCGGCCGAGGACGTTGTCGTCAAGGTTCAGGCCGGGCCGAGCTACAGCATGCCGGATTCGGGGGACAGCAAGATGCAGCCCTACCTGATCAGCAGCGTGGCCTGGCAGGTGGGGCGCAGCGAATTCGGGCTGTCCTACGACATCGATTATTACGACGACCCGCAAACCGGCGGGAATAGCCAACGCACAAGCTATGGCGGCTGGTGGAAAAAAAGCTTCGACCGTTCCGAACTACGCCTGGGCCTTGCCTACAACAGCTACGATCGGGATGGCAGCACGGACGAATACCTCAGGCCGTCGTTTTCCTACAGCTACGATTTTACGGAGCGGCTCAAGGCCACCGTGTCGGGCACGGCCGAACTCAGCCAGGGAAGCTCGCAATATGGCGACACCTATTACGCCAACGCCGGGCTGCAATACGAACTTGATGAAAAATCGTGGGTCGGCATCACCTACAGAAGAAAAACCGTTGACAGCGGCTCCAATGGGCGCGCCTACGACATCAACAGGGTGATGCTGGAAGTATATTTCGCCTTTTAACGTGCAAGATTGAAAGAGGAGGCCGCCATGCGTAACGCCCTCACCATAGACGTTGAAGATTATTTCCACGTCAGCGCCTTTGAAAACAGCATTGAGCGCAAATCATGGGAGAGAATGCCCCAGCGGGCGCTTCGCAACACGCACAGGGTTCTGGATATCCTGGACTATTGGGGGCTGCGCGGCACCTTCTTCATCCTTGGCTGGGTGGCCGAGCGGTATCCCGGCCTGGTCAGGCGCATTGCCTCGGCCGGGCATGAAGTGGCCTGCCACGGTTACGCCCACCAGCGCATCACCACCATGACGCGCCAGGAATTCGAACAAGACGTCACCAAAGCCAGAAAGCTGCTCCAGGATATTTCCGGGCAGCCCGTAGACGGGTATCGCGCCCCCAGCTACACCATCACGGCTCAGACGCGCTGGGCCCTGGAAGCGCTCATAGACGCCGGGTTCACCTATGATTCCAGCATATTCCCCATCAAGCACGATCTGTACGGCATGCCGGGCGCAGAGCGTTTTCCGCACGACATCACTTGCGAAAACGGGGTGATCAAAGAATTTCCGCCCACCACCATCGCCCTGAACATCTCCGGCTGGAAGGTCAACCTGCCGGTGGCCGGGGGCGGGTATCTGCGCCTGTTACCGGCCAAATGGATTTCGGCCGCCTTTTCACGTCTGAACCAGGACGGCAACCCCTGCATGCTCTACTTCCACCCCTGGGAAATCGACCCCAACCAGCCGAGGATCAAGGCTTCGCTCAAATCGCGCTTCCGCCACTACCTGAACCTGGAAACCACCGAGGCCAAGCTGCGCTCGCTGTTCTCGCGGCATCGCTTCGCCTCCATGCGCTCCATCCTTTTCGAGGCATAGTCATGGACAAAAGGGTACGCATCCTTTCTTTAACCGAGGCCGGCCAACACGCGGCCTGGGAGGCGTACGCGGGCAAGGCGCCCGGCGCTTCCGGCTATCACGGTCTGGCCTGGCTGCGGATCATCGGCGAGGCTTTCGGGCATCCGGCCTATCCCCTGGCCGCATACGCGGGGAACAGGATAACCGGCATACTGCCGCTGGTGCTTGTGGCCGGACCGCTGTTCGGACGTTTTCTGGTTTCCCTGCCCTTTGTCAATTACGGCGGCCTGCTGGCGGACGACGCCGAATCCGCCACGGCCCTGCTGCAAAAAGCCCGCACCCTTATGTTGCGCCTGCGGACGCGTAGCGTGGAGTTGCGCCATACGGGAGCCCCCCGCCTGGAGCTTCCGGCGCAGGGGCACAAGGCAAGCATGATCCTGCCCCTGCCCGGCGACCCCGACCTTCTGTGGAGCGGCTTGAAGGACAAGGTGCGCAACCAGGTGCGCAAGGCCCGGAAAAACGGCCTGCAACCCGTTGAAGGGCATGTAGAACTGCTGGACGATTTTTATCGGGTCTTTTGCGTCAACATGCGCGCCCTGGGCACGCCCGTGTACGGGCGGATCTTTTTCGAACGCATCCTGGCCCGCCTGCCCGAGGCCACGCGCGTTCTGGCCGTGCGGCAAAACGGCCGCTGCCTCGCGGCGGGCATACTATACCGCCACAGAGACCGGCTGGAAATGCCCTGGGCCTCGTCGCTGCCGGAATCACGCCCGCTTTGCGCCAATGTTCTTCTTTACTGGCGGGCCCTGCGCCAGGCCTGCCTGGCCGGTTGCCAGACCTTTGATTTCGGCCGTTCCAGCCCGGACAGCGGTCCGTGGCGCTTCAAGCGCCAGTGGGGGGCCGAGCCCCTGCCCCTGTCCTGGGAATATCTGCTCGCGCCGGGCATGGCGCTGCCGGATCTCAACACGCGAAACCCCCGTTTCCAGGCCGCCATCGGCCTGTGGAAGCGTCTTCCCCTGGTCGTGGCCAACGCCCTGGGACCAAGGATAGTACGATGCATCCCCTGAAGTCATGGCGAGTTCTACCCCCCGCCGGAGCCCCTCTTTCCCTGGCCGGCATGATCCGGGCTCTGGGCGCGCGGCCGGAAGGGGATGCTCTTGGAGAACTGAAACGAACTCTGGGCCGGATGTTCGCCATGCCGCACGTCTTTTTATGCGGCTCCGGCCGCGAGGCCCTGGCAAATCTCTTTACGGTCCTGCGCGGACTGCATCCCGAACGCGACCGGGTGCTTCTGCCGGCCTTTGGCTCATATTCCCTGCCCTCGGCCGTGGTCAAGGCGGGTTGCCGGGTGGGGCTGTACGATCTGGAGCCCGACACCCTGCTGCCCCGCATGGACAGTCTGGACAGGGCTCTGGACGATCGCTGCCTCGCGGTCGTGGCCTGTCACCAGTTCGGATTCACCTTTGATCTCGCCCCCATGGAGCGCCTGTGCCGCACCGTCGGCGTCGCCCTCATCGACGACGCGGCCCAGGCCCTGGGCGCCTCGGCCAACGGCAGGCCGGCGGGAACCATGGGCGACGCCGGCATCTTCAGCCTCAGCCGGGGCAAAAACATCACGGCCGTTTCCGGGGGCGTCTGCATCACCCGGAACGAGGAACTGGCCGAAGGCATGGCCGCGCTCGCGGCGCGAAACAGCGTGGCACCCCCTTCCGCGCGGCGCCTGTCGGCGCTTTCCATTCTTTTCGCCAAGGCGCTGGCCCTCTGGGCTCTGCGCCGCCCGGCCCTGTATCGGGTGCCGGCTTCGCTGCCCTGGCTGCAGCTCGGGGCCTCATTATTCGATCCGCATTTTTCCCAAGCCGCGTTCACGCCTTTTCAGGCCGGCCTGACCCTGCATTCCCTGGCCCGCCTGGAGGCCCTGACCTCGGCCCGCGCGGCCAATGCCGCCGCATATCAGGAATTGCTGCGGGACAGCACCGTTGCCCGGCCCATTCCGCCGCAACGCGACACGATTCCGGCCTATTTGCGCTTTCCGCTGCTGCCCGGCGAAGGCGCGCCCGAAGGCTGGGCGCGCCGCGCGGCCAACCGCTCCCTTGGCGTCAGCCGGGGCTTTCCCCTGGCACTGCACTATCTGGAGGAGCTGATTCCCCATCTCGACACGGGCGGCGCGACCTATCCAGGGGCCTCGTTCCTGACCCGGCATCTTATCACCCTGCCGACGCACGACCACGTCCGGCCCGAAGACCGCCGCGCCATCGCCCGCCATATCCTGACGCGAACAGACCGGGCCGAAGCCCCGGCCGCTCCGGCCTCCTCCCGATGGAACGCCAAGACGAAGGAGGGCGCGCGGCCATGACCTTTCTGCTTATTTTCAGCCTCGGCCTGCTGGCCTATGCCGTTGCCGGCTATCCCCTCGCCTTGAGACTCCTTAGCGGGCGAAAGGGCGCGAAATCGGAGGCATTTCCCCCCCTGTCCGCCGATTTCTCCGCCCTGCCGTCCGTCAGTATGCTGCTGTCGGTTTACAACGAGGAAACGATCATCGATCGCAAGCTGGACAATTTCCTGCGGCTTGCCTACCCGCGCGATCGCCTGGAACTGATCGTTGTTTCCGACGGCAGCACTGACACAACCGACGCCATTGTGCGCGGCAGAAAGGAGCCGGGTATGCTCCTGCTGCGCCAGGAAGGCCGCCTTGGCAAAAGCAGCGCCCTTAACCTGGCCGCGCGGCATGCCAGGGGAGATCTTCTCTTCTTTACCGACGCCGATAGCATGCTGCGCCCCGACTGCCTGGCCCGAATCGCGCGGTCCTTTGCCGATCCGACGGTGGGGCTGGCCGGCGGACGCAGCCTGTATCTGGATGGACACGGCCGGGAGACCGTTGGCGGCCTGTACCGGCGCTACGAGGAATGGATTAAGGACAAGGAAGGCCGGCTGGCCGGCATAGTGGGCGCGGACGGCGCCGTGTACGCCATGCGCCGGGAATTGTTCACTCCCCTTGACCCGGCCTGCATCAACGATTTTCTCCATCCCATCCAGGTAATCCTGGCGGGCAGAAAGGCCGTGGCCGTGCCGGAGGCACTGATCACGGAAGCCGGCGTCCATGAGGGCAGCCGGGAGGAGTTGGCCCGTCAGACCCGCATCATGGCCCAGTCCTGGCTGATCGCCCTGCGCTATGTGCCCGTGCTGCTGCGTAACCGGCGCTGGGGATTTGCATGGCAGTTTGTCTCGCACAAAATCCTGCGCTGGCTCATCCTGCCCCTGCTGTTGCTGTGCGCCGCGTCCGCCCTGGCCACGCCAGGACTGTTCCCCGCCCTGGTCCTGACCGGCCTGGCCGGTCTGTCGGCTTTCGCGTGGCTGGGCGCGCGCGGCCGGGGCGGCTGGGGCGGCAAAGCGGCCTGGCTGATCATGATCCAGAGTCTGGCCGCCATGCGCGGGCTGTTCCGCCTGGCGCGGGGCGAACGGTTCGTTACCTGGACACCAAAGGGGCAATAGCCATGCGGAACATTCTGGTCACCTCCGCCGGCACGCGGGTTGCCTATGCCATCTGCAAAAGTCTTGCCCGCAAGGGTTTGCGCGTGTACGCGGGCGACAGTGCCGCCCTGCCCATGACCGCTTCTTCCCGGCACTGCGCCGGGGCCTTTCGCTATGCCTCGCCATTCACCGATCAGGAACGTTTCTGGAACGATCTGACGGCCTTTCTCCACTGCAAGCGGATCGATGTGCTCATTCCCGTGCTGGAGGAAACATACTGCCTGGCCAGAACGCCCGAACGCCTGCCGGCCTCGGTGCATACCCTCCTGCCCCGGTACGCCCACATCCTGACCGTGCATGACAAGGCCAGGCTTCACGATCTGGCGCGAAGCCTCGACATACCTGTTCCACAAACGCGCGAACTTTCAGACGTTGTAGATGAACCGGCGCGCCACCTGAATGATTTTCCCTTTCCGGCCCTGCTCAAGCCCAGGCAAGGCGGCGGCGGTTGGGCCATGCGGCGCATTGCCGACGCGGCAAGCCTGGAACGTGCCCTGGCCGAAAGAGATTTTCCGGCGAAGCGTTTTGTCCTGCAACAGGAAATAACCGGCGATGTTGTCTGCGTCTGCGCCATTTACAAGGATGGCCGCCGCATTGCCGCCGACGCTTACAAAACCTTGCGCTCTTATCCGCATCCGTACGGTCAGGCCACTCTGCGCATCAGTTTGCCCGGAGGGCCGGCCCTGGACCACCTGACCGTCCTTCTGGATCACCTGAACTGGAACGGAGTATGCGAAGCCGACTTCATACGGGACAATACAGGACGCTTTTTTCTGCTGGACGTCAACCCCCGTTTCTGGGGCTCGTTGGCCCAAAACATCGCGGCCGGGGTTGACTATCCCGACTATTACCGCCGACTGGCCGCAGGCGAACGTGATTTCGCCACGGGACAGAGCATTCCCGGCGTTCGTACCCGCTGGCTCGGCGGGGATCTGATGCGTCTGGCCGCCGCCTTTACGCGGGGACCGGATCGTCTGGGTCTTCTGCGACAGGGCCTGCGCAATCCGGAAAAAGCACATGAATGCGACGACTGGAGCCTTTCGGACCCCCTGCCCTTCCTGGCCTGGGCGGTCCGGCAATGCGGCAACAAGCTGTTGGGAAAACAACCCGACGCCCTGCCCGGAGTTTGGTGCTGAATGCTTACCCGTCCCTTCCCACACGCGATGGCGCCTGGCTCGCCGGATGGCGCCGCTTCCCCGCTCCGGCACGGCAACGATGCTGACGCGGCCGGAAAGGATATGGCATGAACGTGGTAATGATCCTTCTTGCGGGCGCGTATGTCCTTATCGCCCTGGCCAGGGTTCCGGAGTTGCTCCCCTTTCTGGCTCCTCTGCAACTGGGCAAGGTGACTTTCGCCCTGGGCGTGCTGGCCGCGCTGACCATCCGAGGACAGCGCATGCTGACGCTCTGGAAAGACATTCCCTTCGGCCGGATGCTTCTGCTGCTCGCCTGCATCGCCGTGTGCGGCATTCCATTCAGCGTCTGGCGAGGAGGCGCGTTCGGCTCCCTGCTCGGTTTTGCCAAGACTCTGGCCGGATTTTTTCTAGTCGTCGCCCTGGCGGAGCACGGACGGGAAAAGGCCCTGCGCTTTTTCATCATGGCCTCCGTGGCTGCTCTGGCCGCGCTGCTGGTTCTGGATACCGGCACCGGCCGCCTGCATGTAAGCAATACTTACGATCCCAACGACATGGCCCTGCTGTTCGTCGTTTTTTTGCCAATTGTGACGGCAGAAGCCCTGTGCGCCAACAATTTTCTGATTCGCATCGCCACCTGGGGAACCGTGGCCTGTTCCCTGATCGGCATAACCCTTACCCAGTCGCGAGGCGGACTGCTTGCCCTGGCCGCGGTGGCGGCGCACGCCCTGCTTATCAGCAAAAAGCGGCGCTGGCTCCTCGTGCCCTTGCTGGCCCTGGGGGCCGTTATCATCGCGCAGGCCGCCGACGACGCTTACTGGCACCGCTTTCAGGAACTGCAAACCCAGGAGGACTACAACTACACCGCGCGGGACGGACGCATGACCGTCTGGCGGGAAGGCCTGGGACTTCTGGCGCAGCGGCCCCTGCTCGGCGTGGGCATAGGCCAGTTTTCAGCCGGGCTCGGCATGATTGGCAACGGCTCGTACAAAACCGCGCACAACAGCTTTCTGCAACTAGCCGCGGAACTGGGCATCTTCGGCCTGCTGGTCTTTCTCGCCATGCTGCGGGAAGCTTTCCGCATCGCCCGTGCCGGCAGGGCCTCCCCGCTGCTGCCAGCCGCCGACCGGCTTCGCCACTCCGCTTTGCTGCTAAGCCTCACCGGATACTGCGTGGGCGGATTTTTCCTGTCGCAGGCTCACGGCAACATCCTTTACATGCTGCTTGCCCTGGCCGCAGTCATGCACCTGGAGCGCCGGCGCCTGAAAAACGCCGTTCCGCGCCCGCTCCGGAAAAAAGCCGAGGAGTTGCCCAGTCTCCTGTCCCCCGCTCCTGTCCTTTCCACAGGACTGGTGCGAAGGGCCGACGCCGCGCGCAACGCCAGGGAGGAGCTTCTGCGCCGGGGCAGGGGGGAACTGCGCCGGCCCGTTTCCGGAAAGGAGGCAGGCCGATGAGCGTACTGAGCTATTTCGCCCGCAACTCATTGATACGCCTGGTTGTGTTCGGCGTGGGCATAGTGGCGGCTTTTCTGATCACGCCGCACATACTCCGCTGTTTGGGTACGGACACGTATGGCACCTGGGCACTGATCAGCGCCCTGCTGGGCTACTATCTGCTTCTGGATTGCGGCATGCTCCAGGCTGTTTCCCAAAAGTCCTCGGCGGCAAGCGCGAAAAACGACCCGGAAACCGTCCGGCGCGTGTTTTCCACCGCCTTGTGCCTGGGCACCGCCGGCGGCCTGCTTGTCCTCCTGGCCGGAGCGACGCTGGCTGTTTTCGTCGACCGGTTCGCCGTTTCAGCCGAGGTCGACGCCACGACCATGGCCGTGAGCGTGTTCATCTTTTCCGCCGCCGCCGCTGTTCAGATATTGCTCCGTTCGGCCAACGGACTGCTGATCGGGGCCATGCGCTGGACCTTTCTCGCCTGCGTTTCCATGCTGCGCACCGTGTGCGGCAGCGGCGCCGTTCTCCTGCTGCTGTCCGAGTCCCTGCCGCCGGCGGAAAATCTGCTCCGCCTCGCCCTGATCACAAGCGCCCAGAACGCCCTTGAGCCCCTGTTCCTGTTTGTCGTCGCCCGAGCCAGCCTGCCGGCGGGCCCGCGTCTGTCTCTGGTCTCTCCGGCCAAGGCCAGGGAACTGGTCGGCTTTGGCCTGCCCATTCTCATCGGCCAGTTGGGAGAGACGTTGCGAAACCGCACGCAAATATACATTGTCGCTTCTCTGCTCGGCCCGGTCCAGGTGGCTCTGTTTTCCATAGCCCGCCAGTCCATCAGCTATATGAGCGACATTATGATGAACGTTTTCGGCATTTTAAGCCCATATTTCAGCCGTATGCAAGCTACGGGGGACAACGAGGGCTGCCGGCATTCCCTTTTGGAATCGTTGCGCCTCAGTTACGCGGTTTCCTGTTTTATCGGCCTTTGCCTGATCCAGTACGGCGGGCTGTTCCTCTCCCGCTGGCTGGGACCGCAGTTTTTCGCGGCTCAGGAAGTGCTGACTCCCCTGGCTTTGGCCGGCATCATCGGCTTTGGCGAATTTCCGGCGTCCGGTTTTCTCATCGGCCTTGGCCGCCATCATATTCTGGCCGTTTTTTCCATCGCGCAGGGAACTTTGATCACCCTGCTCAGCATTCCCGCCGCGTGGCAATACGGCCTGGCCGGCGTGGCCTGGACCGCCTGCGTCCTCACTATGTTTTTCAGCCTTTGCCTGGTGCCTTGGCGGGTTTGCCGGGCGGCCGGCCTGCCCCTTTGGCGCTATTACACCGCCCTGGCCGGGGCCATTCTGCCGCAATGCGCGGTCCAATACGCCTACTTTCTGCTCATTCGCGACTTCTTGCGGGCCGATTACCCCAGCCTGATTCTGGCCTGTGCCGGCCAAACCTGCCTGGCCGCCCTGACCTTGTGCGCGCCGGCCTTTGTGGCGGCGGGACGCAGACGCAGCCTCGCCTTTCGCCAGGCGGGGGGGGAGGAAAAAACATGAACCTGCCACAAGTAAGCGTCATCATGCCCGCGTTCAACGTGCGTCCCTGGCTGAGCCAGGCGGTGGCCTCCGTCCGCCTCCAGACCGGCGTGTCCTGGGAACTGCTGATCATTGACGACGGCTCAACAGACGGCACGCGGCAACTGGCGGAGCGGCACTCGGCCGGGGACGATCGTATCCGCCTGCTGTCCAACCAAAGACGCAAGGGCGTGGGCGGAGCGAGAAACACCGGCCTGGCCGCGGCCAGGGGCGAAGCCTGCATGTTTCTGGACAGTGACGACGCCCTGTTTCCAAAGGCTCTCGAGAGTCTGCACGCGGAACTCCAGGCGAGCGGCAAGCCTGCGGTCCGGGGATTGAGCGCCCTGTTCTGCATGCAGCGCTGGCTGTTTTTTCCGACGCGCGAAGCCGGACACAGCGCGGCTGTTCAGGATTGCGGCTATCCTCTGTGCGGTTTCTGGCTGCACATGATCCGAACGGATTTTTTGCGGAAGCATGCAATCCTGTTTCCCGAGGATCTGATCCTGGGGGAAGACAGGACTTTCCTGTGCCAGGTGTATGCATTGCTGCCGCCCGTGCCCGTGGTCCGCAGACCCGTATATCTGTATCGAATCAACCACAAACGAATCCAACCTTCAGCGGCCAAGGCCCTTTCTTTCATCCTCTATCAACTCCGCGCCCGCGCCGCCTTTGAACGGCACGGTCGGGAGGACTGGGTCGCGCCTTATCTTGAGCAAACCTTCCTGCCTCTCTGGCTGCTATGGCTGCATGCGGCCAGGGAGGAAAGCCGGGAACAGGCAATGGAGTTTCTGGGCTTGTGCCGGGTGCTCCTGGCCGGCCTGAAAGACAGTCTGCTGCCTTCCCTAAGCCAACCGCTCGGCGCGACCGCCCCGGCCTTTTTGCGCCGCCTTGAGGCGGGCGACACTAACGGCATGCTTGCCATTCTGGAGCATTCGAACCTGCTCGTCCCATATTCCGTTTACATGGGCATCAACCGCAAGCCGCACGGTCTGCCCTGGCTGACTTACCGGGCTTTGTCCTGGATACGCAACGTCCTGTGCAGCCCCGGCAGTTGGCGCATCCATTGCTACCTGTTGCGCCTGCGGCTACCGGTTTTGCGCCGGCGGCCGGAGACATCCGCCGGACCGGCCGGATGGGAAAGGCTGGGAGGCTGAGTATGCTGCGGAACAAGGACTTCATCGTTTTTTCCGACGACTGGGACCGCCATCCCTTCAGTTGTCAGCATCTCCTGCGGCATTTTCTGCCTCATAACCGTCTGCTGTGGGTGCACACCATAGGTCTGCGCACCCCGGAGCTGACGCTGTACGATCTGCGGCGTTCTCTGGAAAAAGCGCGTTTCTGGCTGCGGCCCCGGCCAAAAAAAGGCCATGGAGCGTTGCCGGACAATCTGCACATTCTCTCGCCGGTCATGCTTCCCTACAACCGAATTCCGGCCGTGCGCGCCTTCAACCGGGCCAGCGTAACGCATTCCGTGCGCCGGGCCATGGGCGGGCTGGGCATGCGCTCGCCCATCCTGCTGGCCACTGTGCCCAATGCCGCCGATTACGCGGGCCGCTTCGGCGAGGCGCTTACAGTTTATTACTGCGTTGACGATTTCACGGTCTGGCCAAAAATGAACCAGCCCGAACTCGTGCGCGAAATGGAAGACTCTCTGCTGGCTAAGTCGGATCTGGTCGCGGCTGTTTCCCAATCCCTGCGCGATACCCGCTCTTGCCCACGCGGGCCGACCCGTCTGCTGCCCCATGGGGTGGATTTCGAACACTTTTCAGCCTCGGAAAAAACTTTGACCCAACCCGAGGAACTGAAGGACCTGGGTAAGCCGATTATCGGTTTTTACGGACTCATCGACAGCCATTTCGACATCGATTTGATGCATAAGACCATAGCCGCTCGCCCCGACTGGCAATTTGTCTGTATCGGCACAAAACGCATCAGCCTCGGCCGCCTGGAGGACTTCCCCAACTTCCGCTGGCTTCCGCCGGTTTCCTATACGCGTTTGCCCGCGTTTGCCGCCTGTTTCGACGTGGCGATCATTCCCTATGTCATCAACCGCCACACGCAAACGGCCAGTCCGCTCAAACTTCCCGAATACATTGCCACAGGCAAGCCCGTGGTGACGACACCCATGCCGGAAACATTCCGCTTTGCCGGCCAAATCCACATTGCCGGAGAATCGGCTGCCTTTGTCCAGGCCATTGATGAAGCCCTGTCCGATCCCGCTTCCCCGGAAAGCCGCCGGGCAATTCTGGCCGGAGAAGCCTGGAAGGACAGGGCGGAACAGCTTTCCGACTGGATGGAGGAAGCCTTGGCCGAAGCTGCCGAACGCAAAGGGGACGCATCATGAAACCCCGCGTTCTCATAGCCATGGCTTCGGGCATTCTGGGCGGACCCGGCAAAGGGCTGGCGCAGTTCCTACGTTCGGGCGGCCTGGAAGGCTGCTACCCCCTGGTGGCGGCCTACAACAGAAACCCGGACATGCGCGACACCGAATTCATCCTGGCCATGCGGGCCACCGGGGCTCCCGTGGCCATTCTGCGGCAGCGGCGGACGCTGGATTTATCCCTGGTGCGCCAAGGTCTTGAACTTATAAAAAAACACGACATCAACCTGCTCCAATCCCACGGCTACAAAAGCCATGTGCTCTGCTGGCTGCTGCGCCGCCGCACCGGCCTGCCCTGGATCGCTTTCGTTCACGGCTGGACGGCGGAAAACCTGAAAGTGCGCCTGTATAACGGGCTGGAACAGGCCATGCTTCTTTTTGCCGACGAAGTGGTGGCCGTTTCCGAATCCCTTAAAAGCAGACTGTTACCGCCCGTGCGCGCTGCCTGCCGGGTCATACCCAACGCCATTGAGTGCGAAGCGGGATGCGAAAACAGTGACGTTCCGAACCCGGAAGTGAAATTTCCTCCCGGCGCCATTGTGGCCGGAGTTGTCGGTCGGCTCAGCCCGGAAAAAGGACAGAAAATTTTTGTGCGCGCCCTGGCCAGAGCGCGTGAGAGGGACAGCCGCCTGTATGGCCTGATCCTGGGGGACGGCCAGGAACGGGAACACCTGGAAAGAGATGTCAGGACGCTGGGACTGGAAGGGAAATGCCTGTTCACCGGCTATGTCCGGAATCTCTTTCCCTACTACCGGAGCCTTAATATGCAAGTTCTGCCCTCCTTTAAGGAAGGCATGCCCAACGCCGCCCTGGAAGGCATGGCCGCGGGCCTGCCCCTGATCGCTTCCAAGGTGGGAGGCGTGCCGGAAGTCGTGGCCGACGGCCTCACCGGAATACTGCTGCCGGCGGGCGATGAGGAAGCCCTGGCCCGGACGCTTGTGGAACTGGCCGCTGATCCGGAACGCGGCAGGCGTATGGGCGAAGCCGGCAGAGCGCGCGCCCACGCCGAATTCTCCCCGTCGGTCCGGGCCGGACGGTTTCTCGGCCTGTACCGGGATTTACTAAGGCTGAGAAAAGAAAAAAAAACGTGCTAATTCAGCCCTAACTGTTTTCAGTTCATTGCTAAACAAAGATGGAATAAGCCATGGCGGAACGCGCTCCCTGCATACTCCAGCTTCTGGTCGCCCTTCGCCCCGGCGGGGCGGAACGGCTGGCCCTTAATATCCTGGAACAGGGAAAGGGGCGGTTCCGCGGCCTTGTGGCCGGCCTGTATTATCCGCCCGGAGAACTCGCGGGCATGGCACAGGCTCTTGGCCTGCCTTCGGTGGCCCTGCGGGCCGAAACCCTTTCCCGTCTGGCCGGGGTATACGAACTGCTCACGCTGCTGCGGCGCGAAAAGGTCACTCTGCTGCATATCCAGGCCGCCTACCTGCTGCCTTATGCCCTGCCGGCCGCCTGGCTCGCGCGGGTGCCCATAGTCTACACGGAACACGCCAGCCATTCGCTGACAATCATGCCCAAACTGCGGCTGTTCACCCGCTGCGCCGCGCCGTTTGTTCGGCATATCGTCTGCGTGAGCCGACAACTGGCGGATTTTTTCCAAACCATGGGCATAGCGGCCAGTCGGCTGACTGTTATCCCCAACGGGGTGAATCTGACCGACTTCACCCCCGATGGGGGAGTTCAGGCCTTGCCCTGGCCCGACACGTCCGGGAAGAAGCCTTTTGTTTTCGGCACGGTGGGTCGCCTGACAGGAGCCAAGGATCACGCTGTCTTGCTGCGAGCTTTTGCCCTGATAAGCGGACGCCACCCCCGGGCCAGGCTGCTGCTGGTTGGCGACGGCGAACTGCGCCGGGAAACCGAAGCCCTTGTCCACGAGTTGAACATGGCGGACAAGGTCTGTCTGGCCGGCGCGTGCACGAATATTCCCGCGCGTCTGCGCGCCATGGACGTTTTCGCGCTTTCCTCCAAACGGGAGGGCATGCCAATGGCCGTGCTGGAAGCCATGGCCTGCGGTCTGCCGGTAATCAGCACGGATGTGGGGGATATCGCCTCCCTGAACAACGCCGGGCCGCACATTCATCTTGTGCCAGCGGAGGACGTCCCGGCCCTTGCCGGAGCCATGGAACGGATGCTGATCGACCGACAGTACCGGGAACTTCTCGGGGCCAAGGGAAGACAATATGTGCTCAAGCATTACGGCAGCCGTGCCATGGCGGAAAAATACATCCGCCTGTACGGGGCAAACGGAGGCATGCAATGATCGCCTACATCCGTGAAATTCTTTACGGCCTGAAGGGAAGAAACCGCTACAAGCACTACAAGGAACTTCTTGTCATGCAGCGCCTTCCGCAAGAGGAACTGCGCCAGCGGCAGTTCTGGCTGCTTTCCACCCTGCTTGCCCACGCGTACAACACCGTTCCTTTTTATAAAAAGCGCCTTGACGCGCTGGGCCTCCATCCGGACGACATCCGTTCTTTCAAAGACTTCGCGCAATTGCCCGTTATCAGCCGCCAGGACACCCAGGAGCACCTCACGGAAATGATTTCCGGGGCTGTGCTGGAAAACATGCGCTATCTCAACTTCAGCGGCGGCACCACCGGCGAACCCATCCGCTTTTATCAGGATCTGCGTTTACGCGAATCCATGGAGGCCAGTTGGCTGCTTTGCCTCTCCTTTGCCGGATGGAAACCCTCGGACATGATTATCAGCATCTGGGGCAACCCGCGTGATTCCATGTCCACGGCCGTCAAGCAGGGCTTACGCCCCTGGCTGGCCGGACAACTGGTGGTAAACGCCTACCGTTACAGCAAAGAAGAGTTCAAGTCCTGGCTGGCCGCCATCGCCTCCTACCGCCGGGTCTATCTGTACGGCTATGCCTCGGTCATTGCCGATCTGGCCGAATACATGCTGGACGCCAACAGAAAAGCGCCTTCGGTGCAGGGGGTGCTGACCACGGCCGAACGGCTGCACGAGGCTCAACGCGAAACCATCGCCCGGGCCTTCAACTGCCGGGTCCACGATCAGTACGGCAGCCGCGAGGTGCCGGCTGTTTCCATGGAATGCGCCCACGGCAACATGCACCTGCTCACCCACTCCGCCTATGCCGAATTTCTTCCCCTGACGGAAACAGCCCGCGCCCACGTTCTGGACTCCGGCGGCGACAAGGACGATGAGCCGCGCCGCATCGTGCTGACCAGCCTCACCAACCGGGCCATGCCGCTTATCCGCTACGAAGTGGGGGACTACGGCATGCCCATGGACGGCGCCTGCCCCTGCGGCCGGGGATTTCCCCTGATGCGCATGAGCATAGGGCGCCTGGGGGGCAGCCTGGTCACGCCCGACGGTAAACGCCTGTACAGCACCTTTTTCGTCCGCCAGATGTACGGCATGGAGGGGGTCAGCGCCTTCCAGTTCCGCCAGAAAAGCCCTGTGCACGTGCAGCTCCATGTGGTGCGCGGGTTGCGTTTTCATGACGGCACCGCCAGAAAGCTGGCCGAGTTGCAGGAACGCTTCGGGCGGGACCTCTGCCCGGGCATGCAGTTGAACGTTCGGTATGTGGAAGACGTGCCCCGCACGCCCGGGGGCAAACACCGTCACGTGGTCTGCGAGGTGGAGCCATGAACCGGGAACCCATGGCCTGCATCATGTACCACAGCGTCGGCATGCCTGATCCCGCCTGGCAGTGGCGGCACCTGACCGTACCCTTTGCTCTGTTCGAGGGGCAGTTGCGCCTGCTGCGCCGCCTGGGTTATCGCGGCGTCTCCCTGGAAGAATACCGGGCACTATACCGCGTCGGGCGCCTGCACCGGGAACGCGCGGTGGCCCTTACCTTTGACGACGGCTACCTGGACAACTGGGTGTATGCGGCCCCCCTGCTCAAGCGTTACGGCTTTGCCGGCACATTGTTTGTTTCCAGGGATTTTGTGGACCCCGGCCGGGAAACGCGGCCGCAATGGCAGCCCGGACAGCCGCCCGTTCCTGCCTCGGGCTTCCTGAACCGGGCCGAGTTGGTCCGCCTGGATAACGGGGGCGTGCTGGACATCCAGTCGCACGCCGTCACCCACACCTGGTATCCGTGCGGGCCGCGCATCGTGGACTTCCGGCATCCGGGCGATTCCTGGGACTGGATGTCCTGGAACGTCGATCCGGAAAACAAATGGCGCGCCTTGCGGCCGGAAAGCGAACCGGGTTGCTGGGGAGAGCCTGTCTACGAACACCGTAAAGCCCTTGAGGGACCGCGCTACTTTCCGGACCCGCGTCTGGCCGATGAACTGCGCGGTCAGGTAGCCAGGATCGGAGTCGGATTTTTCGCCGAGCCGGACTGGCGCGACACGCTGCGCGCCCTGGCGGACCGCCTGCAAAATGACCTTGGCAACAGCCACATGGAAACGGAAGAGGAATACCTGGCCAGAGCGGAAGCGGAGTTGATCGAATCAGCCGCGTTTTTGAACGACCTGCTGGGCAAAACGGTACGTTACTTGTGCTGGCCCGGAGGGGGCTGTTCCCCCCGCCTGTTCGCCTTGGCGGCCCGGCATTACGCCGGCACCACCATTCCTTCGCAATACCGGGACACGCCCTCGGGCGAGGATCAACACGGCTGTTTCCGCTTTCGCCGCTTCGGGCCGCTGCATGCCGGGGAAAACGGAAACTTTCGCTACCTCGGTCCCCTTGTGGACGCCCTGTACCTGGAAGAAGCACGCACGCGCAATCCGCTGACACGGCTGATCCGGGGAGGTCTCACCCGTTTCACCGCCTGGAGGACGACATGACTGTCGCGGAATCCTGCAAGCGCTATATCTGGTTCTGGCCCGCGGCCGCGCTTCTGCTGATAGCGGCCTACGCCCCGATCTACCCGCGCATGGTCCACGACTGGATGGCGGACCCGAACTACTCGCACGGCTTCCTGGTGCCCATTGTGGCCGCCTGGTTCGCTCACGGCCGCCTGCCGGAAATCAGAGATCTGGAAGCCCGGCCGGATCTTCGAGGCCTTGTCCTGATGGCTTTCGGCCTGCTGCTGCTCTTCGCGGGAACAGCCGTCGGGGAACTGTTCACCAGCCGGGTTTCCTCTCTCTTCCTGCTGGCCGGCGCACTGTACGCCCTGTGGGGGGGCCGGGTCATGCGCCTGCTGGCCCTGCCCCTGGCCTATCTGGTGTTCATGATTCCCCTGCCGTACACCGTGTACGACATGTTGGCCATGCCCCTAAAATCGCTGGTAAGCTGGTCCGCCGCCGGGGGCCTCAAACTGCTCGGCCTGCCCGTGCTGCGCGAAGGGAACCTGATAATGTTCCCCAACATCACGCTTGAAGTGGTGGACGCCTGCAGCGGCCTGCGCTCCCTCACCAGCCTGATCGCCCTTGGCGTGGCCTATGCCTTTTTGTTCCTAAGGCAACCCTGGCGGCGTGTTATCCTTATTCTGGCCACCATTCCCATCGCCGTTCTCACCAACGCCCTGCGCGTCTTCATCACCGGCCTGCTGGCCCGCCACGCGGGCGCGGCCGCCGCCGAGGGCTTTTTTCATGATTTCGCCGGCATGGCCGTTTTTCTCATGGCCCTAGCCCTGACCGCCCTGACCGGATTCCTGCTCGGCCGGCTGCCGGAAAAGCGCAAAGGAGGACCGGATGCGCCGTAACATTGTTTTGATACTGCTCCTGCTGGGTCTTGCGGTCGTAGCCTCTCACGCGCGCAAAACCCGCGTTGTGCCGCAAAACGTCGCTCTTTCGGCCTTTCCGGACCATATCGGGCAATGGCGGGTGGTGGAAAAAACCCTGTTCGACGAACCCGTGCTCAAGGTGCTGCGCGCTTCAGACTATCTTATGCGCTCGTACACGGATCCGCAGGGCAGGCAACTGGGCCTGTATGTGGGCTACCACGACGGCGGTCCCGATGCCGGCCCCATCCACTCCCCCCGCAACTGCCTGCCCGGATCCGGCTGGGAATTGCTGGACAGCCGGACCATGACCGTGGGCCCCGTGCAGTTGGTGCGGGCCACCTATCAGAAGGAGCACACCGGGATCATTTACTATTACTGGTACCAGATGCGGGATCAAAACCTGACCAGCGATTTCGCCCTCAAGACCGCTGAATTTCGGGGAATACTGCTGCACGGCAGACGCGACGCCAGCTTTATCCGCCTGCATGTCTCCCGGCGCTATGAACAGGAAGCCGATGCCCTGGCCTCGGATTTTATCCAAAAGGCCTATCCGCTTCTGCGCGCCTACCTTCCTTCATAACATGGGAGCACGGCTATGTTTTTTCTAACAATCACATGCGCCCTTGTTCTGGGGCTGTATCTTCTGCCTCTCTGGCGCAACCAAAAAGGCCGGGGGCTGGCCGCCCTTTCCCCGGCCGTTCTGGCCACCGCCTGGCTGATCCTTCTGGAAAACCATATTGTGGATCGCCCGGATATCCTGCCGGACGCCCTTGCCCCGCTTCTGTTCAGCCAATATCTGCTGGGGCCGGCCTGGCTGCTTTTCAGCCTGTCATACGGCCGCGAACTGCGCTGGACGGGATTGAGCGCCGCGGACAAGCTGCTGGCGCTGTTCTCCCTGGTGCCGCTGGTATTCATCGTGCCCCTGCCCTCCTCGACCTTCTTCTTTGTGGCCGATTTCAAGGCCGAACCGTTGCTGTTTCTGGAGCCAGGAGCGTTTTTCTTCTATCTGCACCTGGTGCTGGTGCTGCTACTGGCCGCCGGCAACCTGGAAAGCACCCTGCGCGGCAGCCAGCACAGCGACCGCTGGCGCCTCAAGCTGGCTTTTCTGGGCGCGGGCATGATCATCCTTTCCCTGGCTGTGTTCTACAGCCAGGGGCTGCTGGTGCGAGCCCTGAACATGCGCTATCTGCCCCTGCGCACCTTCGCCATTCTCATGGGCGCGCTGCTTTTGTGCTTCGCGGAATGGCGGCGGCACAGCGGGCGGGTGCGCATGGCCCGGCGCACGGTGTTCCGCTCCCTGGCCGTGGCCGCAGCCGGGCTGTACCTGCTGGGCATCGGCCTGGCCCGCGAGGGGGCGCGCCACTTCGGCCCGGCTTTTGAGCAGTATGTGCTTGCCTTTCTTCTGCTCGTACTGGGCCTTGGCGGTTTTCTGCTTCTGCTTTCCCATCGCCTGCGCCGGCGGGTTTCCATCTGGATGCACCGCAACCTGTACAACGAAAAATACGACTACCGCGGGCAATGGATTCAGTTCAGCGAACGGCTTTCCCAGGCCACGGACAGGGAGTCCCTGTTCAGGGCGGTGCTGCTGGGCTACTGCGAGACCTTCGGCCTTACAGGCGCAATATTTGTCCCGGTGGATAACGAGCGCCCCGGCCGCATAGGCACGCCCATTTACTATGAGCTGGACGAAAACGCGGGCGGCCGGCCGGAGCCGGAAGACTTCGCCCCGCTGCTGCGCTGTCCCGGCGTGCCCGTTTCTCCGAGAATGCCGGACTATACGCTGCCCGAACGCGTGTCCGGCCATCTGGAAGCCCTGGACGTCGGTCTGGCGGGTACGGTCTCCGCCGCCGGCCACCCCGAAGGGATCATCCTTCTTGGCCCGTGCATTGACGGCAAGGAAGAACATGACGAGGAAGACTTTGAGCTCATGGAGGCCATGGGCCGCCAGATAGGGTTGTGCGCGCGCGGTTTCCGCCTTGGCGACGAGTTGAGCACGGCCAGGGAAATGGAGGCCTTAAGCCGCCTGGGCGCCTTTGTGCTGCACGATCTGAAAAACCAGGTCTACGCCCTTTCCCTGCTCACGGGGAACGCCCGCCGGTTCATAACCAAGCCCGACTTTCAGCAGGACATGCTGGAAACACTGGGCAACACCGTGGCCAACATGAAAATTCTCATCACCCAGCTCACCTGCCTGCCCAAGCGCTCCGCCCTGCGCCTGGAGCACGTGGATCTGCTCGCCCTGGCCAAAGACGCCTGCGCCCGCGTGCCGGGAGCCAACGTTGGCTTTGCCGGAGAGCCGATCACGGTGCGGGGCGACGTGGAGCAACTGGCCAAGGTCATCACCAACCTGTGCCTGAATTCGGTGGAAGCCGGCGGCAACAAACCCATCCGGGTGGAAGCCGCCCTGGAGGACGTCCCCCTGCTGCGCATACAGGATCAGGCCGGCGGCATGGCCGAAACCGTGCTGCGCAACGGCCCCTTCAAGCCGTTCAACAGCGGCAAGCAAAGGGGAATGGGCATAGGGCTGTACCATTCCCAAAAAATCATGGAATCCCACGGTGGTACGCTGACAGTGCACAACGATACCGGCAGGGGATGCACGTTCACCATGCGCTTTGCCGCCGGACTTGCGGACGGACAAGCGCGCGAGGCGGCGGAGGGCCTATGACAAAGCATCTATTGATCATCGAAGATAATGAAGAGGTCCGCCGCCAGCTGCAATGGGGCTTTTTTGACGAGCCCTACACCGTGCTGACCGCGACCAATGCCGAAGAAGCCCTGAAAATCCAGCGTAAGACAAAGCCCCAGGTGATCACCCTCGACCTCGGCCTTCCCCCTGATCCCGAAGGATACTCGGAAGGCACCCGCTGCCTGACCGAACTGTTGGCCCAGGACCCGCAGGCCCGCGTAATCGTCGTCACCGGGCATCACGACATGAACAATGCCCTGCGCTGCATCAACAGCGGGGCCTGCGACTTTTGCCGCAAGCCGCTGAACCTGGAGGAGCTTCTGGTCATCGTCCGCCGGGCCTTTTTCCTGAGCGAACTGCGCGCTTCCGCGCCGCCGGCCGCCGGAATTGACGACGACGAGCACGGCATCATCGGAAGATCAAAAATTATCCAGGAAGTGATGCAGGATATCGCGCGGGTGGCCGCTTCCGACGCCCCGGTGCTTATCATGGGCGAATCCGGCACGGGCAAGGAGCTTATCGCCCGGGCCATCCATTCCATGAGCAGCCGCAACGGCAAGGACATGGTCACCATCAACTGCGGCGCCAGTCCGGAAAATCTGCTGGAAACGGAATTCTTCGGGCACGAAAAAGGGGCCTTTACCGGGGCCGCGCAACGGGTGCAGGGCAAGGTGGAATACGCGGACGGCGGCACCCTGTTTCTGGACGAGATAGGCGAACTGCCCCCGCAGTTGCAGGTCAAGCTGCTGCGCTTTCTGCAGGAGATGGTGATCCAGCGGGTGGGCGGCCGCCAGGACATACCGGTCAACGTGCGCATCATCGCGGCCACCAACCGCGACATCGCGGTCTGCATCAAGAATGGAACGTTTCGCGAAGATCTGTACTACCGCGTGGGCGTGGTCACCATCACCCTGCCCCCGTTGCGAGTGCGCGAGGACGACGCCCTGCTTCTGGGCAGGCATTTTCTCGACAAGTTCAACGCCGGCGGTAAAGTAACCGGTTTTCACCCCCAGGCGGAACAGGCCATACGCGCCTACGGCTGGCCCGGCAACGTACGCGAACTGGAAAACAAGGTGCGCCGGGCCCTTATTTTCGCCGCCGGCACCCTGATTACGGCCGAAGAACTCGGCCTTGAGGAAAAACCCGGCCAGACATGGGCCGTCACCCGGAGCGACGGGCCGTTATCCCTGCGCGAGGCCCGCAACAGCGTGGAACGGCAGATGCTCATTGCCGCCCTGGCCCGCCATTCAGGCAATATAGTCCAGGCGGCCCAGGCCCTTGGCATCAGCCGGCCCACCTTCTACGATCTGCTGAAAAAGCACCACCTGGACACCTGAGCGGGCGCTTATGCCCGCCGTGGCCCCAAAGGGGGCCTTCCGATTCCGGATCGCAAACGGCCATTGCTATCCGGAATCGGAAGTATTCCGCCACATCAGCAGATCATCCACCTCCTGGCGGTAGGTGCCGTGCCTGACGGGTCCAGCCAGCCCGGCACGGAACATCAAGAGGGGAACCGCATCCTCGGGCACGGGAAAAAACGGGCCGGCCAATTCCCATGCTTTACGCAACAGACGCACGTGAGAAGGAAGAAACACCTGTTCCCCTCCCAGGTCCAGGCGCAGGTTCAGCAGGGTAAGGGCGGCCATGGGCTGCATGGCGAAACCGAAATATTCAAGGCCGCACCAGATGCGCTGCAGGGCGCGGCCGGCCTTGACAACGGCCGCTTCGTCGCTTCCGCGCGCGCACAGGAGTCCGGCCCCGCCGGACTGAATCATGGACAGAGCCCCGAACAGAGGTATCATCCGACCAAGGCCCACCCGGTTGGCCAGACGCATGGCCGTCCACGAGCGCACAGCCCGCAGATACAACTCCCCAAAGAATCCGGCCTGAAGGTTTTTCAGGGGCATGCCCGTGCAAAGGGCCGCTCCCCGGATCGGCCGGCCGTTGCCCGGCTTTTCGAAACGGATCATCTCCATGAGATGCTCGTGCAGATCCTGTCGTTCCACCCGCACGATATCCGCGCAGTAAACGGCGTGGCCAAGCTGTTTCAGCCCGCCGGGATCGGAACAGTGGAGCAGCAGTGCGTCTTCATCCTCGTCGGCCAGGGAGGACAGCCGTTCCCAGACAGCGGGCGGAACCGCTTTGCGCGCATAAAGGCGGCGGTTGGTGCAGCGCCGCCAGAGCGCGGACTCCAGATTTTCCCGCACGGGCACGCCCTGCGGCTCAACCACCAGGGTGGCCGCGACATCCTCATCCACAAGATCGGGAAACAGGCGGGTCGTGCTCCGCATCCCCAGCGCCCCGGCCGCGTAAACCATGTTCTGGACGGCCGCTCCGGCTGAAAGCAGCGTGGCCACCTGACCCCCATTGAAAAAGGATCGATCCGCCTTGCGGTTGACCAACAGATCAATATGACGCTTTCCCGGCCTGAACAGCCAGGGTTGCACGTTATCCCCCGATGGGGCCTGTATGCCCGCCCGGATGATGTAGCGCAGGTGTTCGGCCGTGACAGGCGCGCCCGCAACCGGGATATCCGGCTTTTCAGGCGGTGTCGCCCCCAGGCGCGGCGGGCACAGCAGCAGTTTTTCAGCAGCGGCCACCTTGAAGCGCCGCCAGGGGCTGTTCATTCCCCAGAACAACATTGGCCGGCGCAACACACCCCGATAGGGGTCGAACTGGCAGGAACGAGGAACGACCGCCAGCGGTTTTTTGCCCAGCGCCAGCTTTATCACTTCCGTGGCCGCCATGCCCGCGCACAGTTGGCAGGCGCTGCCCAGCGACGGGCCGCGTCCTTCGCGCAGGTCGACAAAGCGCCTGTCCATATAGCGCAGATGCGTCCCTTTGGGGGCAAGACCCAGGGCGAAACGGATGAGCCGCTCCGTTTCGCCGGTGCTGTCCGTAACGCCGAAGTAGGCGTCGTAGTTCATGCCGCCGGGCATGAACAGAAGCAGGGCCGCGGAATGCCCCATAGGCCCGACGGTGATGACCGGAATACCCTTTTCCAGAGCCCGGTTGAACAAAAGGCGGCGGATGTCCTGGGCGAAAAAGTCCAGGCCGTCCACAAGAATGTCCGTATGCTCCAGAAAGTCGTCCAGCGTGGCCGTGCTGACTCCCTGAGGAAAGCGGCGCAAGTGCAGAAACGGATTGACAGCCAGAGCGCGTTCCACCATCACGTCCAGCTTCGCCCTGCCAAAGCTGTTCACATCGGCGCCGTATTGCCTGTTGACGTTGGCCGGCGAATAGCGGTCAAAGTCGGCCAGATTGAACGCCCCCACCCCGGCGCGGACCAGGGTGATAAGGTGCACGCCGCCTACGCCGCCCATACCGGGAATGGCCACGCGAGTCTGCCAGAGTTTCTGCTGGCCGGCGTAGTCCACCAGCCCCAGGTTGCGCGAAAAGGCGCAGTCCGCGTAGTCGAGCCGGCTGTCCAGACACAATTGTTCCAGGGCCGGAGCAACGGCTTCGCGAAACGCATCGTCGCTCTCCCCGGCCAGGCTTGTCCGGCTGAATGCGTGCAGGTGATAGAGTTCGTTCAGGCCTCCCCTTTGGGCCGGGGAAAGACTTTGCAGAATTCCCGGCCGTTGGCGCAGAAGAAACTGGACCGTGTAGGGATCCATCTGCCGGCGACGCTTGCCGGAAAGCATCTGTTCGCCGGGCAGCAGGGGGTCGCTGAACTTGGTAAAAAAGGCGTGCAGGTTCGTGCCAAAGTCGTTTTCCGCGTAAGCTAGAGACAGGTTGGCCTCGGAGGTTTCCAGGTTCACCCGCAGGGCCACCGCCGGCGCCCCTACCTTGTCGTATGGGCGCTCTTCGGCAAAGAGCTCAAAAAGAAGGATGCGGGTATAAAAGCGCACGTGCTTGGGGTTGACCATGATCACCAGATCGGTGACCCCGGAAAGCCTGGCGAACTGCAGCACGGCCCGGCACAGAAAGATCATCAGGTTGGACCAGCGGCGCTTTTGCTGCGTCACCAGCGCCCCTATTTCGGCTATTTTTCTTCCCTGGGCTCGCAACTCGTCAAGTTTGTCTTTGTACACCGCATCCATGGGCAGGCCGAACAGCTCTGAATCCATGATGTGCGACATTGTCGACACCACTTCCAGGTGTGACTTGAAAACAAATACGCTTGTCGAAGGAATGAGGCCCCATACGGAATACAGCATTTTGCTCGGGTGGGGCTGCGTATACCCCATTCTGCAATATTCGTCGTAAATAAGGCGAAAGGCCTTGTGATATTCATCTGTCGTTTCAGCAATCTTGAGGGCCGGGCGGTCCATTTCGCCAAGCTTGCATTCAATCAGGGCGGTTCTGCGCAGGCGCAATGTTCTTCGTCTGTCAATATCGTGCCCCATCGCTTCACCTCGCTTCCGCAAAATTCGGGACGCATCAAACGTTGCCGAAAAACACGGGACAAGCGCCGGCTGGGACCGCTTACCCGCCCACTTTCAACGGCATGATTTTAGCAGCGCTACCAAAGAGGACCACCTTACACTTCTGAAAAATCCAATTTCCGTCATTTAGCCATGCATATTCCTTGCCGCTGTGTCCGTAATACGCATATGATAGTTTTCTTTACCAGGCTTGTGAGTAGGAAAAATATATGCAACATGACAACAATCTTATCAACATAAGAGTATCTGATACTGTATTCAGAAGCTTTGAAGATATTGTTAATTCTTTATCAATACCTATTGAATATGTATCATCGATGATACTTGATTCATTTTTTGAGTATATAAATGATGATAATTATAAAAAAAATGGAAGACGATTATTAAGAAAAAGATTACATGTTCCTTGTGTCGTTAAATTGTCTGATATTGATAGAAATATTACATATAAAAGCGCATCAATTATTGATATATCCATATCAGGCGTAGGAATAGTCATCCATGGAGCAAAAAAAAGCATGGAGCAGCTCTATAGAAACATAACAGAATTTGAACTTGTGCTTCAGTTTGGAGACGACGCCGCGGCAACAAATTACGCGTGCAGAATATGTCATGTGAAAGACGATACCCTGCTTCGGCTTGGCGGCGTCCTGATTGCCCCGGAACCATCCGCCTTCCGGAGGTTCCTCAGGCTCTTCATGCTGGCGGAAACTTCCGTAGCGGCCTAGGATCTGTCAACGTTGCGGTCCTCAAGCCGGGCATCGCCCGGCGCATCACAATACCCGCTCTTTTCGCCCGCGCTGTCCAGCCCGCTCCACCCTGCTCGGCATGGGGGGCAGGGGGTAATCATGGTGGTGGAAAACCAAAGTTGTAAGTTCAGCCGACACCTTGTCGGCTGAACTTACAACTTTGGTCCGGAAGCCCAAAAAACCGCCCGGGCCAAAGCGCATGCGCTCAGACCCGGGAAGCTTTGTTTATCAGGGAAGGAACAGCGCGGGACGCGCGGCGTCAGCCCATATTCTTGCGGCGGCTGACATAGAATGCCGTGAGCAGAAGCCCCAGGGCCATAAGGCTGAGCGTGCCCGGTTCCGGGGTGGGCACGTTCACGGAAGCCGGATCGTTAATCGTGAACCTGTGCATCAGTTCATTCCAGTACAGGGTGGCCTGGAAAGTAAGGTCGTGCCCGTCGAAAAGATTGCTGTCAAAAATCGACCCGTCCTCAATCACATCGGCATAAAATCTGGGGTGCCCCACCAGGTAGGTGTCGCCGGCCAGGGTCAGATCGGCAGATCCTGTGTACCACTTGCCGTTATATTCAACTGTCTTGGCCAGCTCGAGCTGGGCAAAAGGCGTCAGCTTGTCCAGCATGTCCGCCAGCTTGCCCATGGCGCCGGTCAGGCCTACGCCGGCCTCATACGCCATATCGCTGAAATCACTGACAAGACCTGAAGGAATGAAGTACCAGTCAAGAACGCCGCCGGTAAAATACATCGTAGCGGCCCTGTCTGCTACCATGTTACCAACGCTCATCCCGGCCTGCAAACCGTGCAGGATGGCAACGTAGGCGCCGGCGGCCCTGTTCTCACTCTCGGAATAGGCAGAGGGATAGATGGGATTGCCCTTGGCATCCAGCCTGGTCGCCGTGGTAATATAGGTGACCGCCGACATAGAAAATTCGGTTTTCAGCGTGCCGTCCGGATTGAGCAAATTGTAATAGGAGTCGATCGTGTCGGCCGTGCCGCCCATGAACTCCGAATGACTCCCCCAGTAGGCATACTCGTAGCCGTTGAACTTGATATCATAGGTTCCAGGGGTGTTGAAAATATTCGCCGAGGCCTGTGAAGCCAGACCCAGGCAAAGCACAAGGGCCACTAAGGTCAAAAATACACGTCTCATGGCATGCTCCTTCAAAGTGTTTACCCTATCTAGCAATAGCCATGCCATAAAATAACATACTGAAATAAATTATATTTTTTAAAAAATTTTATACCTCCACTCCTCTTTGTAAAACCGACCGACAATGTCTCAGCCATTTTTTAACAGTGCGCAAGAAGCTACACCCTGCCGGCCTCTTTCAATGTTTTGTTGCCAAATCGAAAAAAATCAAGTATATATATTATATATCATAGCTGAATTCCGAGTAATCCCTTGTATCTGCCAAAGCCTGACGTAAAAAGGAGGCCCTATGCCGAAAAAACTCGCGCAGACTGTCTTTCTGCTTTTTGCTCTGCCGCCCTGGCTCTGGTGGAAATGCGTTTCCGCAATCGGCAACAGGGACAACTCCATTCAGGGCGTTTCGCAGTTTCTGTCGCTTTTTCCCGGAAAGTTCGGCTCGCTCCTGCGGGCCGCTTTTTATCGCCTGGCTTTTGCCGACACTTCGCAAGATTCCGTTATTGAATTCCTGACAACGTTCTCTCATAGCGGCGCACGCTTCGGAAAACATTTTTATGCGGGAATCGGCTGCAATATCGGCTTGATAGAAGCTGAAGACGATGTGATGATCGGCGCATACGCCTATATCGCCAGCGGCAGAAGGCAGCACTATTTCGAGGATCCGGACACGCCCATCCGCCTTCAGGGCGGGGAACGCATGCGCGTCCGCCTGGGCAAGGACTGCTGGATAGGCGCGTGCAGTTGCGTTTTTGCCGACGTGGGCGAAGGCAGCATTGTCGCCCCCAACAGCGTGGTCACCGTTCCCGTGCCGCCCTTTATGGTCGTGGGGGGAACCCCGGCACGCGTCTTGCGCACGCGAAAACCCAGACAGCCTTGAACACGAAAACTGGCGCCCCAACGCCCTTCCGAACCAGCCCCCCGATCAAACGACGCCGGCGTGAGCGTTAGAGCATTTTACGAATGAAATGAGTGAATTGCTCTGCAAGGATTTGTCCTCAAATCCTTGCCGCGAAAGAGGCGTAGGCGGGTCGCGGACACAGGCTCTGTGCCTTGCCCGCCGTTAAGTGACTCTTTCAAGCGTTAATTGCTCTAGACGCAGGAAAGCCCCGAAGCCTTTCGACTTCGGGGCTTTGCCAGCGTTATACAATGTTACGCGTTGCCGCGACGCCGGCGGGCAAAAGCGCCCAATCCGGCCAGGCCTATGCCCATGAGAGCCATGGTGGCAGGCTCGGGAGTGGGGGTAGGAGAGGCCGCTCCGGCACGCAGGGAGAACCATGTGGGAATGAGGGTATTCCCACCTTCCGTGGTGGTCCAGCCGTAAACCGGCACGGTTTCGTCCCACCGCATCTGTTCACGCACGTAGTTGGCGTACCACCCCTCTACCTGCCGGAAAGACTCGGTAAAGGAAAAGTGATACTCCTCTCCTTCGTAGACAAAGGTTTCCGGCCGCACGGGCTCACCCAGCAGAACAAAGATATCATCCTCGTTACTGCCATCGTTCGGCGTTTCAAAGAAGGCGAAATTCAGCACCGTGGAGAAGCTCTCGGCCACGCCGCCAAGCTCCTCCGGGGTAAGTTCCAGCACGATCTGAACGATGCCTCTGGCCAGCGCGGTAACGTACCCGCTAATGGCCGAGTTATCGTGCCAGAGCGTGACGCCTTCCGCCCTGTCTCCGTTGGTGTTCACCACTCCGCTCCTGGCGTTTATGCCGATGGAGCTTCTTCCGAAAATGTTCCCCCAACTCAGGCTATTGTATCCGGAAGCCGTGCCGGGCGCGTGGGTTCCGCCCAGATGCTCATAGCTTAAGAAAGTTTCACTGCCTTCGGTCCGGATGCTCGTGAAGTTGCGATCCGCCGTGCCGATTCTGCCATCTTCATCTGTCCACTGCGTGAAAATACCGGTAAGCTTGTAGTCCCACGCCGTCACCTCGGCCTGGGCGTTCGCTGCGGCAAAACAAAACATAACAGCCATGCTGATAACCAGTATTTGTTTCACATTCTACCCCCTTCTTAAATTGAGCGCCAGTTATAAAAGTAGTTTTTGCATGTTCATAGAAAGCAAGATACATGCCAACATATCTCTCAACGTTATTCTTTTCCGGGAGCAACGCTTTAACAGAGACGATCCGTCTTTCTGTAAAGTTTGCCGACGTGACTTCTGTAAGAGAGGGCGACAGGCAATCCTGCGAAAAAAGAGGGGGGGGGTTACCAGAACCGCCAGGCGCCCGTGACAAGCACCCACACGCCCAGGGAGGCGTTGGTCGTCGCATGGGCCAGTACGCACTGGGCGAGGCTCTTCGTACGGTACAGGGTCAGGTTGTACAGCACGCCCGCCATAAGCCCGGCCGCGATCTGGTGGTGTTCCAGGGCAAAGAGAACCGCTGTAATGGCAAAGGAGGGCCAGTGAACGCGTCCCAGCGGCACGGAGAGGAAGTCCCGCTTCTGCAGAACACGAATGAGAAAGGAGCGCCAAAACAGTTCCTCGGCAAGCGGCACCAGGAGAGCCGCCCCGGAAAAACGCACGGCCAGCAAGGCTGTCCGCCAGGCGTCCTCCGCGGCTGCTTCCGGCATGAACGGCGTAGGAGAGCCCATTCTGGCCCACGGAACATCCATGTGGATCCACAGAAAAAATGCCAACAGCCCGATCAGAAGGGAGAACAGGCTGTCTTTCCAGCGCATAAGCTCCCGAAGGGAGAATTCCGGGCACAGGGGCAGGCAGAACCACAAGGCCAGGGCCGCGAACGCAGCCCGGAAAGGGTACACGAGCGTACCGGCATTTGGGTAAACATCGGTCAAGCCCGACATGTCGGCCAGTTCCAGAACAGCTATACCCGCCACCAAAGCGGCAAAGGGCAATACCCTGGGCATGGCCGCGCCCCATTCGCCGCTTCCCGCCACCGCTACGCCGCCGCTTTTTCCGGGCATGTTCCCTCCCCGCTCCGCCGAGGAGCGGTAACAAGTCACTATACCGCGTTACCCGCTTATTCCGCCCGTTTTCCAACCCGTACCGGCGGAGGCTCCGCCTGGATGAACGCGTCCACGCGCAGCCCGCTGTACAGGCCGCCGGCTTCGTCAAGGGTAAGCAGCACTTCCAGCACGCTTCTGTCTATGGGCTCGGAAGGGTCGCCCGTGCGCGTGCGCTTGGGCGTCATGCTCTGCTCCAACTTGGAAACGACCCCGGTAAAGCGCCTGTCGCCAAAGGCGTCCGCGCTGGCATAGGCTTTCTGCCCCTGCTTGATCCGGGCCACATCGCGCTCGTCCACCTCAACCCGCACCCGCATGACCGATGTATCACCCATGCTGAGCACTGGGGAGGGCGCGAATACGGAATAGGCCTCGCCGGGTTCGCTGAAAACGCGCAGGATCGTGCCCGACACCGGGGCGCGCAACATGGTTTTTTCCAAGGCCGCCGCAGCCTCCTTGGCCTGGCCTTCGGCCGCTTCCAGGCGGCGGCGCGCCATTTCCTGCTCTTCATCGCGGAACCAATCGTTCACCAGGGCAAACTGCCATTTGGCCTCGTCCAGGTCGTGCCGGGCGATTTTGGCGTCGCGCAGGGCCCGCTCCAGTTCCTCAATGCCGATGGAGCGGCTTTTGATCATGATCTGACGGCGCTCCACTTCCCTGTCGGCCTGCTCCTGCCGCACCTCGGCGCTGGCAAGAGCGGCCCTGGCCTTTTCCTTTTCCGCCAGGCGCGCGCCGGCACGGTGCATTTCATCGTCGGCCTTGGCCGCTTCAACATTGGCCCTGGCCACGGCCAGCCTGGCCATCTGTTCTTCCCGCTTAAGCAGCACAAGGGGCTGCCCGGCTTCCACGTTGTCGCCCTCCTCCACCAGCATTTCGCCGATGACGCCGCTGACGTCGAAGCCCAGAAACAACTCCCGGCTTAAGGGCTCCACAATGCCGGGCGCCACCACCCACGAGGCGTCCATGCTTTCCAGATCTTGCGCGGCCGCCGTGGCGGGCAGGGAAAGAAACAGGTCTTTCTTTTCCCGCTGCTGAATAAAAACGCCGGCGGCCAGCGCGATAAACGCGACCACAGCCACGGCCACACCTTTTTGAAAATTCGTCATGCCCTCTCCTTCCTGGCAGTCCAAGCTGACAGTCCGGGCCGCTGCTCAGTCCGGCCCGCCGGCCGGCGGCTCGCGCAACCGCCCGTCCTCGATGAACGCCACCCGGTCGGCCACGCTCTGAATGCGGGGATCATGCGTGACAATGACCACGGCCCGGCCGTGCTTGTCGGCCAGTTCACGCACCAGGCCCATGATCAGGGCGCCGTTTTGCGAATCCAGGGCCGCGGTGGGTTCGTCCGCGAGCAGCACGGACGGGTTGCCAGCCAGCGCCCGGGCAATGGCAAGACGCTGCTTCTGCCCGCCGCTCAGCCTGGCCGGATCTTCATGCAGACGCTCGCCAAGGCCGACGGCGGCGAGTTTTCCGGCAGCCTCGTCTTCGGCCCGCCGGCCTTTGATGCCTTGCAAATCAAGGGCCACCATCACGTTGCCGAGGCAGTCCAGGGTCGGAAAAAGATTGTATTCCTGAAAAATAAAACCCAGATGCTTCAGGCGCAGGGCGGCCAGACCGGTTTTATCCAAACCGGACATGCTTTGCCCCCCCACCCGCACTTCGCCGGCATCCGGAGTAAGTATGCCCCCCATGATGGACAGCAGGGTGGTTTTGCCGCTGCCGGACGGGCCGCACAGCATGAGGATCTCGCCCGGCATGACGCGTAAGGAAACGTCGCGCACGGCATACTGGCGGTTAGGTTCGCTGCCGAAATACTTGCTGACGCGGCTTACGGAAAGGACAGGCTCGACCATCAGCGCCCCCTGAAGACAATCGCCGGATCAAGGCGCATGATCTTGCGGATGGAAATAAGCGAGGCAGTCACGCACATGCAGAGGGTAAGGGCGAAAATGGCCAGGGCCATGGCCGGTGAAAGCACGATGGAGGCGTCGCCGAAGCGCTGCGCCTCCACTATCAGAATGCAGATGAGCAAGCCTATGCCGTAGCCCAGTCCGGCGCTGATGCAGGCTTGCACGACGAGGATGCGGATGATGTACCCGTTCGGAGCGCCCATGGCCTTTAAAGTGGCGAACTCGCCCAGATGATCCATGGTGGTGGCGTACAGCGTTTGCGCCACCACCACCATGCCTACTACAAAGCCGAGCAGCGCGGCCAACAGCAGGGCCGCCCCGGCGCCGGTGCTCATCATCCAGTACATGCGGGTTTTATGGCTGAATTCTTCTGTGGTGAAGGCCTCCGCGTTGGGCAGGCGCGCGCTGATGCGCCGGCTCAGCTCCCTGGGGTCCACTCCCTCGGCGGCCCGCACGAGCACGTAAGTTATTTCCGCTGGCGCGAAACGCGAATAGCGGTGCCCGTTGCGGTAGGCGGTAAAGACGTAAGGTGATGTGGTAAAGGACCGGATTCCCAAGGTAAAACCCACCACCCGCGCCCGGCGGCTGACGATTTCCGCTTCTTCTCCCAGGTGGGAAACACCCAGTTTTTCCAGATAGAGCTGATCCAGAATCACCGCGTCTTCTGCGCCCAGGCTTTCAAGATTGCCGCGCACCATGTTCCAGGGACCGCCCATGCCCTTATGCGCGTCAAAGGCCACCACCTCTATGGATTCCTGCCCGCCGTCCGGTTTTTTCCAAAAGGCGAAATCCACCACCATGCGCGAAGCTTCGGCCACACCGGGCACGGAAAGCACCTGGTGATAACGCGCTTCTGGCATGGGCATGGCGATATCAAAGGTTTTCACCCCCCGCGAAGCGACCCAGACATCAGCCCGGCTGTTGTCAACAACGCCGGAAATGGTCGTCATGAAACCCCAGAAAAGGCCGCACTGCAAAGTTACCAGGACAACGGCGAACACGATGCCGGTCAAGGTGACCAGCAGGCGAATCCGGTCATGGCACAAATTCCGGAGGGCGATGGTCGCGATCATGACCGGTCCTGATCCGCCGGCAAGTACTTTCTGTACAGCTCATACAGCCGGGGGCGGGACAGTTGCGACACGGAACAGGCCGTGTTCATGTCGCCCCTGCATACGCCGCGCAAGGCGGTAAAGTATTCCAGATCAAATTGCTCGAGAACGCGGCGCCGAGCTTCTTTATAGTTCGTTGGCAACGTGGCTATGGGCAAGGGTTTTGGCAGCAGGGGCCGATCTTCTTGCCCCCCGCCGCCGGAAGGGCGTACTTTTCTGCGGTCCCGCATCAGGCGCCGCTCAACAGCGCCCGGGCCGTCTCCCTTTCGGCGATTCGGATGGCCTGCCGGAGACGTGCCCCAGGCCTGTATATACAACGGCAGTTGCTTGGACGACAGGACGGGCAGGTTCCAGGCGGTGGCAAAGGCGGTTTCGATGGCGTTGACAAGTTCGCGCACGTTGCCGGGCCAGTGATATGCGCGCAAGGCATGCAGAGCGTCTTCGGAAAAGCGTTTGGGGGCCACGCCCGCCCGTTCGCAAGACCGCTGCAGCAACTGGCGGGCGATATGCAGAACGTCGTCCTCGCGCTGGTAAAGCGGGGGCAGCTCCACATGCAAAATGCGCAGGCGATAGTAGAGATCTTCACGGAACGTCCCGGCCGCAACCATTTCCGCAAGATTACGGTTAGTGGCCGCCACCACGCGAAAGTCGCTGTGCACCTCTTTGGCGCTGCCCACGGGAATGAAGCGACGTTCCTGCAGGACGCGCAAAAACTTCTTTTGCACTTCCAGGGGCATTTCGCCCACTTCGTCAAGAAACAGCGTTCCGCTGTCGGCGTTTTTGATCAGCCCCGCCTTGCTGGCGCTGGCGCCGGTAAAAGCGCCCCGGTGGTGCCCGAAAAGAAGGCTTTCCACCAGCGTGGGAGGAAGCGAGGCACAGTCCACGGTGACAAGCGGGCCGCTGCCGCGCGGGCTCATGGAGTGCAGCGCGCGGGCGAACAGCTCCTTTCCGGTCCCTGTCGCGCCGGCCAGCAGCACGCTGCCTTCAAAACGGGCATATTGCCGCACCTGCTCAAAGGCCCGCAGAAGACGCTCGGATTTTCCAAAAATGGCAAACCGACCAGGATGCTGTTTTTCCCTGGCGCCATGGCCCTCATCAGCCATAGTATTGATTATGAATTTTATATAATCATGGACGTTATCGTACGATGTATAATATGTTACACCATACTCAAGAAGCAATTTTTCAAGCGTTACATTATAACTGTGTGATACAACAGTTATTTCAGGCTTTTTTCCGTCAACAATAAACGGATCAAGCCAGCCTTCATAAATGTCGAGAGATTCTTCGGAAATAATGATAAGGGGATAAAAATGATTTTTGTGGCGCAGACAGGCTTCTTCAAGCGTTTCAACAAGTGTCGCCTTTCGTCCAAGCGAGTTGATACAGTTTACAAGTTTCTTACAATGTCTGTCCTGTGGGCCGATAACGACGATAGCATTCATAATGATCACCGCACCCTTGCGCTTCCACTGCGTCGTTTGCCCAAACTGACGCCATTCGCCGCATGCCTTCGCGGACACACTCTCCAGGAAGCGCTTTCTCAACAACCTTACCCAAACTGCATGCAAAACATACAGCCAAATCACTACCTATTACCAATCAAATAGTGAGGAGAATCGAACAAGGCGCTCTGCCCCCTCTAGCTAGAGACAGAATACACGTTCTGTATTGAACGGCAATGCATAGGATTATATGTATAATGTAAGTTTTTTCGACAGACTCTAAAGTATCCTAAAAATTATACTAGGTTATCCCAAAGGCTCATTGCAGAAAAGAATATAAAATAGTCCACAATCACAAAAAAAACCGGCCAAAAACTGTCTAAAACATGCGGTCCGCGCAAAACCCGTTGCCGCAAGCTCTTTTTGTGCGGACGACATCGGAAGACTCATTCCTGAAACTTCTGCATCCACTTCCGGGCCGCTTCCGTGCGGTTTTTCGCCCCAAGCTTGCGGAAAGTCCGGGTAAGCGCCTGAGCGATTGTAACGTTCTGCAAACCGAGATCCTCAGCGATCTCGCTGTTGCTCCACCCCTTGGCCACCCTGGCGATAACGTCCCGCTCCCGTGGCGACAGCAGGGAGCCTGTCCGATCCGCGCGACGTTCGAACTGCCGCGCAAGCCGGATGATATCGCGCAGATGGGTATCGGCGGGCCGCGCTTTCTCCAGTTCGCGTAAAAGCGGTATGATATGCAGGCCGTATTCGGCGATGCACAGCTGGATATTGTCCGGCCGGGCAAGGGAGAGAGCCCGCTCCAAAGCGGCCAGCGCCGCGCTTTTGCCGTGCAGATGCAGGGCGGCGATGGCGCGCAGGGTTTCCGCGTGTATCAGGGCGAACAAGTTGTTGTATCTGGCGATGCGCAGCGGAATCTCCTCGCTCAACGCCTCAAGCCCGGGATAATCCTTTTGCACAAGCAGGGCCTTGCCGTGCACGATGTGGGCGAAACTTGTGCCCAGGTGAAAACTGTGCGAGGATTCCAGCTCTCCTCTGGCTATCCAGCCGGGCACGCCTTCCAACGCGCCAAGGCAGGCATATATATACCCCTGGCAAAGATCCAGCGACGCGGAAAGCAGGGGCCTGTCCGCTGCTTCCACCTGGGGCGCCAGATCCCGCAAAACCCTCAGAGCCCGCTCCGGCTTGTCAACGCCGCTCAGGGCCAGATACAAACGCGCCAGGGTGAAACTCAGCGCGATGAGGGTGGAGGTCTGGGCCTTGACATTGGCCTTGTATGCCGCTTTCAGGGCATGTATTTCCACTTTCTGCAGCGCCCCGGTTTCCAGCAGGTACTCGGCGCGAAACAGATCCTGGGCTCCGGCGCCACAGCCGTCGGTCATATCCTGGTAATAGTGCACGTCGTTTTCCACCAGCTTGACGCTATCCGCATAGGTGCCGGGATTTTTAAGATACAGGAAGGCCACATGGGGAGAGCCGAAGGTCCATACGAGCTGCCTGTGCGCGATGGATGAACGACCGTCCAGCAGCTTGTGGGCCGTTTTGTGCCGGTCGCGCATGACAAACAGATCGTTGAAGTCGCCTATGCCCCGCATCAGTTCCAGTTCGCCTCTGATGCGGCGCTTTTCCCGAGCGGACAAGTCCGAATCCATAAAACGGCGTTCCGCTTCCCCCAGGAGCACCATGCCCTTTTTGATGCTGATTCGCGACATGTAGTAGTATACAAAGGCCAGATACCCTATGGGGCAGCGCAAGCGTATCTCCCAGGGGATGTCCTGGAAGGTGCGGAGCATTTCCTCCGGGGCGAACATCACGATGGTCCCATCGGTGGGTTGGGCCATAATCAGCAGAATTTGCAACAGATCGTCAGGAGCTCCGGCCTTGTGGAAAAAGCGAATGGCCTGAATAAAGTCCTCGTTTTTCCTGCAATGCTCGCCGCATCGCCGGTACAGAGCTGTAATATCTATACATTTAGCGTCTTGGTCAATCTTATCACTCAAAATTGAAAGCAAAAGCCCTCGAAACAGGCTGTGCATTCTATAGCTATCATTCAATTTATCATAGCTGATGAAGGCATTGCTGTTGTAAAACGCCATAACGTGCGTTTTTGCGTTTTCATTCGCGCAGATAAAATCAGCCTGCTCAAGAGTGAAGCTTTCCAGCTGAGAAAGTTGCAACAGAACGGACTTTTCCTCTCGCGTATAGTACCTGTATACGGTTGTATACAGCAAATCCTCGACATCTTTGGCGGCGGCGAACCTGCCGCTTTTCTTGTAGCTCTGCACGCTGAGCCAAAGGGCGGCGGGCCAGCCTTCGGTGATGCGCAGGGCTTCTTCCGTCAGGGCGTCGTTACGTATGCCGTGCAAATGCAGGTATCCTTCGATGTCCTCCCTGGTGAAGCGAAGAAAATCCTCCTGAAAGTGGACGGCAAGCCCCTTGACGCACATATCCTGCAGATGGATGTCCGGTACGGCGCGGGAAAGAAGGAACACGCTCAGTTCCGGAATCCGCGCCCGGATAAGCTTTTCCGTTATGGAGTCCACTTCCCGTGATTCCACATGGTAGTAGTCATCGATGACCAGTACAGTGTAACGCCCATCCAGGGCTTTTCTGGTCTGCTCCAACATGCGGGCCCATTCGACGGCGTTGCGGGGGAATCCCGCGCGTTGGAAAACGGCCGCCACAGTGGAACCTTGCGCCGCTATCTGCCGCCAGCCCAGATCCCACGCATGCATGGCGGTATGCGGCCCCTGGGGTATGGTCATAAACAGGGTTCTGCCCAGGTTCATTTCAAGCACAGCCCGCGCCGCCGTGGTCTTGCCATAGCCCATGGGCGCGGTAAGCACCACAAGGCCGCTCTGGCCCAACGCTTCCAGCAACGCCGAAGCGATGCGATCTCTTCTGAGGGTTCCGCTTTTCCGCATACGCCCGTCTCTCTCCGCATGTTGCAATACAATACTCTCTAATTCCAACCGCGCTGCGGATGACACTTTCGGCTGCGGACCGCCTGAAAAAAACGGCCAGCACCCTACCAAACTCAGTTAAAAAAATGAATGGCTCCGGCAAAGGCAGCCGAAGCCATTCACGAAAAAGAAACAGCCTGAAATAAAAAGGAAGAAATACGAGCGCCCTGATAAAACATCATAACCATTACCTGTGCTCCGGCGCGTTGTCACGATATGGACGAAAGAAAGCGTCAGGCAGTTGCCGAAGACGCCCACAATCAAATGATATATCTCCTATACAAGGTTTGGATAAATTATACAAGGTTCGGACAAGGCTTTTGCGTCTTGCCGCCATACGATGCCGCTTTTGGTTTGTAGAGGCTCCCAAACCGCCCGACTGCCGGAACGCGGCACGCCCCGGAAAGGCAAAAGGCTTTTCACCCGCCAGCGCGGCGCACCACGCCAACGGCTCAGCCGCCGCTTTCTTCAAAGTACGTGGCGCTCTGCGCGGCCTTTTCGCCCACGGTGACGCTGTGCAGGCGTACGCCGCGCTTTGTCGCCAGCGGGGCCAGGCACTGGTGAATGTGGCGGGACAGGTTCTCCGACGAAGGGTTGATGCGGTCAAAAGGCGGGGTTTCGTTGAGCACCCTGTGATCAAGCGCATCCAGCACGGATTTCAGATCCTGTTTGACGAGGGAAAAATCCACCAGCAACTCCGTGTCCGGGGTGAGAACCTCACCCTGGACCACAGCTTCCACGGAAAAATTGTGCCCGTGCAGGTTCTCGCACTTGCCCTGGTAATGGCGCAAAGCATGCGCGGCCGAGAACTCGGAACGCACCGTCAAACGCCAGAAAGCGGAAGACATGAAACCTCCTGATTGTCTATGATCGCGCGCTGAAAAAAGCATTGCGATCGTTCAAAGTCCTGTTCCAGCGGCCGCGCCCTTATGCGCCGCCGGGAACGCGCCTGGCCAGTTCGCTGAAATACGCCCGGCCAAGGGCATTCGCATGTTGCCGAGCCCAGTCGGACAGGCGCGTGCTTCCTGTGGGAAGCGCACCCGAAACGTGCAGAGTATCCGCCATCAGGCCGTCGATTTCCTCTTTGGTGACAAAGATGTCGCCCATAAACCCGCCGATGGCCCTGGACAAGGCGTACCCCAGCCAGGGGGGCATGGCGACGATGGGCCGCCGCTTGCCTATGGCCGCGCCTATCATCTCCACCAGTTCCCGGTAGGTGAAATCCTCCGGTCCAAGGGCGTTGACAAGGGCCGGTTCGCGGCCTTCCCCCTGCTCCGCCATGATGGCGGCCAGATCGTCCACATAAACAGGCTGTATGTGGTAGCCGCCGTCGCCGAACATGCCGTATACCGGGAAGCGGCGCAAGGTCCAGGCGATGTTGTTGATCAGTATGCCCTCGTCGCCGAACAGCACGGCCGGGCGCACAATGGCGTAGCTCAGTCCGGAGGCCTTGAGGGCCTCTTCCAGTTGTCCCTTGCCGCGAAAATATTCCAGGGGCGAGCGCGGGTCGGCGTTGGTGATGCTTATATGCACCACGCGCTCCACGCCGGCCATCTTCGCAGCCTCGAACAGGACCAGGGTGTTGCGCACGGCATCGGCATGGGTGAAACGCGAATGGTTAAAGCGCACCCAGTAGGTATTGTACAGTACCCGCACATCCTTGAGCGATTCGGCCATGGCCGAGGCGTCCCCGAAGTTGAAAAGGCGGACCCCAACCTTGCCGCCAAAGGGATCGCGCCGGCCGGGCGTGCCGGTGAGGCTGACCACCCGCCGGCCCGAGGCCATCAGCCGGCGGGCCAGATACTGCCCGGTAAAACCAAAAGCCCCGGTGACCGCGTGAGCGTCGCGCAACACGGCCTGTTGCTTGTCAAACCCAGTCATACCGTTCCCCTCCCCTGCGCGGCCGGTTCATCCAGCCGGCGGCAATGCCGCGCCTTTTTTGCCATTGCCGCTACGCGTCCTCCCCCTCTTTTATCCGAAAAGCCGGGCAAGAGCCATGCCCGCCAGCACGGCGACCAGGCCGATCAGATTTTGCCCGAGAACATTGGCCAGAGCGTGGATCACGGCGCCCGCGCGCAACAGATCCACGCTCTCGAACATATAGGTGGAAAACGTCGTAAAAGCGCCCATAAAACCCACCAGGACGACAAAGCGGAACTCCGACGAAACCAGCCCCCGCTCTTCGGCCAGCACCCAGACAAGGCCAAAGAAAAAACAGCCGGCAATGTTCACGGCCCAGGTTCCCCACGGCAGGGTCGAGGCGAAGCTCCGCTTCACCAGTTCGGAAATCCCGAAACGGGCCAAGGTGCCGACCGCGCCGGCAAGGCCGAGGCAGGCAAGTTTCATCAAGGTCATGGCGGCTCCGAAAATACATGCGTTGAGAGTAAAGACCAATACCGGACGGCGCGGCGGTGCCGTTTGCAAGCAGGACGCGGCAGCCGGCGGGTTGCCCGGACCGCCGTTGTCTGGTAATTCAAGCGGTGCCGCCCCTATTCGCAACGGCATCGCCCGACTCACGGCGGCAGGACCATAATGCCCGTTTTTTCCTTGGTCCGGCAACGCTTTTTTCTCAGCCCCGCCTTATAAGCGGCGGCAGCAGGAGATTGTTCATGAAAAACACGGTTCTGACTTTTGCCAAAGCCAAGCGCGACAAAACAAAGCTGGCCATACTCACGGCCTATGATTACACCACGGCCAAACTCATGGACGATTCCGGGGTCAACGCCATTATGGTCGGCGACTCGGTGGGCATGGTCTGCCTCGGCTACAAAGACACCCTGCCCGTAACCATGGAAGACATGCTGCACCACACCAGGGCCGTGGCCAGAGCGGTCTCGAACTCCCTGCTGATCGCCGATCTGCCCTTCATGTCCTACCAGACCTCGGTTCACGACGCCATGCGCAACGCCGGCCGCCTGATGAAGGAAGGCAACGCCCAGGCGGTCAAACTTGAAGGGGGCAAGGAAGTCTGCCCGCAAATCCGGGCCATTGTGGACGCCTCCATTCCGGTCATGGCCCACATCGGCCTGACGCCGCAATCCGTCAACGCTTTCGGCGGCTTCAAAGTTCAGGGCAAAGAGGAAGACTCGGCGCGCAAAATTCTGGAAGACGCAAAGGCGGTGGAGCAGGCCGGCGCGTTCGCGGTCGTGCTGGAATGCATCCCGGCAAAGCTGGCCGCCCTTGTCACCGACAGCATCGGCATCCCCACCATCGGCATCGGCGCGGGGCCGCACTGCGACGGACAGGTGCTGGTCTGCCAGGACATGCTGGGCATGACCGAAGACTTTACGCCAAAATTCGTCAAGAATTACGGGCAGCTCAATCTGAGAATGCGCAAGGCCTTTGCCGACTACGTCGACGATGTGCGCCAGGGAAGTTTTCCCGCGCCCGAACATACCTTCAGCATCGCGGACGACGTCATAGAAAAGCTGTATTAGAGCAAATCAATTTTGAAATTGTCCAAGAGTAGTATTGCCTCCGGCGGCCAAAGGGGTTGAACCCCTTTGGAAACCCCATTTTTCTAAGCAGATTCAAGTGAATAATTTCAAAATTGAAATGCTCTAGAGTAAATTGGTTTTGAAGTTGCCCAAAGAGAATTATTGCCTCCGGTCGGGGGACACAGGCTCTGTGCGGCCGAAGGGGATCGGGGACACAGGCTCTGTGTGAACCCCTTTGGAAACCCCATTTTGTGAGGCAGAGCCAAGTGAATACTTTTAAAATTGCTTTGCCCCAAACAGGAGCGGAACCCGGCGGAAAAAGTCCGCGCAAACCAAGGGAAGACACGTCATGCAACAACTTTTCGCGCCTTGCGTCCTTGGCCCGTTTTCCCTGCGCAATCCTGTGGTATCACTGCCCTTTTATACCGCCTACGCGGATGCCGACGGCCGGGTGACACCGCAGCTCATCAGCCATTACCGGCGCATTGCCGCCTCGGGCGTCGGCCTGGTGGTGGCGGAAGCCTCGGCCGTGCGCGATCCCGTCCCCTCACCCTACACCATCCACGCCTTTGACGAGGCCAACCTTCCCGGTCTGCGCGCGCTCGCCAAAGCCATTCAGGCCGAAGGCGCGACGGCGGTGCTGCAAATCTGCCATACCGGGCGCTATTGCGGAACGCCGGGCGGCCTCGCTCCGTCGCCGGTTCCGGCTTTCGGCGTGCCCGAACTCACGCCCAGGGCAATGGATGAGGCCGATATGGAGCGGGTGGCCGGGGCTTTCGCGGAATCGGCCGACATTGTGCGCCGGGCCGGATTTAACGGTGTGGAACTGCACGGCGGCACCGGCTATCTGCTGGCATCCTTCACCTCACCGCGCACCAACCTGCGATTGGACGAATGCGGCGGCACCACCGAAAATCGCGCCCGTTTCATCACCCGCGTCTGCCGCGCCGTGCGGGACAAGGTGGGCGACTACCCGGTGGGCTACCGGTTCATGGCCAGGGAATACATTCCCGGCGGCCTCAGTCTTGAAGAAGGCGCGTGCGTTGCCGCCATCATTGTCCGCGAGCTTGCTCCGGCCTATCTTTCCGTAACCGCCGGCTCGCACGAATGCTTTGCCTGGCTGGCCGAACAAAAACAGAAAGCCGGGGAGGGCTTCATGCTCGCCGAGGCCGAGACGATCCGAAAGGCCGTGCCAACCGTGCCGGTGATCGCGGCCGGGCTTCTGCAAAGCCTGGAGGTTTGCGCAAACGCCCTGGCAACCGGGCAGACCGACGCCATCGGCCTTGGCCGGGTGCTGTTCGCGGACTTTGACTGGTTGAACAAAGCTTCCGGAAAAAAGACAGGGCCCGCGCGCGCCTGCGTGCAGTGCAACACCTGCATACGACAAATCCGCGCCGGCCGGCCGGCCTTCTGTTCGCGCTGGACAAAGGAAGAAAAGCAGGAATACTTGCGGGACGTCGAGCCGGGGCGCGTCATCTCTCCCCCAAAGGGAGATCGGGGAAAAATCCCGCAATAAGCTCACCGGCCTTCCACGTTCCGCGCTTTCGGCCCTGGCCGCTCCATGAAAAAAGGCGACTTCTTGCGAAGCCGCCTTTTTTCATGAACAGATTCCGTAACCGGGCTTATTCGCCGCGCAGGTGCTCATCTTCTTCCTGCTTGCTTTTGCAGTTGATGCAGAGCTTTGTCACCGGGCGGGCTTTCAGACGCGGCACGCCGATATCTTCGCCGCACTCGTCGCAAACGCCGAACACGCCTTCATCCATGCGCGTCAACGCGGCCCGTATTTTTTTGATCAATTTGCGCTCCCGATCGCGAATGCGCAGGGTAAAGGCGCGGTCGGACTCCACCGTGGCCCTGTCCGCAGGATCGGCGCAAATTTCATTGTTGTCCGTCATGTCCTCAAGGGTCATTTCGCCCTGCTTCAGGGCCTCCTCAAGCATGTTTCCCAGGAGTTCGCGAAAATATTCAAGATCTTTCTGTTCCATAAATCCCTCCCGCGTGATTTGGCGCAAAAACCAAATCATCAAGGCAGATTTGATAAAACATCAAACCTATAAAGTAAAGCTAAAAAAGGCCCAGTGCCGGATTATGCATAGCAGCCCAGACAAAGATAAGCGTTGTGGCCCAAGTGTCAACAGGACAAGCGGGAGACATCCGAGGAACGGCGCCCCGGCGCGACAGCGGCTGAAAACGCTTTCCCGTTCCCCCCCTCCTCTTCCTTATTTGCCGGCGGTGTGGATAAGGCGGACTCCGAAAACAATCAGCGCCACCCCGGCGGTCTTGAGCAGCGTGGCGGTTTCGCCGAACCAGGGCAGAACGGCGGCCAGCAGGTATACCAAAACGTAGCTGAGACTGAGCAGCGGATAGGCGTAACTCAGGGGCAGCCTCCGCAGGGCGAAAAACCAACAGGCCATGGACAGAGCGTAGGCGGACACGCCGGCCGCCAGCAGGGCGAAAGGAAACAGGAAGCCAACTTCCACAAGGCGCGGGATCATCTCCGGGGAAAGGGACGGCAACTGTCCCACGGACCACTTCAGCGCCAACTGGGCCAGGGTGGCCAGCGCGATGCTGGCGGCGCACCAGGCAAGACCCCGGCGCTTTTCCCCGCTCATCGACAAACGCGTCATTGGCTGAGCCCCATAAGCAGGATGCCGGCCGAAATCGCGGCCACGCCGGCCCAGTGGCGGAAAGTGACGCTTTCTCCGAAAATAAAGCGGGCCGCCAGGGTGACCAGCACGAAATTCAAGCTCAGCATGGGGTAGGCCTGGCTCACGGGCAGACGCCGCAGCACGCCCAGCCAGGCCAGCATGCCCAGACCCAAAAGCAGAACGGCCACGGACAGCCAACGCGCGGTGGAAGCCAACCGGCCTTCATACGCGGCCAGGGTCTGCCAGCGCTCCGCCGCCTGCTTTTGGCAGAGCTGCCCGGCGCAGGTCAGCAGGCTGACGAGCAGAAGCAAAAGGTAGCCGGTCACGGCGCGCCGCCTCCGGCTTGCCGCCTGTACAGCAGCAGCACATAGCGATCCATCCGGCTGACGGCATCCGGGGCGGGCAGCCAGTCTGGCGCTTCCACCTTCTTTCTGGACACGCGCAGCAGCATGGATACATCACCCTGCTGACGGGCGCGCTCCAGCCAACCGGCCACATCCCGCTCCTGCAACAGGCGGTCCCAACTGTCCGCATGGCCGAAGCCGTAAGCCAGTTCCCCGCTGTCGCGAATTATCAGCAAGTCCGACCGCTTAAGCTCCCAAGCCAGGGCCGTGGCCATGCCCACGTTGTTGGCCAGGACAAAGCGGCTGCTTTTCAGCATATCCGCATGATTGCGGATGAAAGCCTGGGGCTGCTTGGCCACGGTGAGCACGTTGGGCAGAACCGAGCCAATCGTCAGGGCCAACAGCAGCGGGCAGGCGGCGGCCAGCAGCCAGCGACCGGGACGCCGACGCAAGGACAGGCCGGCCATCAGGCACCAGAAAACCAGAGCCAGGCCGCCCAGCAGGGGCTTGACCCACTCCCCCGGCTCATAGGCGGGCAAGGAGGGGATAAACTTGAAGGCCAGAACGGCCAGGGCCAGCAGGGCGACAATGCCGAAGCCCGCGTTGATGAATCCGTTCACCCGCGCCGGCCGCTCCCGGCCCTGTCCGGCGCTGTCCAGCCCGTACCGGGCCAGAAGCAGGGCCAGGGGAGCCATGCAGGGCAGGATATAGGTGGGCAGCTTGCCCTTGGCCAGGCTGAACAGGAACAGCGGCATCAGGCACCAGCAGAGCAGGAAAAACCGCTCCGGCCGGGCTGTACCTTCCTGCCGGCCCCGGCGCAGAGCGCCGGGCAAAAAGCCGAGCCAGGGCAGACAGCCGGCCAGAAACCAGGGCAGATAAAACCAGAACGGCTCGCTGTGCTGGGCCTCTTTGCCGGCAAAGCGCTGTATATGCTCCACCCAGAAAAAATAATTCCAGTAGTCCGGCTCCCTGAGCGCGACCATAAGGCTCCAGGGCAGGCTGACCAGGGCAGCCGCGGCCACGGCCAGGGGGCCGCAACAAACAAGCTCCATAAAGCGCTTTTCCCGCACATACACCGGCAGCACGGCCACCACCGGAATAGCCAGGGCCACAAAGCCCTTGGTCAGAAAACCCATGCCGCAGGCCAGGCCGAGCAGAACCCAGGCCCCGATCCGACTTCGCCATGTATCCGCCCGTAGCGCAAGCCACGAACAGACCATGGACGCGGTCATCCACAGGGTCAGCATGGGATCGAGCACGCTGTAGGTGCCGATGCCGGCCACCAGAAGCATGGACAGATATATCAAAGCGGAAGCAAAGGCCGCCTGCCGCTCCCGCCACAGCATCATGGCCAGGCAGAAGACCAGAACGGCGGACAGGCCGGTGCTGGCGGCGGAGCCGAAGCGCACGGAAAAATTGTTTTCCCCGAACGCAAGCTGGCTGATGTTGTTAATCCAATAGCCGGCCACGGGTTTTTCAAAATAACGGACACCCAGCAGGCGCGGCGCAACCCAGTCGCCGCTCTCGATCATTTCCCGGCTAATTTCGCCGTAGCGGGTTTCATCCGGCTGCCAAAGGCCGCTCAGGTTCAAAGGCGCGAGGTAGGCTACGGCGAAAAAGAGGACCAAGATCGCCAGAATCGGACGGAGAGAAAAGATGCCTCCGGCGGCCGGGGGGAATGAGTCCCCCCGGACCCCCTCAATTGATTGCGCTTGATCGAAACGTGGCGTCACGGCAAGTCTCTTTTGGAAAAAATTTAGGATTACGACGCCGCAGCGTCTACCTGACGACCCAAACAACCCTCGCGGCCAGGGAAGGGCAGGCAATCCACGCGGCCGGGCGGCAGGGAATCAAGGTCGGCCGGAAGCAACGCGCTCAAGGGGCGAAAGTCCATGTCTTGCGCCTTGGCCAGAAAATCCTCAAACAGGGCGGCGCGGGTAAGGCCTTCCACCTCGGCGTGGACGGTATAGACCGGCGTGCCGGAAAATTCGCGCATGGCCGAGAGAATATACTCGTTGAAGTCGGCCTCGTTCACCTCGGCCCCAACCACCTCGTCAAAGGTGGGCAGGGTAACGGGAATCTGGGGCGCGCCAAAGCGCCCGCCGTCGAGCAGAGGGCGAAAGGGGTGCGTGCCCCGGCAGTCGCTGTTGTAACGGAAGGCAAAGGTGTCCTTGGCTTCCAGCACCCGCTGGTCGGCGCGCCAGCCGGGGGCGGCGGAACAGGCCACCTTTTGCCCCAAAATACCCTCCAGCGCTTCCATGCCCCGGCGGGTTTCCTCTTCCAGTTTCCGCGGCGTCCAGCGGAGCATACTGGCTTGCCAGGCATGGTGATCCCAGGCGTGCAGCCCCACCTCATGCCCCTCGTCCAGAGCCTGACGCATAACAGGCCCCAGAGCGCGGCCAATGCGCCGGCCGGGCCAGGCCGTGCCGGCCAGAAGAATGCTCCAGCCATATAATGACGGGGCGTTGGAGCGCAGCATCTTCCACAAGAAGGCCGGCCGAAGCAGCCGCCAGAGGTGGCGGCCCATATTGTCCGGACCGACGCTGAAAAAAAAGCTGGCCTTGATGCCCCGATCGGCGAACAGACGCAGCAGCCGGGGCACACCGTCCCTGGTGCCGCCAAAGGTATCCACGTCAACGCGCAAGCCAACAAGACGCTTACCGGCCGAATCTCCGCAATTCCCGCCATCCTGAAAACCGTGGCCGGGTCGCCCTCCTCCGCCAAACCGCAACGGGTCGTCGCGGTCAATCGGGGGGGTCCGGGGGGAATCATTCCCCCCGGCGGGTCCAGGGCAGCGCCCTGGCGGGGTCTGGGGCGGCGCCCCGGCGGGGTCCAGGGGTCGGGGACGCAGGCTCTGCGCAGCGCCCCGGCCGCCGGAGGCATTCCCGGCAATCCCCCCGAACATCACGCATCCCCGCCGGGCAGAGTGACTGCGGCGCGCAGGAAGAAGTCCAGGGTTTCCTCCACGGTCTGACGCAGGGGCACCTGGGGATTCCAGCCGAGCAGGCGGCGGGCGTTCTTGATGCTGGGCTTGCGGTGGGCCACGTCCTGATAGCCTTTGCCGTAATAGTTGCCGCTTTCCACCTCGCGCAGGCCGGCAAAGGGCGGGAAATGGCCGCGCAGGGGGTGCTTGTCAAAGCAGTCGAGCAGAAGCAGGGCCAGTTCGCGAATGCTGGCCTCGTTGTCCGGGTTGCCGATGTTGACGATCTGCCCGTCGCAGAGGCCGCCCTTGTTCTCGATGATGCGGAACAGGGCTTCGACGCCGTCGTTGATGTCGGTGAAACAGCGCTTCTGGGCGCCGCCGTCCACCAGCTTGATGGGCGAGCCGTCCACCAGATTGAGGATAAGCTGGGTGATGGCGCGGGAAGAGCCGATACGGGCGGCGTCCAGGTTGTCCAGACGCGGTCCCATCCAGTTGAAGGGCCGGAACAGGGTGAACTTGAGGCCTTCGGTGGTTCCATAGGCCCAGATGACGCGATCAAGAAGCTGCTTGGAGGCGGAGTAAATCCAGCGCTGCTTGTTGATGGGGCCGAGGATGAGGCGGGAGGAATCCTCGTCGAACTCGTTGTCATCGCACATGCCGTAGACTTCCGAGGTGGAGGGAAAGAGAATGCGCTTTTTGTACTTGACGCAGTAGCGCACGATTTTCAGGTTTTCCTCAAAGTCCAGTTCGAACACGCGCAGGGGGTTGCGGGTATATTCTATGGGCGTGGCAATGGCCACCAGGGGCAGAATCACGTCGCACTTTTTGACGTGGTATTCAAGCCACTCGGTGTGGATGCTGATGTCGCCTTCCACAAAATGAAAGTCGGGGCAGTCGAGAAAACGGCTGACGGCCTCGGACCCGATATCCATGCCGTAAACTTCGTAACCGCCCTCGCGCAGCAGGCGTTCGGTGAGATGGTTGCCGATAAAGCCGTTGACGCCCAGGATGAGCACGCGCACGGGCCGCTTGCGCCGATCAGAAGCGGAAGAAGAACCGAGCAGCGTCCCTGGGGTCAGGTTTATGGATCGGGCCAGGGGACCGCCGCGCAGGTACAGGCCCTCGGGCCCCTGGCCGGCCTGGATTTCCAACGCGCCCTCGCCGCAGGCCACCACGGGCGGGTCGGCGGACAGCACCGTGCCCGGCCGCTTGCCGTGCGCCTCATCCAGGGCTTTGGCGCTCCAGACGATCATTTTCTGCTGCCCGAAATGGGTAAAGGCGCCGGGATAGGGTTCGGTGACGGCGCGAACCAGGTTGCGGATATCCCTGGCCGGTTTGCGCCAGTCTATCTCGCCGTCGGCCGGGGTGCGACGGCCGAAAACGGTGGCTTCGGCCTCGTTCTGGGGTCGCAGGACCACAGAGCCTTCCTTGATGCGCGGCAACTGCTCGGCCAAAAGTCGGCGGGCGGCTTCGCTGAGCTTGGCGTGCAGCGTAAAGGCGGTGTCATCCTCGGCAATGGGCACGGGAATCTGGCCGGCGATACCGCCGGCGTCGGCGCGCTTGACCATGGCGTGCAGGGTGACGCCGGTTTCGGTTTCGCCGTTGACCAGAGCCCAGTTCACCGGCGCCCGGCCCCGGTAGCGCGGCAGCAGCGAGCCGTGCAGGTTGTAGCCGCCTTTGGGGGAGACGGCGAGCAGATCTTCACTGAGCAGGCGGCGGTAGTAGAACGAAAAGAGAACATCCGGCTGCCACTGGCGCAGGCGTTCCAGCCAGAGCGGGTGATTGACGTCCTCGGGCGCGAACACGGGCAGACCGAGTTCAGCGGCAAGACGGGCCACGGAGGAGAAAAAGCGGTTCTCGCCCGGCTCGTCGGCATGGGTGAACACGGCCTGGATGTCGTAGCCCGCGTCCGCCAAGGCACGCAGGCCGGTGCAGCCTATGTCGTGATACGCAAAAACAACTGTTTTCATAAGATGTTCCCGTTAGTGCCCTGAACGGGCGTTTTACCCACCACGCGCTGGATGAAGTAGCGGGGCCGGGCGCGCACGTCGTTGTAAATGCGCCCGATGTATTCCCCCAACAGTCCAAGGCCGACAAACTGGGCCCCGACAAAAATGAACAGGATGGCGAACAGCATGAACACGCCCTCGGCCGCCCAGTCCGGCCCCAGGATAAGCCGCAGAACCACAAGGGTAACCGCCAGCAGAAAACCGGAAGCGGCAATGGCGCTGCCGAGCACGCTCAGCAGGCGCAACGGTGTGGTGGTCAGGCAGGTGATCAGATCGAACATCAGGTTGATCAGCTTGAACAGGCTGTACTTGGAATCGCCGGACATGCGCTCGTCGTGGCTGACCGTGAGTTCCACGGTCCTGCGCGCGAAAATGTTGGCCAGAATGGGGATAAAGGTACTGCGTTCGTGGCAGCCGAGCATGGCGGCCACGATATGGCGGCGATAGGCGCGCAGCATGCAGCCGTAATCTCCCATGCCCTTGCCGGTGGCGCGCTGGATCATCCAGTTGATCATGCGCGAACAACGCTTGCGGAACCAGGTGTCCTGACGGTTGGCGCGCACGGTGCCCACCACGTCGTAGCCCTGCTCGGCCGCTTCCACCAAGCGGGGAATCTCTTCCGGCGGATTCTGCAAATCCGCATCCAGGGTGATGACCAGATCGCCGTCGGCCTGGCTCATGCCGGCCATAACGGCCGAATGCTGACCGTAGTTGCGGTTGAGCAGCACGGCCACCACGCGGCTTTCCGGCCGTTCGGCCGCGTCCTGGATGATCTCGGCGGAAGCATCCGCGCTGCCGTCGTCCACCAGGATGATCTCGTAATCCCGATCCAGCAGGCGGCAGGCGGCGGCTGTGCGTTCCAGGAGGGCAGGCAGGCATTCCTGCTCGTTATAAACCGGGATAACCACGGACACTTTGCGGATGGGGGCGGAACTATGCATGCGGATTCCCGAGGATGGCGAACAGGGCTTCGACCACGCGGTCCACGTCGGCTTCCGTCATGTCCGGAAACAGGGGCAGCGTGCACAGGCGGGCGGAGTTCCATTCGGTATTGGGCAGAACCAGCTTCGGGTAACGCTCGCGGTAGTACTTTTGCGTGTGCGCCGCCCGAAAATGCAGGCCCGTGCCGATGCTCACGGCCTTGAGCCGTTCCATGAGCGTATCGCGATCCAGGCCGCAACGTTCCTTGTCCACCCGGATCATGAACAGGTGCCAGGCGTGCTCGTGCGGGTAGGACGGCAGCCCCAGAGGCAGAAAAGGCGACCCGGCAAGCGCCTTCAGGTAACGCTCCGCCAGGACTTTGCGCCTGGCGTTCAGCTTTGGCAGGCGGGCCAGTTGCGTCACGGCCAAGGCGGCGTGCAGATCGGACAGGTTGTACTTCCAGCCCGGCTCCACCACTTCGGCCTGGGGCTTGCGCCCCTGCCGCTCGCGGTCAAAAGCGTCCACGCCCAGCCCGTGGAATTTCAGGCGGCGCACCCGCTCGGCCAGGGCCTCGTCGTCGGTGGCCACCAGCCCGCCCTCGGCGCAAGTGACGTTTTTGATGGCGTGGAAGGAAAAAATGGCCGTGCCCTTCTGGCCCACCCATTCGTCGCGGTAGCGCGTGCCCACGGCATGGGCCGCGTCTTCCACAAGCGGGAGATTATGGCGCTTCGCCACCGCCCGCAGCGGGTCCAGATCCAGCGGAGCGCCGGCATAATGCACCGGCACGATGGCCTTTGTTCTTGGCGTGATGGCCTCTTCCACGTCTTTGGCGCTCACCATCAGGGTGTCGCGGTCCACATCCACCATCACCGGCTCCGCGCCCAGAAGCGTGATCATGTTCTGGGTGGAAACCCAGGTCTGCGACGGCGTGATCACCTCGTCCCCAGGCCCGACGCCGAGAGCGGCCAGAACAACGTGCATGCCGGCCGTGGCCGAGCACAAAGCCACGGCATGGCGGCAGCCGAAAGTCTTACAAAAAACGGACTCCAGTTCCTGGTTCCACGGGCCGGTGGTTATCCAGCCGGAGCGCAGAACCTTCTCGACCGCGGCTATTTCCTCGTCGCCAATGGCAGGGCGGGAAAAGGGCAGAAAGTTTTCCATCGGGGGATCCGGTGCGTTAGGTGTGGAGCAAAACAATTTTGAAGTGGCCCAAGAGTTTGATGTGCCTCCGGCGGCCAAAGGGGGTGACCCCCTTTGGAAACCCCATTTTTTTGGGGGTACAAGGCTCTCACGAAAACGGGGGGCGAAATCCGTCGATTAATTCAGGCGGCACAGTCGGCAAGCGAAAAACACGAATGCTCTCTCTTTTCGCCTCTTTTCTCTTGCCTCTTACAGGTGCCGCACCGTTGGTGAAACGCTGAGTTTTTTCGTTTGGCTAGGCGCGAGTCTTTTTTCAAGGGGGGCTGGCCTCTTTTTCCGTCGCGTTCTTCCGGGCGCTTCTGGTTTGTTTTCTCTTTGTTTTTTTTGTGTGGGTTTGGCTTTCGTTTTTTTTGTGGGGGGGGGGGATTTTTGGGCCCGGCCCCTTTAAAAATCGGCCCACCCACGACGCCAA
>JAVBOI010000029.1:0-14534 GCA_031550695.1 Desulfovibrio sp. | reverse complement strand
CGAGCCCGCCGCCTATGACGGCCACGTAAGTCAGTTTCAGGCGGCGATCCTAGATATAGAGCAGAGTAAATTTGAAGTTGGCCAAGCGTTGTAGTGCCTCCGGCGGCCGGGGCTTTGCCCCGGACCCCACCAGGGGAAACGATTTCCCCTGGACCCCTCACTTGAATGGCGCAACGTATCAAAAGCGATTCGTTTTAACCAAAGATTTCGATATACCCTTGAATCAGCACGATAATCATGACCACGGGCAGAATATAGGTGAAATAGGGCCGCAACACGGCGGGGAACTTCAGGCCGCTGCCGGCGTTGGCCTCGGCCAGAAAATTGTTCCAGCCCCAGCCGTAGCGGCTGGTGCAGAAAAGCAGGTACACCAGCGCGCCTATGGGCAGCAGGTTGTTGCTGACGATAAAATCCTCAAGCGCCAGCACGTTGCTGTCCTTGCCCAGGGGCTGGAAGCCCGACAGCAGGTTGAAGCCGAGCGCGCAGGGCAGGGAGGCGAAGAACACGATGATGCCGTTGATCAGGCAGGTTTTGCGCCGGGTCCAGCCGAGCACGTCCAGGCCGTAGGACACGATGTTCTCGAACACGGCAATGACCGTGGACAGGGCCGCGAAACTCATGAACAGGAAAAACAGCGCCGCCCATATCCGGCCGCCGTACATGCTGTTGAAGATGTTGGGCAGGGTGACGAAAACCAGGCCCGGGCCGGCGTCGGGCTTGACGCCAAAGGCGAAACAGGCCGGAAAGATGATCAGGCCGGCCATCAGGGCCACCATGGTGTCCAGGCACATGATGTTCAGCGATTCGCCGGCCAGGGAACGCTTACGGCTGATGTAACTGCCGAAGATGGCCATGCTGCCGATGCCGATGCTCAAGGTGAAAAAGGCCTGGCCCATGGCCGCGTAGATGCTGTTCCACAAGCCTTTTTCCATCATTTTGCCGAAATCGGGCTTGAGGTAAAAGGCAATGCCCTCGGCCGCGCCGGGCAGGGTGACAGAGCGGACGACCAGCACCAGGACGATGATGAACAGTCCGCTCATCATGATGGTGGAAACGCGCTCCACCCCCCGGCGCAGGCCGATGGAGCACACGCCGAAGCCGAGGAACACGCACAGGGCCATCCAGAAGACCATGGACGCCGGGTCGGCCTTCATGGCTTCAAAGAATGTCTTCACCTGATCCGGGGTCAGGCCGTGCAGGTCGCCGGCCAGCGCGTACCAGAAATAGGCCAGCATCCAGCCGGAAACCGTGGTGTAGAACATCATGAGCAGGTAGTTGCCAAGCAGGCCGATGAGGCCGAAATAGCGCCAGCCGGGCTTATCCGGCCGCAGCTTGAGAAAAGAGCCGGCCACGTTCATGCGCGAGCCCCGGCCCACGGAAAATTCCATGACCATAATTGGCAGGCCGAGCATGATCAGAAAGAACAGGTAGACCAGCACAAAGGCCGCCCCGCCGTACAGGCCGGTGATATAGGGAAAACGCCAGACGTTGCCCAGGCCGATTGCGCAGCCCGCTGAAATGAGGATGAACCCCAGGCGGCTGCCCAGGCTTTCCCGCGTGCCGGTCTGACTCATGAGCGCTCCTGAAAAGCGAGGTTGAAGGGGAAAGAGCGAGCCTTACGAACTCACGGTGATCATCAGAGGCACAAAATGAAGGCCCGAAGACTGCTCGCGGGTGGAGTTCAGCTTCCAGCTGACGTCGGCGGGAGACTTGCCCAGGGCGGCGGCCACGGCTTCGGCCACGCCTTTCACGTTGATGATCGGGTGGCGGGCAAAGACCTGAGGCAGGCCGTGGGTAAGGTTGCAGGCCAGGCATTTTCCCGGCCGCTGCTTGAGATCAAGGGCGAATTCATAGCTGTTGCCGCGCTGTTCGACAAAGCGCAGGGAAATGTCGTAGGCCCCTTCCTCGGCCCCGCCGAACAGGGCCTCGAAAAAGTCGTCCGTGCGCTGGGGGGGAAAGACGGAGTCTGCCCAATCCTTGGTGAAAACGGCTGCCGCGTTGCTGTTCATGCTGCGTTCTTCCTTAAGGCAGTTAACGTTTGACGCCCGTTTCCGGCAAAACGCCGGAGCAGGGATGCCATGAAATGTACGTGACCGGACTGTAGCCGTTCTCGCCTCTCTTGTAAAATTCAATTTGGCTTTGCCCGCAGCGTGGCCGCCGGCGCGAAAAACCGTAGCCCCCATGCGAACGGGGGCTACGGTTCAAAAGCTATGGCTGACGTTGGGGCAGCGGCGGATTGCTACGGGTTTTCCTTAAAAGCATCCAGATAGAAGTCCGGCGGGTTGGCGCCGATTTCCCTGGCCCGGTCGTACCAGTAGCGGAGCTTTTCCTTGTCCCGGGGCGTGATGGTGTTGCCGTAAGCGTACACGTCGAGCAGCATGAGCATGGCGCCGCCATTGCCGTTTTCCGCCGCTTTGACAAGCCAGAAAAGGGATTTGGCCGGATCGTTCCCTCTGGCGCCGGAATAGAAAGAAGCAAGCGATTTCATGGCCTCGCTGTTGCCGGCTTCGGCCGCCTTTGTCGCCCACAGTTCGTAGCTTTTCCAGTCCGGCTGCACGCCGTTGCCGTCGTGATAGTACTGGGCCAGCAGGTACATGGCGCGCGGCATGCCGTTTTGGGCCGCTTTTTCGGCCCAGCGGAAGGCCAGGACCATATGGTCGTCGAACGCCTTGTGGTCGAAGTAAAGATCGGACAATTCAAGCATGGCCTCGATTTCGCCGTTTTCCGCCGCTTTTGCGTACCAGTGGGCGGCCGCCTTCAGGTCGCGCTCCAGGCCGATGCCGTGATAATAGCACCTGGCCAGTTCGCGCATGGACTGGGGAACGCCCATTTCAGCGCCCCGCTTGTGCCACTGCGCGGCCTTGGCGTTGTCCTGCTTCACCCCCAGCCCGTAAGCGTAGTAGCGGGGCAGTTCGAGCACCGCCCGGCTGTCGCCCTTTTGGGCGGCTTTTTCGCACCACCGGAAGGCCTGTTCCAGATCCCGCTTCGTTCCTTTTCCTCTGGAGGAATGGAAGGCGGTGGTATCCATGGCGGTAATTTCTCCCGCTTCCGCAGCCTTGAGGAACAGTTTGAACGCCCTGGACGGGTCTTCGGGCGTGCCCTGGCCTTCGCTGTAAATGACGGCGAGGTTGTGCCGCGAAATCGCGATGCCGGCCTCGGCCGCCTTGGTGTACCAGTGAATGGCCTGGGCCCGGTCATAACCGGGATTGGTGGCGTCGGCGTAATAAAAGCCCAGGTAGTGCATGGCATCGGTATCGCCCGCCTGGGCGGCTTTGATGAGCCATTCCAGTCCTTTGGAGGCGTTTACCGGCACAATCTGGCCGACAAGCAACTCGTAGCCAAGAGAGGTCATGGCCAGAACGTTTCTCGCCTCGGCCGCTTTAGTCAGCCCGCGTATGTACTGTTGCGGATCGAACCGGTCGCTGTCGAGCGCTATATACACTTTGGCCAGGCGGCGCGCGGGGCGCGTCATGTCTCGTGTGTTCCGCATTATTTGCCGTTCAACGATTGCACGCGCTCCTTCCAGCGCATGGCCCGATCCAGGGCTTGTTTGAGGTGTTCGGGCGAGGCCAGGGTTTCAATGTCCAGAAAGCCTTCGGGCGAAGGCAGACGCCATGCGCGCTTTTCAAAGGTAAGCAGGCGCACGGGCCCGGCACCGGCCGGACTTTTTTTATCGTAGGCAATGGCGCGGGGATATGCGCCTTCCACGAATCCTTCGCAGCGGGCCGGGGAGGGAAGAAGCGTCACCAGAACGGCCGAAATCAACAGACAAAGCGCGCTAAGGCGGGAAAGAAGCAATCGGGCAATGATCATCATCTTCTCCTTGGTTGCGGCAAACACCTACTGCCAGAAGCGCGTGTCCAGGCCCTTGGGCACCTTGAGGCCCCTGGCCGGTATGCTGACGAATTTTGTGCCTTCGCTGTAAGGCCCCTGCTCGTAGGGCGCGAAAATGGCGATCAGCCCGGTGGAGCAAAGGGCGAGGTTGTCCAGGCCCCGTTCGCGCACGGCCTCGGGCGTCAGGATGTCCGCCGCGTCGCGTTTGCTTTTGGCGGCCGCGCTCTGCCGGTCCAGATCCTTGTTCATATACCCGGCCAGAGAATCGGCCTTGCCGTCGGGGAACAGATCCGTGAACGTCAGGCGGGCGCCGGTTTCCAGGTCAAAACTCAGCACGGTAAAGGTCTGATTGGGATGCGCGCCGCCCGTGTAAAGGCAGTGGTAAAAAATCACGGACAGATAGCGGGCCGAGGAGCGGCCAAGGGTGAAGGTGGTGCTTAACACGGCCCCCTTGACCCGGGCCGGGGACAGATCTTCGACATCGTCGGCCAGAAAATCTTCCTGTATCTCGCCAAGGTACTCGTCCAGAATCGTTTGCGCGTATTGGCGCAACAATTCGTCCACCTGGCCGTTGCCGGTTTTTTCCGGGTAATGGACCACCGCGGTCACGTTCATTGTGACTTTGGGCACCGGCACGACCTTTTTCAGGACGCCGGTCTCGGCTCCTTCGATCCTGGGTTGCGCGGGGTAATTGAGCTTGCGGTTCCAACTCAGCAGCTCTTTGGAGATGCGCAGGCTTTCGCAGGGCGCGGGCGCTCTTTCGCGCGCCTGTGAAAAAGCGGCTGACAGCAGAAGAACCGCGAGCGTGGAACAGATGTAAATGCGCATGGTCGGATCTCCCAGAGCGGGTTGACTTTGAGCTTATCCACAAAGCATGGTTAACAAAATGAGGGATTCCAAAGGGACATTGTCCCTTTGGCCGCCGGAGGCAATACAACTCTTGGACAACTTCAAAATTGATTTGGTCGGTTCATTTAGAATACGTGGTCAGCCCCCAGTCGGACAGGATATCCGCCCGCAGCTTGCGGGCCTTTTTCCGCTCCCGGTCGGAAAGCAGCTTGTTCGCCCGGTGCAGCAGTTGGTCGCCCTTGTCCGTTTCCACCTCGCCCAGGCGTTCGGCGGCCAGGTTTAAGTAAGCCCAGGCCAGAGGCGGGTTTTTCTCCACCACCCGGCCTTCAAGATACAGCCAGCCCAGCACGTAAAAGCCGTGTTCGTCGGCCAGGCCGGCGGCCTGGCGGGCCAGTTTTTCGGCCTCGACGTCGTTGCGGTGTTCCGGACTGAAGGCAAGGACAAAGGCCTGGATGCCCATGCCCAGGGCGCTGCCTCCCCTGGCTGATCGGACGGCCAGATCCAGGGCCTTGTCCGTGTCTGCCGACTTGGGATCAAAATAGGCTATGGCGGCCAGCAGCCCCAGGGCCATGGCCTCGTTGGGGTTCTGTCCCAGAGCTTTTTCGGCCAGGTTCCCGGCTTTGTCCCAGTCCCGCTCCAGAACGAAGCCGTCATAATGGTGCCGGGCCAGAACGGCCAGGGCCGTGGGCTCCTTTTTTTTCGCCGCGGCCCGCGCCCATGTGAGCGATTCCTCGGCATTGAAGGCAATGCCCAGATATTGGCCGCTGTAAAGCAGTTCCGCCAGAATGGCCTGGATTTCCTCGTCCGCGTCCGGGGCCGAGGCGCTTTTTCGCAGCAGGTCCAGGGCCTTGTCCGGGTCGCGCAGGTCGGGATCGTAAATGCCGAGGTAGAGAAAACCCAGCAGCGCCTGGCCGTAGGCGTCGCCCGCGTCCGCCGCTTTTTTCAGCCAGCGGAAGGCTTCGCCATGGTCCTCGCCAAAGCCTTCATCGCCGGAAAGATGCTTGGCCCCGAGCACGCGCATGGCCTCCACGTCGCCGGCCTCGGCCCGTTTCAGAAGCCGGCCGCGTTCCCCGGTTGCGGCGGGTTCCTTTTTCTCCGGCGCGGGAGAAGGATCAGCCGCGAACGGAAACTTGCCGCGTCCGGCAGAGGAAGGATCGCCCGTAATGGGAAGCTTGCCCTTGGCGGCCGAGGCCTTTTCGTCCGGATCGCCGCCCGGCCCGGCCCGGCCTTTTTCCGGCCCTGACGGGTGTTTACCCGGCGCGGACTCTTTCAGGTCCTCGTCGGGCCGCTCCCGGTAGGCCATGCCTTCCTTTTTCGGGGGGATGGGCTCAGCGCCGGGCGGGTTGCCCCGTTTTTCTTCGGGCGCGGGCGTATCCGGCGTTTTTTCCGGTCCGCTCGCCACCAGGGGTTCGCCGGCTTTCGGGCGTTGGCGTTCGGACAGCCTGGGCGAAACCCCGTTGTCGCGTAAAAACTTCACCATCAGGTGGGCGGGCAAAGCGGCGTTGATGAAAGCCGCCCTGTCTTCTTCCTGGTAGGTCCAGGTATTGATGCCTACCACTTCGCCGTGGATGTTGATCAAAGGGCCGCCGCTGTTGCCGGGGCTGATGACGGCGGTGTGGATGACGGCCTCGCCGCGGCTTTTGACCAGGGCGCTGATGGTGCCTTCGGTGTAGACGACAGGCGGCGGGGGCATGTTTTTTTTCGAAATTCCGCTGGCTATGATGTTCTGCATGCGCTCGTCGCGTTCGGTGATCAGGCCGGGGTAGCCCCAGGCGCTGACCCGGTCCATGCGGCGCGCGTCCAGGCTGAAGGCCAGCGCGGGCAGGGCGCGGCCGGGGGGCGGCGTGAAGCGCAACAGGGCGAAATCCTGGCGGGGCAGGGTATCGGCGTTCCCGGATTCGTCGTAGGCGCTGCGCACCTTTTTCGCCCGGGTGACGGGCAGGCTTTCGTTCAGGACGTATATGCCGTCGTCATCGGCCTCGTCGACCACATGGGCGTTGGTCAGGATCAGCCCTTCGCCCACGATGAAACCGCTGCCGGAGGCCATGCTGTCCTCCCCGCTCATGGCCAGAACGCACACCGTGGAGGATTCCATCAGAGCGGCCACTTCCCGCCGCCGTTGCTCCATGCTCTCCAGAAAGTCCGCGCTACGGGAGGGCGACGGCCAGGCCACGGCCGCCAGGGCGGCGAGCAGCATGACGGCCGGAACAAGACGAAACAGTGACGGCCGCGCTTTTGGGTGCATGGCATGTCCCCACGTATTTTGAGTGATTGCCGCTGGATAGGAGGGGGTATTTCCATAAGTATGAATAGTATTTCACAACAGAAAGCAAGAACGGCGCGTGTAAACGTTTTGTACACGCGCCATAACTATTGGAAAATACAATATTTATTTGTGAATAAATTTAGCTTTTGTGGCCAGGTCGCGCAGTCTGGCCGTCAGTTCACCGCGTTGCAGGCCGAGGACAAAGGGGCAGGCAAAGGCCAGGACCAGGCAGAACAGGCAGTAGCAGACCCCGGAGGCGAGAAAGCGGACGATATCCTGGGCCTGCCCCAGGCCGGCGGCCTCGGTGCCGTAGCGGGCGGCAAAGGCCAGGGCCAGCAGGGCGACCGGGCAGATCACCTGATGGGCCAGGTTGCGCCAATAGCGGAAAGGGGCGGAGCGGCGGCAGGCCATGAGCAGCAGGTTCACGGTAACGAACTGCACGCCCACCATTTTCCAGGCCAGCCCGGCCGCGCCCAGGCCAAAGCCGCCCAAGGGCGGCCAGGCCGGAATAAGCCCGCCGCCTTCCCCGCCGGCAGCGGCCGCGTTTTGGGCGAAACCCGGCGGGGCAAGCAGAACCCAGGCGCAGATCAACCCGGCAATCAGGGTGGCGAGCGTGACGTTTCTGAGCAGCCGGGTTTCGCCGGTGGCGTAAAAAACCGCGGCGGCCACCTGGCCGTACCCCTGGTGGATGGGGTACAGGGCCATGATCTGCACCGGCAGGACGGCGTCGACGAACCGGCCGCCGCCGAACAGGCGCACCACGGCCGGGGCCTCGGCCAGGGTGAAGCAGGCCAGCCAGGCGGAAACGGCGTAGAGCATGGGTGCGAAGCGGTCCAGCAGCCGGGCCATTTCGCGGGCGTCGCCCTTGCCGTGGGCCACGGCCAGATCGCGCGTGATCAAAGGCGTCATGGCGCTGACGAACATGAAACAGGCCATGCCTACTTTCTGCGACAGGGAAAAATACCCCTGCTCGGCACTGCCGTTGAAAAACTGGAGCATCCAGCGCTCGCCGGAAAGGGCCAGCGCCGAGCACAGGGCCGTGACGAACAAAGGCCCGCTGTAGCGCCAAAACTCCCGGCCGTAAGCCGCGAACTCCGCTTTGCCCAGGCGCCAGCGTCCAAGGCGGCCCGGATTGCGGGTAACGTCTATGGATGAAGCCAACTCGGTCGAAGTGGGGCTCCGCCCCACGCCCCGCAAGGGGGCAGCGCACAGAGCCTGTGTCCCCGAGCCCCCCTTGACCCGCGCATTTGGGGCGAGGTCGTTGTTTTCGGGGGGGGTGATCGTTTTGAACGAGCCCTCCCCGCCGGCCGGGGAGTCGGCCCAGGTTCCGCGCAGGCACAGGGCGAATCCGGCCGCCAGCAGGCCGAGCGTAAGGTACTGATGGCCGAAAAGCACGGGCAGGGTGAGCACGCCGCCGAAGTACAACCCCAGCAGCAGCAGGGCGGAAAATACGTTTACGCCCACGCGCACCGGCTCGCTGTGGGTGGTAAGGCCCAGGGCGTCGTTCATGCCGCGCGCCACCCGCCCGGCCCAGGTGATATACGCCCACAGGGCGGCCGGCAGGGCCATCCACAGGGGCACGCCCGGCATCAGCCACTCGCCAGCGCCGGGCAGGAACACGAGCCCGCCGGCCAGCAGGCACAGAACAAGCACGGCCAGGGCCACGCGGCCGTAAAAGGCCACCAGGCCGAACTCGCCGGGCCGCTTGGACAGGGAGGTGTACAGGCAGGCGGAGGTGCCCATGTCCAGAAAGTTGGTGAAGTTCTGGAACAGGCTGGTGATGAAGTTATAGTTGCCGTAAGCGGCCGGGCCGAGAGCGCGCGGCAGGACCGCCTCCAGAATGAAGAACAGCGGAATGGTGGCCACGTTGGAAACGAGCTTGAAAGCGTAGCGCTTGCCCAGGGAAGGGCTTGCGGGCGAAGCGTTCATGCGGGGCCGTCCTGTTCGATAGTCATGCAATGAGAGCAAATTCATTGTGAAGTTGCCCAAGAGAATTATTGCCTCCGGCGGCCAAAGGGGATGATCCCCTTTGGAAACCCCATTTTGAAGGTCCGATGTCAGTGGGCAAACTCAAAGGCAATATGGCCTAACACTCTTTGAGGGCCGCGAACCAGCGCCGGGTAAGCTTTTTCTTGTCCCATGGGCGGCCGGGTTCGTCGCCGACCATGGCGTAACGCTCAAGCCAGAGGGAGCGGGCCTGTCTGACCGGGGCGCTCTGCCACCATGCGGCCGGGTCATCCCAGACGGCAACGGCCTGGCGGGCCGCATCCTCGGGGCTCGCGTGCAGGATGCCGGCTTGCCGGAGCGCGTCGAGCACGCCCTCGCTTTCCGCATCCATACCCCATTCGTCGAGGTTCCAGAAGGCCAGGGTGGGCACGTTCGCGGCCAGGGCCGTATGCAGGGTGGTGCCGTAGTGGTCCAGAACCAGCAGGCGGCAGCCGAGCATCTGCTCGGTCAGATCGCCCGCGCACGGGCCGATGCCGGGCAGATGGCGGCGCAGGTACTCGGCGTCGTCAAGGCCGCCGGCCGTTTTGAAATAGGGGCGGTAGAGCAACTCCGGCTTGGCTGATTCCGGTCCGGCCGGTTTCGAACTGGCTGTTCCCGCTCCGACCGGCCCTGTCGCCGCTGGCGTCGGCGCGGCGGGAAGGTCCGAAGAAACCGCGTTTTGCGCGCGCGGGCCGAAGCGTTCCAGCAGTTCCTGAAAAAAACGCACTTTGCCCTGGCGGTAGGCCAGCAGGGCTTTGGCCAGGGGGCGTGATTTCAGGCGGTAGAGGTAGGGGCTCATTTCCGTGCCCACCAGGATGAGCCGGGGGGCGCGTTCCTTGTGCGCGCCGCAGATGGCGGCCAGAATCGGGTGCGCCAGAGGGCGGGCGTTCACGGGCAGATCGCCGTGTTCGCGCCAGCCCCAGGTGAAAAAGGCGTGCTGGCCGTATTCAAAAGGCAGAATGCCCACGCTGAGCAGGTTGCCGTAGTTGGCCCCGTGCTGCACGCAAAACAGCCGGCAGCCGGATTCGCGCAAGCTCGCCAGGCGCAGGCGGTAGGCGTCGTCCTGGCTGAAGGCCGGGGTCATGCCGCGCAGCGGACTGTTGTTGCCGCGCGTTTTCCCCTGTTCTTTCGGGGTGTTCTGCAGGCCGTTGCGCAAATCCAGGGGCAGACAGGCCCGGATGAGCGTTTCTGCCGGAAAGTTCCAGGTAAAGCCCGGTTCGCCGTAAAGGGAAAAGTCCAGGGTTCTGTCCGTGGTTTTGCCCGCCCGCCCCTTGCCGTTGCTAAGAACGGCCAGGGACAGGAACAGGGCCTGGCCGAGGGAAAAGCCTTTGTAGCGCGGAAAAGGCAGATCCCGGAGCAGGCGGCGCAAAACGTCGGCACACCGGCCGGCAAGGCCTTTTCGGGGACTTTCCGTTGCCTGATGCAGGGCCGCGGGCGGCAGGTATTCGGCCCGCCAGGCGATGCGTCCTTCATTATCCCCGGCCAGGGCGGCTTCCACGATGCGCGAGAACGCGTAATGATTGAAACTCACGCTCTGGATGCCGTTGACGGTGAAATCCAGGGTGGAGCGAAAGGAAAAGGGGATGTCCTCGGGCAGCAAATCCACGCGCAGAGGCTCGTTGCCGTGCAGCCGGATCAGATCGGCCACACGGCGCTGGCGTTCGGCCAGCATGTGCGCGGCCGGGAGCAGAAACGGCCCCAGGGCCATCTGCCAGTAGCGCCCGGAGCGGCGGCAGCCGCATTCGGCGTCCGTTTCTTCCCCCAACAGGCGGATCAGGCGCAGGACTTCGCCGTTGACCGCCCTGGCTTCGGCGGCCATGCTCCGGGCGTCGGGGTAGGGATCGTCCGGCATGGGAAAGGCGGCCGAACTCGATTCAAGCGCGGAACTGGCCGCGCCTGCGGCATCCCGGCCGGGATCAGGGCCGCCGTCCCAGCCGGGAAAACGTTCTTCCCGGCCTGAAAAACACCAGGGGCCGGAGGCCAGGTGGGTTTGGGGCGTGGCCCCGTCGGGCATGGCGCCCAGTACCAGCGTTCGCATGCTACTCCAGCAGATTCCAGCGCAAAACGGTGTCTTCGGCGATATCGGCTCTGGCCTTCATGCCCAGTATTTCGTCGTAGTTGCGCGGGCTGATGCCGTGGGCCGGGCGTTTCCAGGTCAGGTCGGCCTTGTCGACGGTTTTGCCGGCCGGGATGTTCCGGGCCGCCACCAGGCTGCGGCGGGCGTTCTTGCGGGCCGGTTCCTCCGAGGGCAGGGATACCAGATTCGGGCGGCCCACGACGGCGCGGATGCGCTGCATGGAATCCACGAAGCGGCGCAGGTCGTGTTTGTCCATGGCGTGGTAGTGGTCGTTGCCGGGCAGGGATTTATCGTGGGTAAAGTGCTTTTCCAGAATGCGCGCGCCGAGCAGGGTGGCGGTTTCCAGCACTTTCATGTCGCCGGGCATGGTGTGGTCGGAGTAGCCGATGACCAGGCCGGGAAAAAGGCGGCGCAGGGTGGATATCATGCCCAGGCCGGCGTTTTCGTCCAGGGTGGGGTAGTTGAGCACGCAGTGCAAAAGGGCCAGGGGTACGCCGGATTCCTCGATCCAGGACACGGCTTCCATGACTTCGTGCGGGTAGCTGGCGCCCGTGGACAGGATGATCGGCTTGCCAAGGGAGCACAAGTATTTGATGAAGGGCTTGTTGGTGATGTCCGAGGAGGAGATTTTCACCACGTCCATCAGATCGTTCAGAAAACCGGCCGACTCCACGTCAAAGGGGGTGGACAGGAATTCTATGCCGGCGGCGTCGCAGTGGCGCTTCAAGGCTTCGAATTCGCCTTTCCAGAACTTGTCGTGGCGCGTGAACAGCTCGTACTGGCTGGTGGTGGGTTCCTTGGTGGTGTCCCAGTAAGCTGGGGAATCCTTGGAAGCCAGGGTGGCGGCCTTGTAGGTCTGGAATTTGATGACGTGGGCGCCGCCTTCGCAGGCTTCGTCAATCAGGCGTTTGGCCGTGTCCATGCTGCCTTCGTGGTTCACGCCGGCTTCGGCGATGATCAGGGGCATGGGCAGGCCTGAAGGGGCGACCACGCCCGCGCCGCCGGTGTTGCTGTCCAAAAAGATGTCTTGTGTTTTCATGGCGATTCCGCTGTGAAAAAGGTGTGGAAATCAAGTGTTCCTGTGCGCTTTCTACTCCGTGATTCGGGACCTGGCAAGATGGCGGCGAAAAGACCTTTGTGACGACACTCTCCATCCAGAGCAAATTCATTTTGAAGTTGCCCAAAAGTGTGATTGCCTCCGGCGGCCAAAGGGGGTGACCCCCTTTGGAAACCCCATTTTGTTGGACCGTCCGAGCGAGTAACCTTAAAGGTCATTTGTTTTATACCGGCAGAATGATGCGGACCTCAAGGCCGGGGTTGGCGTTTTCGAGCCGGATTTCCCCGCCGTGCAGGGAAACGACTTCGCGCACAAAGGGCAGGCCCAGGCCGGTGCTCTTTTTGCCGCTGCCGGGCCGGCCCAGGGAAAAGAACTTGTCGAACACCTTGTCCACGGCAAAGTCGGGTATGCCCGCGCCCTGATCCGTAATCACGATTGTCCGGGCGTGGCCGGAAACCGAAGCGGAAACGGCGATGGCCGAGCCGGGCGGGGAAAAGTCTATGGCGTTGTCTATCAGGTTGGCCACGGCCTGGCGCAGAAGCAGTTCGTCGCCTTCCAGGGTCATGGCGGCCGGGATGTCCAGGTCCAGATCGAGGTTTTTCGCGGCCAGGCGGCTATGGAAGCTTTCGGCCAGGGAGTGAAAGAAGGGCCGGGCCGGGATAGAGGTTTTCGCGATCGCGCGGACGTTTTCCAGGCGGGAAAGCTGGAGCATTCGTTCCACCAGACTTTGCAGGCGCTGCACTTCGGAATCGATGTTGTCCAGAAACTTGGTGGCCAGGGGGCCGGACAGGTGATCTCGCAGGATTTCGCCCGCGCCCTTGATGCCGGTAAGGGGGCTTTTCATTTCGTGGGTAAGGGCGCGCACGTAATCTTCGATGTAGGTTTTGCCTTCCAGTTTTGCGCGCATTTCATCCAGGGCCGCGCCGAGCATGCCTATTTCCGAAGAACCCAGGGCGGGCGGCCGGGTGGCGCCGCCCTGGCGGACGGCGTGGGCGTAATCGGTAAGCTTTTTGACCGGCCGGGTGATCCAGACGGACAGGATGACGGCCAGGGCTACGGCCGTCAGTCCCACCAGCCCCAGACTGAAGAGAAAACGGCGCTGGGCGATGGTGATCAGAAAGGACACGCTGTTGGTGGGCTTGCCCACGGACACCACGCCGAACAGCTTGCCGTCCTTCATGATGGGCGCGGCCACGTAAACAACCCGCGAAGCCTGGTCGTCGGGCGAGGTTTTGGTCGAGCGCGCGCCGTAGCGGCCGCGCAGGGTCAGGTACACGTCCCGCCATTGGGAGTAATCCGCGCCAGGGCTGTCCGCGCCGGACGAGTCGTAGAGCAGTATGCCCTTGTCGTCCGTGATGTAAACGCGCAGGGAAACCTCGCGTTTCGTCAGGCTGTAGATGCGCGCCGAAAACGAGCGCTCGGCCAGGGCGTCCATCATGGCGTCCACGGCTTCGAGGCGCAGGGTTTTTCCGGAAATGTGCTGGGCCAGGGAGGCGGCCAGAAGCTCGGCAATGTCCACGGTGGATTCTTCCACGGCTTCCAGGTAGCGCGGCCGCACGTCGTTCAGACTCAGCCAGATGACGCAGGAAAAGGAAGCGGCCATGAGCAGCACGTAGACCAGGATGATGCGAAGGCGCAGGCTCACAGGTCGTCCCGCAGGGCGTAGCCGGTGCCGCGATGGGTGAGAAAGGGGTCGGTGGCCGGATCAATCTCCCGGCATTTGGCGCGCAGGGATTTGATGTGGGCGTCCACGGTGCGGTCCAGGCTGGGGCTGTCGTTGTCCCAGACATTGGTCATCAGGCTTTCGCGCGAGTAGACGCGGCCGGGGCGCTCGGCCAAAAGGGCCAGCAGCCTGAATTCGTAGCGGGTGAGTTCCAGCCGTTTGCCGCGGTACAGGGCCTGCATTTTTTCCCGGTCGATGCGCAGGCCGCCTGCACGGTCCGGGCGTTCCAGGCGTTCCTGTTCCGCTCCGGCTGCCCGGCGCAGCACGGTTTTGATGCGCGCGCCCAGTTCCCTGGGAGAAAAGGGCTTGGTCACGTAATCGTCGCCGCCTATTTCCAGGCCCACGATTTTATCAACCTCGTCGTCCCTGGCCGTGAGAAAAATAATCGGCACCCCGGAAAAAAGCCGGATGGCCTTGCACAGCTCAAAGCCGCCGATGTCGGGCAGGCCCACGTCCAGCACCACCAGATCGCAGCCACCTTGGCGCACGCGCTCAAGCCCTTCCCGGCCGGCGGCGCACCAGGCGGCCGCGTAGCCTTCGCGTTCTATGCTGTGAATGACGCTGTCCGCGATGGAGCGTTCATCCTCAATGACGACAATGGTTTTCACGCTGTGCCCCTGTACTTTTCCTGTAATAACCAACCGTGAGAGCCGCGATAAAGCGGAACAGCTGCATCCCTGCCTCCTTTCCGCCCCCCAAAATAAAAAGTTTTGGGGGAAGGGGATGGGGGGTCCGGGGGAAG
>JAVBOI010000058.1:0-19127 GCA_031550695.1 Desulfovibrio sp. | reverse complement strand
GTTGATTGGGGGGGGTGGGTTGGGGTCACAAGGTTTTCGTGTCGGGGGCCTCCCGCTCTCGGCGCGCTCCCCCCGATAAATTAAAGCGGGTTTCCAATGGGGGTTACCCCCTTTGGCCGCCGGAGGCAATACAACTCTTGGGCAACTTCAAAGCTGTTTTTAGTCAGCCGTTCAGCTCGCGCATGTGCACGTAAACCCTGGCGGGCAGCTTGTCGCTTTCCATCTGCGGCACTTGCAGGCCCAGCCGCTCGCGGTGGTTGATCACGATGGGGCCGAGCAGATTGATGGCCGTTTCTTCCGGCTTGCCCGGCGGGATGGTGGCGGTGACCAGCACGGCCAGTTCCTCCGGCCCTTGGGCGCGCAGAAGTTGCTGCTCCGCGTCGCCGATGGTCAGGCTGTAGTCGGGCACGAAGACGAACGGATCCGCCACGAGCAGGCCGAGGGTGGGATCTTCCAGGCTTTGCAGCACCAGAAGCGGGGCATTTTCCTGAATCTGGAGCAGGGTGAATCCGCGCGCGCTCTCAAAACCGATGATGCCGCGCGGAAAATGCAGCACCTTGTCCAGACGCACTTCGCGTTCGCCCAAGCGGGACTGTATAACCATTACTTCGACACTTTCCATAACGCCGCCGCAGCAAGAAGATCGTTTTCATCGGCCAGAAGGGCCTGGGTGTTTTCTTCCTTGACGCGAAGATACACCTCTTCCCGATAGACAGCCGTGCTTTCGGGCACGACAATGCCAAGCTTCACCTGTTTGCCCTGTATGCTGAACACGGTGATCTTGATGTTGTCGCCTATGTGCAGGCTTTCTCCGGCTCGCCGGGTAAGAATTAGCATGTGGCTTCCTGTTTGGGGCAGGCTGTCGTCGGGCGTGGACCCGTGCGCCGCACGGGACCACGCGGGCTGTTACAAGAAGTTGACCAGGCTCATCTGCATGATCATGGAGGATGATTTGAGCACAGCGTTGTATGCCACCTGTTGCTGGGCCAACCTGGTCATCAGTTCGGTGATATCGATATCCTCAACGGAACTCAAGCCTTCTTCCTGGCTGTAGATCTGGTTGGATATGGCGGCCTTGGTGGAAATAAGGCGGTCTTCGCGCCCGCCGGCCACGGCGGCTTTGGTGACCACAAGGTTCATTATTTCCTTCATCTCGCCCATCGCCTCCTGAAAACCTTGCTGGCTTCCGGTTTCAGCCATGGCGATCAGTTTGCCGATGGTTTCAAACATGTTTGGCCCGGGCACGGTTTTGAGGCCTTCGCAGTGATAATCGTACAGCCCGCCGAACACGTCCTTGCCCACCATGTTCACGGTAATGGTCGAGGAATCGCCGATTTGAAGATCTATGTCCGCCCGGTGCGGGTGGACGTTGAACTGGCTTCCGGCGTCCGGCACCACGTTGTCGAAGTTCAGGTAGCCGCCGGGAACAGGCAGCCGGTTCGGCGTGGGGGGCGTGTTTGTGCTTGTAATCGGGGCCGTGACCTGGGTCCAGTTGCTGCCGTCGTCCAGGCTGTAAGAATAGGTTACCTGGCCTCCGTTCACCTTGTCGATGCGCACGGCCACGTCTCTGGTAAAGTAGCCTTCCACCCGGGGAGAGTTCGTGTTGTCAAACGGCACGGTGGGCGTGCTGGAGACCGCGAAAGTGTCGCCCGCCGCCGGTATTCCGGACAACGCGAGTTCACCGCCGGGAATGGCAAGCACAGAGGGGGGATTTCCCGTCACGGTGCTCTCAACCCAGTGCGTTCCGCCATCCGTCGAATAGCGGTATTGTATTTTGCCGGAGTCAGAGGAGATAATCTCCACGTTAACGGGATCGCGATACGTGCCGGTAACCGTGGCTGTGACCGCGCTGGAAGCGGTCGCCGTTCTTGGCGCCGCGGGGGGAACTATGGCCTGGGCGCCGTACACGGGCGTAGCGTGCGCCCCGTCATTGTCGTCGCCCTGGTAAATGGCCGCGGGCCGCACGTAGAGCCAGGTGCCGTTGTCGTTGGAGTGCGGGTTGTCCGGATCCACAAGGGTGACCCGTTTGGGGTTGCCGTTCTCGTCCATCAAGTTGAACGACACCACGACGCCGGCGGCGGCGATTTCGCACTGGCCGGTAGTGGAGTTATACGTGGTCGGTATATTTTCGGTCCAGGTTTTGCCGCCGTCCGTGCTGCAGCGCCAGATCGCGGTGTCCGCCCCCACTTGATCCGGGGGCGTGTTTCCACCAACGGATTTGACAGCCTGAAAAAGCACCGTGCCGCTGGCCGAACCTGCCACCTTGAAATACGTATTGTTCGGGTCATTGCGATCGGCGGTATTGTAATAGCCTATGCTGTTGGTGTTGGCGCTGTCGGGGTCGAGGCAGTCCGCGCCCAGGCCGACCGTGTAGGCTGGCTGATCGGTTTTGTGGCCGGCGAAGACATGGTTGCCGTTATACTTCGCGTTGGCCAGGTTGACGAGCTGATCAAAAAAGCCGCGCAGGGAGGACGCGATCTGCTGGCGGTTGTCGGTGGTCACCGTGCCGGTGGCGCCCTGAAGTTCCAGGCCCTGGATGGAGGTGAGAATGGCCTGCACCGAGCCGTCGTTGCCGGCCAGGGTGGTGTCTATGGTGCTGAGCCAGCCCGTGGCCTGAGCGACGTTACTTTGGTAACGAACCAGGGTGTTGAGATCCGCGCGGTAGGAAATCACGCGGCCCGCGCCGGCCGGATCGTCCGACGGGCGGTTGATCCGCTTCTGGGTAGTGGCCTGAAGGTTGGATTCCATCAGATCGTTCAGGGTCTTGTTCATGCCCCGGACGGAGGATCCGTACAGCAGCCCCTGGGTTACGCGCAATGCCATGGCTTTCTCCTTCTTACTTCATGCTCAGCAGGGTCTGGAGCATCTCGTCGGCCGTGGTGATAAGCTTGGCCGCCGCTTTGTACGAGGCCTGGAACTTGATCAGGTTGGTCATTTCCTCGTCCAGGTTCACGCCGGAGATTTCTTCCTGCCGGTCATACAGATCCTGGGCCACCGCGGTTTCGGTGGCCGCAGTGTACTTGGCGCCGGCCGTGTCCGCCCCTACCCTGGCCACGAGGTTGCCGTAATACTCAGAGAGGGTCTGCCGGGTGGAGGCGTTCCAGGTGGTGCGTATGCTCACCGCTTTTTGGGCCAGATCCGCTATTTCCCTGGCCGTGATGTTGTCGCCGACGTTGGTTTCCCCGGCGCCGTTCAGGCGGCTGGAGTTGACGAGGTTGATGTTGGTCTTGAACTCGCCGCGCACGGCAAAGGCGCCCAGGGTGTCACCTTCGAAAAAGGTGTTGATGCCAAGGCCGGCCAGCAGGCCGGTGGTGTCGGCCGTGACGGCGAAGGTATAGTTGTGCGTCGGGTCGCCCGTAATCTGATTGGTCATAATCTGGAGCTTGCCGTCGTAAACGGTGGCCGTGAAGGGCCGGACCAGGTTGCCATCCCTGTCCGTGACGGGGTTGGCGGCCGTTCCAATCTCGTTGATGCGATTCGCCACGTCCTGAAGGGAGTCGGTCGCCGGATCGAAATTGATTTTAAAAAGGGACTCGCAATCGGGGCAGGGCAGTATGGGATCGCCCTGGGCGTCGTATATGGCGAACGTGATGTTGCCGGCCTGGAGCTTGTCAGCCCACTTGAACAGCGATTCGGGCGAGCCGAGCGGCACGCTGTCGCGGCCCACCTTGTAGGTGCTGAGGGCGTTGCTCATGTGGGTCAGGCCCGCGCCCTGGCTGTGGATGCGGTTGACTTCCCAGGCCACGCTGTCCGCGAAGGCCTTTAACCGATCGCGATATTCGCCGATACGGTAGTCCCGGGTGTCCAGGTAACCGGCCAGGGAACCGCCCGTGATACGCCGGTCGTTCATTACCCCATTGGCATAAATTTGGGTGGAAACATTGACCGGGCCGACCGTGGGTTCAATCCAGTACACGTCCGATTTGGGCGAGAGGACGAAAGTATCGCCCTTGGCCACGTTGCCGGCGTCAAACCAGATATCCAGTTCGCCCACGCGGACGCTTTTGTTTTCCGTGCTGGCGTTGAAAATGCGTACCTGGCCGTTGTCGTCCGTAAGCCAGCTTCGGCCGCCGTCAATGGAGACGCGGAATTGCGCATCGCTGCCGATGCTTCCGTCAGACAGCATTTCCACAGTGTATTCATGGCTGTCCGAACCGGAAAAATAGGCGGTCTTCGGCACCCCGTGGGCGTCCCGGTACGGAGAGTCGGTCACCAGGTTATTGTCGACGCTCGGGCCGCGAAATTCCAGCTCAAAGGCCACGTCGTGCTGCACCAGGGTATAGCCGTTTTTCATGGACACAATGTAGTCCGCGCCCGCGCCGCGGTCTTCCACGTCAATGTCGATGATCTCGGCCAGTTCGCGTACGCGCATGTCGCGCTCGTCCATCAACTGGTTGGGGTTGTTGCGCCCCTGCAGATAGTTGGCCTTGATTTCCCTGTTCAGGGCGGCGATTTCCTGGAGCAGGCGGTTGGCCGAGTCCACGTCTTCCTTGATCAGCTTGTTCAGTTGATCTTCAAGGTTGCGCAAGGAGGTGTCGGTATCGCGGATCAGGCCGGTCAGGGAGTTGGCCGTGGACAGCAGGGCCTCGCGCGAGGCGGTGCTGTCCGGAGTCTGGGACAGCTTGTTCCAGGAGTCGAACATGGCGGTCAGAGCCGTGCTTATGCCGTCCGTGTTGGCTTCGTTGAACAGGTTTTCCACGTAGCGCAACTGGTTGTACAGCGTCTGCGACCGCGTGGCCGTGCTTTGCTGTTTTAAGTAAGAATTTTCGACAAAGCGGTCGAAATAGCGGTAAATTTCCGTCGCCTGCACGCCCTGGCCCACCTGGCCGGGTTTGTAGTTGATGGCGTAGTTTTCCTGCAGCATCACCGCCTGGCGCGAATAGCCCGGCGTGTTGACGTTGGAGATGTTATTGCCCGTGGTCTGGATGCAGGCCTGGGAGGCGAACAGCGCCCCCTTGCCCATGCTCAGCACTGAATTGAGGCCGATAGCCATTTAGTACCTCCCCGAGTAAATGGCCGCCGAAGGCCTGTCCTGGCGAATGCGGCCGGCTGAGCTGTACAGATGTTCGGGCTGCTGCGATATCTGGCTGTAGAGGAAGGTAAGCAGGGCCTGGCTCTGATCCAGCAGGGCCAGGGAAATTTCGGTGTTCAGCGTGGCCTGACGCGAGCAGCGCTGCTCAAGAGCGTCGATGATGAGGTACAGCCGGCGGACTTCCTGGCCTTCCTCATCGGGCAGAAGGCCCGCGTATTCCAGAACGGCTGTGCCTTGCATGCTGTTTTTCAGTTCCACCCGCTCAACGGCCAGTTGGCGCAGCAGTTCGTGGATGGAAAACTCCAGCGTGGCCACGGCGTCGGTATCGCGGTTGCACAGCAATTCGAACTCTTCTTCCATAAGAGAGAACAATAATTCAAGGCCCTTGAACTGCCGGTTCAAATTTCCCTGGATCTGAGCGAACATGAGCGTATCCTGCCTTCTGCTGAACGGGTTGCCTGGTTATCTGCTTGCTGTCGCCATGCGGCGAATCGCGCTTTCCGGATTGAGAGCCATTTCTCCCTTCTTCATTTCAAAATGCAGAAAGGCAGAATTTTCCCCATCAGGCGACGAGGACGGCTGTGTCGCAATTTTTGCAAAATTCGCGCCATGTTTGATTTTATCGCCAACCTTCAAGGCTGTTTGCTGTAAATTACTGTAATAGCTTCTGAATCCGTCTTTATGCTCCAGCACCACGGTATTGCCGTGGCCTTCCCTCGGCCCGGCATAGACCACCCTGCCGGCAAGAACCGCCCGCACCGGGCTGTCCGCGGGGGCGGCGATGGTAATGCCCGCGTTCCAGCGGCGTTTGCCGGCCGCATCGTCTTCCCAGCCGAAGCGGCTGGTGACCTGGCCTTCCAGGGGCCAGAGGCTCTCCTGCGGGGCCATGCCGCGCGATGCGCCTTCAGCTTCTTTTCCCCCATCGCTGTTCTTGACTTTCCTGTTCCGGCCAAAAACGCTGGAGGGCTTTTCCTTGATGGATACCGGGCCGTTGCCCTGCCAACTCAGCAGAGAAGGATCGACTTTCTTTGAGGTGATCCCGGTTTGCGTTGCCGGCTCGACTTCAGCCTGCTCCGCATTGATCCGGTTGGCGGAAGCCGGCCCGGCCTGGGATTGCCCGGCGGCCATCCGGGCGGCGTCCGGCATGGGGGGCGTATGCGGGCCGTCCGCGCGCGCGGGCGGTTCCGCGGCCGGGTTTCCGTCCTGAGCCGGGAAAGGATCGGCGGCGGGAGGCTGCCCGGCGGTTTGCACGGCTGTTGCCAGCGAGCGGGAAGCTTCCGTGCCGGTCATGACCGCGCGGGTGGTAGCCCATTCGGCGGCGGTCGCGCCTTTTTCGTCCTCTTTGGGCAGGCCCAACTCGGCTTTCAGATCCTTCAGCGCGCCTTCCAGAGCGCCGGCAGCAGGCGCTTCGGCCACGGCTTTTCGCCCGGCATCGCCGGGTTCGGCATCCTCTTGCGGCAACGGGCTGTACAATTCGGCGGGCGTCAGCTTTTTGTTGTCCGCAACGGGAGCGGGCGCGGCCGGGCTGGCCGGCTGGTGGGGAGAAAGGTTGTCCGAGGGAGGCACGTTCAGGGGATTTCTATACCGCCCCGGCGTGGTGGTCCGGCCCGTGTTCTCCAGTTGCTGGGAAAGCTGGGTATACAGCATGTCCGCCAGACCGATGCCGCCGGCCCCGGCCATTTTCTTGCACAGCTCGATGTCGAAGAGCGACTGGTACATCTCCTCGTCTTTGCTGTGCAGATAGCCTTCCTTGGGCACGGTCTTGCGCATCTGCTCCCACATCTTTTGCAGGAATATGGCTTCAAAGCCCTCGCAGGATTCGCGCAGCTTTTCCTGCTTGGTGGAACTGTCGCCAAGGCGCTTGCGCAGGGCGTCCATGTCCAGCTTGCGCCGGGCCAGATCGCTGGAGGTGGCCTCCTGCAAGGCCAGGGCGGGATCAACCGGAGAGGTGACGCTCATGTCAGATGACCTCCAGGTGCGCGTGCAGGGCGCCGGCCGCCTTCATGCTGCGCAGAATGGATATGAGATCGCGGGGCGTGGCGCCCACGGAGTTCAGGGCGTCCACCAGTTCCTGAAGGGTGGCGCCTTCAAGAATGTTCAGGTTGCGCTGATCCTCGCGCGTGGCAATGTTGGTGCTGGGCGTCACGGCCGTGGTGCCGGAACTGAAGGGGCCGGGCTGGGACACGTCCTGGGACTCCTGCACGATTACATGCAGGTTCCCGTGGGCGACGGCCACGCGGGAAATGCGCACGTCCCGGCCGAGGATGATGGTGCCGGTCTTTTCGTCCACCACCACCTTGGCGGCGGAATCCGGCGTAATTTCAAGATTTTCCAGCGAAGCCATCAAGGGAACCAGGTTGCCCTGGAAATCCGAAGGGATGTCCAGGGTAAGGGTGCCCGCGTCCACGGACCGGGCAAAGGTGCCGCCAAGCGCCTTGTTGATGCGCTCCACCACCTGGTTGGTGGTGGAAAAGTCCGGTACGCTCAGGGTCATGACCATGGAGGTCTGGGAGCTGAAGTCAAAGGGCACGGCGCGTTCGACAATGCCGCCTCCCGGCACCTGGGCCACGGTGGAAACGTTTTTCTGCGCCTGGGCCTGGTTGCCCTGGATGGAAAAGCCGCCCACGGTCAGCGGCCCCTGGGCCAGGGCGTATACCTTGCCGTCCACGCCCTTGAGGGGCGTCTGGATCAGCACGCCGCCCAGCAGGCTGGTGCAGTCGCCAAGGGAGGAGACGGTCACGTCCAGCTTGCTGCCGGGCTTGGCCGATACCGGCATTTTGGCCGTTATCATGACCGCGGCCACGTTTTTGGGCTTCATCTGCTTCATGTCCACGCGCACGCCCATTTTTTCCAGCATGTTCACCATGGAGCGCATGGTGAAAGCGGACTCCTTCTTGTCACCGGTGCCGGAAAGGCCGACCACCAGGCCGTATCCCACCAACTGGTTGTCGCGCACCCCGCTGAAGGAAGCGATGTCTTTAAGGCGCACCGCCCCGGCATCGTGGGGTAAAAGCGCTACCAACCCCAGCAGGAGCAGGATGCGGGGCAAAACGGACAAAGCGGCGCGGCAGCGCCGGGCGCGCGGAAAACGGCGAACTTCACAAGCCATGGTACTCTCCTTGACCTACACGGCTGAACGATCCGGCCTGATACTCCGATCGGGCACAGTCAAAATTCCGGCTAAAGGGAATTTTCCACAATTCTTTAAGCAAAAAACAGGCCGTTATAAAAAAAGCCTTTATTTTCAAAATGATATCATGTTTTTATGTAAAAATGCATCCTGAAAAGAAGCGCTTGCGAGGTTTGGTTGACGCGGCGGGCCGGCCAAAGCGGCTTTTTCGCCCGGCCCGTCAAAGTGCCGCTGCCGGAAAGGGAATACTTTATTCTTGGTAAGCGATGGCATTCATGCTATACAGAAAAAGGCGGCTGAGCGCTCATTGGAAGCGCCGGCGCCGTTCTTTCTGTTTTTATTGCCAGCAAACGACATCCAGCCGAGAGGTTCCTCCGTGGCCCGCTTTCGCTTTTCCTTCCGTACCAGCTATCTTATATTGTTGTGCGCCCTGGGGCTGCTGTCCCTGGTCGCCTGTGGCGCTTCGTCCGCCTCCAAAACCGCCGGTTCGGAAGCTTCCGCGCCGGCTGCGCCGGGCGGCGGCAGTTTGTCCGCCACCCCGGCCGTGGTTGTTTCGTCCGGCGCGGCGCGGCCGGCCCTGCCCGCCGACATCCCGGCCTGCTGGCTGCCCCTGGCCCAGCGCCTGCAAAATGATCCGGCCACGCCGCCCGAAGTGCTGAGCTATTTTTCCGCGCTGCCGGCGTATTCCCCCGTGCCCATGGGCACCAAGATCCGGGAGCTTTTTGTCAGCGCCTTCATGCGCAAGCCCAGAACCGACGACGGCCCCAAGCTGCCGCCCTCGCGCATTTACCGCAACATCGTCACCGCCGCCACCATGGCCAAATGCAGCGAGTTTTTGAGTCGGAACAAGACTGTCTTTGACGCGGTGGAGAGAAAGTATCCCGTGCCCAGGGAAATTCTGGTGTCGCTGCTGTTTGTGGAAACGCGCCTGGGCACCTTTGTGGGCAAGGAAAACGCCTTCTGGAGCCTGGCCTGCATGGCCGCCGCCGACAGCCCCGCGCTGGTGAACGGCGGCTGGGGGGACATTCCGATCACAGCCCAGCATGACGCCTGGCTGCAGGGCAAGCTGACGGACAAATCCGCTTGGGCTTACAAGGAACTGCGGGCTCTGCTTTCCTATTGCAGCGTGCAGAGGCTCGATCCGCACGGTATTCCCGGCTCCGTTTACGGGGCCATCGGTCTGTGCCAGTTCATGCCCTCCAACCTCGTGCCCTACGGCGACGACGGCGACGGCGACGGCGTGATCAACCTCTTTTCCGAAGCCGACGCGATTTTCAGCGCCGCCAGCTACCTGACCAAGCACGGCTGGCGGGCCGGATCGAGCGTAGAGGGGCAGCGTTCGGTGCTCAAGCGCTACAACAACCTTAATATATACGCCAACACCATTCTGGCCCTGGCGGAATCCCTGCGCACCGGCGTTGTCCAGACCGGACCGCCCGACGCGCCCAAGGGCAAGGTGGCGGCCAAGGGTGGGGCCAAGAAAAAGACAGCCGGCGCGAGCGCGGGCAAAAAATCGCAGGCCAAGGCCGGCAAAGCGGCTCCGGCAAAGCCCGCCGCTCCGGCGAAAAAAAGGGCCGACACGGGCTCGGCCAAAAAAACGGCCGCCGCCGGCAGAACAACGCCCACCGGGGCTCTGCCGTAGTTTGACAATATATGCCTCCGGCGGCCGGGGCTCTGCCCCGACAATTCCGCAGGATAGCGGAATTGGACGCAAGGAGCGAAGCGACTGCGCCCGAAGGGCGAGGCCCAGGAAGGGCCGAGACAACCCCGCTGGGGGAAATGATTTCCCCCAGACCCCCTCATCATGGGGTTTCCAAAGGGGGTCACACAGGGCCTGTGTCCCCGACCCCCTTTGCCCGCCGGAGGCAATACGACTCTTGGACAACTTCAAAATGAATTTGCTCTATCTCAGTTGGCTGTCCTTGCTGCCTTTGCGGTTATAGCCGGCAAAGCGGACGAGTTCCTTGTCCTGTTCTTCCTGGCAGGCAAGGCAGAGGCGCACGCCCGGCAAGGCCGCGCGCCTGGCCTCGGGGATATCCTCGCCGCATTCCTCGCAGACGGCAAGGCTTTCTCCCTTGGGCAGACAGTCGCGGGCCCTGGCCACTTCGTCTTCAATAGAACCGGCGATCTGATCGTTGACCGCGCCGTCGTTCGTCCATCCTCCGGCCATGCGGGTCCTCCTGGCGAAAGCACTCTTACACTCGTTCTCTGATAATGCGCATGCGGGCGTAGCCAGTCAAGCGGCGGCAAAGGGCAGAGCGCCGCCCCGGCAAAAACGCAAAGCGCGTTTTTTTTATAAAACATCTTGCATCAAGGCCATAGCCAGGATATTCTTTTTCTGAATTGCCAAGAGCGCCCTTTCGGGCGTCCCGCCGGTGCCGCGCCGGTAGCCCTTTGAGCCGAAAAACGGGACGGCCGGGCGGCAGCCTTTCCCGTGCGCAAAAAGCGCGCCAACCCCCTTGATGGAGGTTCGCATGAATAAAAAAGTTCTTGTGGTGGATGATGAAAGTCATATCCGCATGCTCTATCAGGAAGAATTGCAGTCTGCCGGATTCAATGTCGCCCTGTCCGACGGGCGGGAGCCGATCATGACGGTCATCGGGCGGGAAAACCCCGATATCGTGGTGCTTGACATCAAGTTGGGCGGCACGGTGAGCGGATTGGACCTGCTGCAAACCATCCGGGCCGAGAACAACACCCTGCCGGTCGTCCTGAGTTCGGCCTTTGAAAGCTTTCAACACGATCTCAAATCTATCGCCGCTGACGCTTATTGCGTAAAATCCATAGATTTGACAAATTTAAAAGAAACGATAAAGTCGGTGCTGGCCAAGGAAAAAAAATAGCGGCACCGCCGCAGGGCGGTCCTTTTCCGTTACCACTCCGTTATCCCCACGATTATGATTCCACAAAATATATCCCAGGGTTTAATAACGTTCGGGCTGGCACTTGTGCCGGCCCTTTTCGGCATCATCTGCCACGAAGTGGCCCACGGCTGGGTGGCCTACAAGCTGGGCGACCCCACGGCCAAGTATTTGGGCAGGCTGACGCTGAACCCGATCAAGCACATCGATCCGGTGGGGCTTGGCGTGTTCGCCCTCACCGCGCTGCTCACGCCCTTTGCCATCGGCTGGGCCAAGCCCGTGCCGGTACAGTCGCGCTACTTCAAGCGCCCGCGCGAGGGCATGGTCTTTGTGGCCCTGGCCGGGCCCGTGACCAACCTGCTGGTGGCCCTTTTGTGCGCGGTCATCCTCAAGTTCGCCAATAACCTGGAGAACGCCGGCCTGTTTGGCTCTTCCCTGCCCCTGGAAATTGTGCAGGCTTCCGCCAGAATGGGCATTGGCATCAACTGCGCTCTGGCCTGGTTCAACCTCATGCCTGTCCCGCCTCTGGACGGCAGCCACGTTGTGGGCGGCCTGCTGCCCGCGTCTCTTGCCGACCAGTTCCAGGCTCTGGGCCGTTACGGCATGATTATCATCATGCTGCTGCTTGCCACGGGGGTATTCGGGCGCATCATTTTTCCGCTCATCCGCCAGACGGCCAGACTGATCATGGCCCTGGTCGGGATTTAGAACGGAGTAATTGTGAAGTTGTCCAAGAGTTGTATTGCCTCCGGCGGTCAAAGGGGGTAACCCCCTTTTGCTGGTTGAATCTCTATGGGGAATCTCAACGGTAACATTCTTTAGACGGCAATTTCGTACGGCATCTCTCTTATTAACGCTTTTGGAGGTTCCAACTTGTCTTCCGACGCCGCGCTTTCCGCCATCAACGAACAGGCCGCCCACAGGGCGGTTTCCGGTATGCGCCCCACAGGCGCTCTGCATCTTGGACACTATTTCGGGGCCATCAAGAACTGGGTTGCGTTGCAGGAAACCACGCAGGCCTTTTTCTTTGTGGCGGACTGGCACGCCCTGACCAGCGAATACGAAAACCCTCTGCGCATCAAGGAGTTCGTTCCGGAACTGGTCAAGGACTGGCTGGTGGCCGGCCTTGACCCCGAGCGCTGCGTGATTTTCCAGCAGTCGCACGTCAAGGAACACGCCGAACTGCACCTGATTCTTTCCATGGTCACGCCGGTGAGCTGGCTGGAACGCTGCCCGACCTACAAGGAGATGATCCAGCAGCTCGCGGCCAAAGATTTGGGCACATACGGCTTTCTCGGCTACCCCGTGCTCATGACCTCGGACATCATCATGTACCGGCCCCGCTGGGTGCCGGTGGGCCAGGATCAGGTGCCGCATCTTGAGCTTTCGCGCGAGATCTGCCGGCGCTTCAACCATCTTTACGGCGAATTTTTTCCCGAACCGGAAGCCATGCTCACCCCCCAGGCCAAATGTCCCGGCCTGGACGGGCGCAAGATGTCCAAAAGCTATAACAACAGCATTCAACTGCGCGAAGGCATGGACACCATCACGCCCAAAATCAAGGGCATGCTCACGGACAAGGCCCGCCTGCGGCGCACCGACCCGGGCAGCCCGGACGAGTGCAACCTGTACCCCTACCACGACCTGCTCACGGACGAAGCCACCAGGGCCGAAATTCGCCGGGGCTGCACCAGCGCCTCGCTCGGTTGCGTGGACTGCAAGGCCATTCTTCTGAAAAACCTGGGGGCCTTCCTTGCCCCGCTTCAGGAACGCAGGGCCGCCCTGGACGCCAACCCTCGCCGCGTCAACGAGGTGCTCCAGGCCGGCAACGAGGCCGCCCGTGTCGAGGCGCGCAAAACAATTGAGGGAGTGCGTTGTAAAATAGGATTTTAGGACCATGAATACCATACAGGTGGCGGCGGGCATTATCTGGCGGGAAGGACGCTTTCTTGCCGCCAGACGGCCCGAGGGCAAGCCCAGGGCCGGTTTCTGGGAGTTTCCCGGCGGCAAACAGGAACCGGGCGAAAGCATGGAGGAGACCCTGCGCCGCGAACTGCGCGAGGAGCTCGGCATTGTCTGTGCAGCACCCGTTCCTTGGCGTACGGTTTCCCACGCATACCCCGAAATGACGGTCACGCTGTATTTCATGCACGTGACCGAGTTTTCCGGTGAGCCCGCGCCGCGCGACGGCCAGGAATTGCGCTGGGTCACGCCCGGAGAAGCCCGGCTTCTTTGTTTTCTCCCGGCTGACAAAGACGTTGTCGCCGACATTGTTCCCCTCCTCTGACAAAGCATCCCGCCTCGGCCGGCACTTCAGAGCACCAGAGAGTTCTCGAAATCCTCGCTTTTGCAAGACGGCCTGGGTTTGTGCAAAAAATGTTTCACTTTTTGCACAAATGTGCAGCTTGTGCAGCCGGATGCTCCCCTCCATCTTTCTATTTTACTGATATAACTTGCATATTGTTTTGGCACGGTCTGTGCTTAGGTGGGGCAGAGCACATGCTCTTTATTCGCCTTGTCGCCCCGTCCCGGTAAAGAAGCGTTTCCTTCAGAGCCTCTCGGCCGGGCACCGCATACGCATGCGGATTCAGCCCGATTATGATTGGGCAGCCGGGCAGCGCCGGCTGTCCCAAAAAAAAGACGGGGCGACAAGATTCAGGCATGCGGCGTCTTCATTGTTCTCTCCTCCCAATGAAGGCGTTGACATACAAGGGAACCGGGCGACAAGCGCGGTTCCCGAACCGGAAAGAGCTTTCGTTCCGAGGAATGGTCCGGGTGTGTGGCAGCGACGGACCATTCCCGGGCGGAAACTCCCCCGAAAAGCCGCTTCGGCGTCGGGTCCGGTGGGACAAAGAACCACCTCTTGGTCGAGCCGTAGTTTCTTTGCTCCAGTCCCGCAATCGGTTATTTTATCCGCAAACCGGTTGCAGGAAGCGGCGTGAACGCCGCGAAAAGGTTGCCCCTTCAGCCTCCAGGCAAGGCTGAAGGCATGCACCTTCGGGCAGGCAGCCCCTCCGAATACGGGCGCGGCCGCTTGCCGGAATCTCATTGCAACGCGCATCACTTGCAGCGAAGCGTTGCACAAGTTTCCATCGGCGCGCGCACGCGTGCCGATGGAAAACGACGGGTAGGAAAAGACGGACGTTTCCGGTACCGTTTTTCCGGATACCCGATTGGATCCCACGGGCTCAGACCCGTGGCGTAACAGCAAAGGGCGGCAGTTGGTCACTGTCGCCCTTTGCTGTTGTGCGTTATGGGGAAACGTTTTGCCATTTCCGGGTGTTTCGAGGTATACCGTTAATAACGGCAAAAAATTTTCGTGGACGGCGGGTATTAAGAAACAGCCTCCGGGAGCATTGTAACTTTTGAGCCTGTCCTACAAAATGGGGTTTCCAAAGGGGATCATCCCCTTTGGCCGCCGGAGGCAATACGACTCTTAGGCAACTTCAAAATTGATTTGTCCCAGCCCGGCGAATACGCGACAAACGACAGGAGCGCGCAATGGAGGCGGCGACCATCAATCTACAGTGGTGCAAGGGCTGCGGAATCTGCGTGGCGTTCTGTCCCAAGGCGGCCCTGAAACTGGAGAACGAAAAGGCCGTGCCGGTTCCCGAACGCTGTATTGCCTGCGGCATGTGCGAACTGTATTGCCCGGATCTGGCCGTCAGCGTGGACAAGGCGCTGCGGCCGGCAAAGGAAGAAGCCGGGGAGGACGAGTCATGAGCAAGTCCGCGAACGACATCCGCTTTGTGCAGGGCAACGAGGCCTGCGCTCTTGGGGCGCTGTACGCGGGCCTGGATTTTTACGCCGGCTACCCCATCACCCCGTCCACGGAAATAGCCGAACTGCTGGCCGACGCACTGCCCAAACGCGGCGGCGTCTTTATCCAGATGGAGGACGAACTGGCCTCCATCTGCGCGGTCTGCGGCGCGGCCCTGGCCGGTTCCAAGGCCATGACCGCCACCAGCGGTCCGGGGTTTTCCCTTAAGCAGGAGGCTATCGGCTACGCGATCATGGCGGAAATTCCCTGCGTGGTGGTGAATGTGCAACGGGCCGGTCCATCCACGGGCCTGCCCACCAGGGGGGCCCAGGGCGACGTCAACCAGGCGCGCTGGGGCACGCACGGGGATCACTCCATTGTCGTGCTTACTGCTTCGTCGGTGCAGGACGTGTTCAGCGTCACGGTGGAGGGCTTCAACATAGCGGAAACCTACCGCACGCCCGTGATCCTTCTTTTTGACGAGGTGGTGGGGCACATGCGGGAAAAACTGACCTTGCCCGCACCAGGCGAGATTCACGTGGTGGACCGTTTGCGCACCGAGGTCAAGGCCGGCGTCAACTATCACCCCTATCTGCCTCGCGAGGACGGCCGGCTGCCCATTTCGGATTTCGGCGGCGAGCACCGCTACAACGTTACCGGCCTGTATCACGATATCTGGGGCTTTCCCACGGAAAACCCGGATCAGGTCTACAAACTGATCCACCATCTGGTCGACAAGCTGGAAAACCGGGCCGAGTTGCTGGCCCGCTGGCACGAGGCCTATCTGGACGATGCGGAGGACGTTGTTATTTCCTACGGCTGTTCGGCCCGCAGCGCCCGGCATTTTGTGGAAACCCGGCGCGGTAAGGGCGGACGGGTGGGATTGCTGGAATTGCAGACCTTGTGGCCGTTTCCCGCTTCCCTGATCCGGCAGAAGTGCGCCAGAGCCAAAAGCGTGTTTGTGGTGGAGATGAACATGGGCCAGATCACGGCTCAGGTGAAGCAGGCCCTGCCCGAGCTTGACCGGGTGTTTCTGGTCAACCGTATGGACGGGCATCTGGTCACGCCCACGGACATCGACAAAGTCATACGCCTCATGCAGGGCAGGGGGACATGATCATGGCCGCGAGACAATACCTGCGGGAGCGCTTTCTTCCCCACCTCTGGTGTCCGGGCTGCGGCCACGGCATGGTGCTGAACAGCCTGTTGCACGCCGTGCAGGAGATGGATCTGCCCCGGTCTTCCCTGTGCATGGTGTCCGGCATAGGCTGCTCCTCGCGCATTGCCGGGTACGTGGACTTTTACAGCATGCATACCATGCACGGCCGGGCACTGCCCTGCGCCACGGGCATCAAGCTTACCCGGCCCGAACTCAACGTGATCGTGCCCATGGGCGACGGCGACGCCCTGGCCATTGGCGGCAACCATTTTATCCACGCCTGCCGCCGCAATATCGATCTCACGGTGCTGGTGTTCAACAACCGCATTTACGGCATGACCGGCGGGCAGTTTTCGCCGCTGTCCGGCCAGGGGATTATGGCCACCACCGCGCCCTACGGCAGCATTGACCGGCAGTTCGATACCGTGTCCCTGGCCCTTGGGGCGGGCGCGACCTTTGTGGCCCGCTCCACCGCCTTTCATGTGGTCGAGCTGGCGAAGCTGTTGCAAAAGGCTATCCGGCACAAAGGTCTTTCCGTGGTGGAAATCCTCACCCAGTGCCCGACCTATTTCGGGCGCAAAAACCAAGCCGGCGGAGCGGTGCGCATGCTTGAGGATTTTCGCGACAACACCGCGCCGCTCGGCTCCAAAAAGCTGGAGAAAAATCCGGCCCTGCTGCCCAGGGGAATTTTCCGGGAAGAGCAGTCGCCGGAGTACTGCGAAGAATACGCCAGGCTCGTGGACAGAGCCATGCGGGAGTGAGTCATGGAAAAATTCCGATTTCTCCTCTCCGGGGCCGGCGGCCAGGGCATCATCTCCATGGGCGTGATTTTGGCCGAAGCCGCGGTTTTGCACGACGGGCTCAATGCCGTGCAGACCCAGTCCTACGGGCCGGAAGCCCGGGGCGGAGCCACGCGCTCTGACGTGATCATTTCCGACGCGCCCATTTACTTTCCCAAAGTGCTCCAGCCCAACGTGCTGCTGGCCCTGACCAACGAGGCGGCGGCCAAATACCTGCCCCTGGCCCGGCCCGGCGCTCTGATGCTGTATGATTCCGAACCGGTCCGGCCGGATCTGCACACCGACGCCCGCCTGAAAGGGCTGCCCATGCTCCGGGCCACCCAGGAAGCGTTGGGCAGTGCCATCGCTTATAACATCACCGTGCTCGGCGTGCTGGCGGTCCTGACCGGAGCCGTGCGTCTTGAGTCGCTGGAAAAGGTCCTGAGGACTCATTTCCGCCAGCCCCACCACGAGGCCAATGCCACTGCTCTGCGCCTGGGGGCGGGTCTGGCCGAGTCGCTTGCGGATCAGTAATTTAGTAAATCCCGAAGGTGTGGCAGCAAAAAATTTTCCGCTTGGCGGAAATTCGGTTGACAGCTTCAGCCAGTTTGCATAAAAGAGACTTCCACCGTGGGGGTGTAGCTCAGTTGGGAGAGCGCTTGAATGGCATTCAAGAGGCCGTCAGTTCAATTCTGTCCACCTCCACCAGAAAGTTATCCGGGTTAATCCCGAATCGGCCGGAAATCCTTAAATAGAAAGGATTTCCGGCTTTTCATTTGTCCACTGCCGTATGGTCTGATATGGGTAAAACCGGGCCTTGTCTGGGTATCCTGCTGGGTATATGGGTATTTTTGTCAGTTCGCTGAATAAAAATTACCCATTCAGGCGGAAGGTGCGCTATGTCCTTGACTATTAAGGGAATTGATGCGGCGAAACCCAAAGTGAGCAAAAGCACCGGCAAGCCGAGCCAGACCAAACTGGCTGACGGCGACGGCCTTTTTCTTGTGGTCACGGAGACCGGCAAACACTGGCGGGCGCGCTACTTTTACAGCGGCAAGGAGCAGACCCTTTCTCTGGGAAAATACCCGGTAGTCGGCCTGAAAGAGGCGCGGGAGAAGAATTTCCTTCTGCGCCAGATGCTGGATAAAGGGCAGAACCCCGCCGAAGAGCGCAAGAAGGAAAAAAGCAGGCAGCGCCTTGTTGTGCAGGAGGAGCGGCGTATAGCGAAGGGCGAGTTGCACCCGCTGAGCTTTCAGGCCGTGGCAGAGGACTGGCTTGCCGACGTGCAAAAGACGTGGCGGAAAAACACCTATGAAGGGGAACGCAAGCGCGTCAAAAAGCATCTTCTGGAGCATTTCGGCCCCATGCCGATCACCGCGATAACGCCTGCCGACATCCGCTCCGTTTTTCAGGGCATTGAGCGCGAAGGAAAGTACGACACCCTGAACAAGGTGGCGGAAAACGCCGTGCGTATCTTCAACTTCGGCATCGCCGTGGGCAAATGCGAGAACAACCCGGCCTATTCCATCTGGAAAGGGCTGGCGTTCAGAAAACCGCCCAAAGGCCGCAGCCTCGCCACGATTACCGACCCGAAAAAGGTAGGCAAGCTGTTGCTCGACATCCGGGGCTATGCGGACAAAGGCCGGGGTGTTGAAGTGGCAAGCGCCCTTTGCATCGCGCCGTATGTTTTTCTCCGGCCCGGCACGCTCACCTGGGGCGAATGGTCGGAAATCGACTGGAAAAAGCGGGAGTGGAACATCCCCGGCGACAAGATGAAGAACGGCAGGCCGCATATCGTGCCGCTCTCCACGCAGGTCATAGCCCTGCTCAAGCAACTGCACAACTTCACCGGCTCCGGGCGCTACCTTTTCCCCTCCTGGCGCAAGGAGGGTTATCTGACCACAAATTCCCTGATCAAGGCCCTGCACGCGCTCGGATACCACAGCGGGGACTTCACCACCCACGGCTTCCGGCACATGGCCGTGACCCTGCTCAAAGAGCTGGGCTTTCCCCATGACGTTATCTATTTGCAACTTTCCCACACGCTGGAGCGCGACTCGGCCAAGGCCACCTATGACAAGGCGCAGTTTCTGCCCCAGCGAAAAGAAATGATGCAGGCCTACGCCGACTATCTTGACGGCTTGCGGGAGAAGGCGGTTCAGGAAGCGAAGACGGAAAGCCCGGCCTGATGGCGGGCGCTCTTGGATCGCGATTACAGCGTACCCGCCTTGACGTAACTACAAAACGGAGTTACATAATGACCATGGAATTCGAGTGGGACGAAGACAAGCGCCGGAGCAACCTGGAAAAGCACGGCGTCGATTTTACGGACGCCGCGCTGGTTCTGGCCGACGCCCCGCTCATTCTGGAAGATGCCCGGCGGGATTACGGGGAACAGCGCTGCCT
>JAVBOI010000037.1:0-21903 GCA_031550695.1 Desulfovibrio sp. | reverse complement strand
TTAGGCCCCCTTTTCCAACCCCCCGCGGGTCTCCCCCCTCTTTTGGCGCGTTACTGGTTAAATTATGTCCCCCGCTGGGGTCCGGGGTCGGGGACGCAGGCTCTGCGCAAAGCCCCGGCTGCCGGAGGCAATCATTCTCTTGGACAGCTTCACAATAAATTTGCTCCGGCTGCGGATATTTTGAGAAACGGAGGGAGAACGTGGGCGACAATAACGCGACGGGCGACATCATGCTCGATATCCGGAATCTGAAAACCTACTTTTACACAAGCCGAGGAGTGGCCAAGGCGGTCGACGACGTCAGCCTGACCCTGCACAAGGGAGAGTTTCTGGGACTGGTCGGCGAATCGGGCTGCGGCAAAACGGTCACGGCGCTTTCGGCCTTAAAGCTCGTGCCGTTTCCCGGCAAGGTTGTGGAAGGTCGGGTCACCTTTATGGGAACCGATATTCTTTCCCAACCGGAAAAGGCGATGCAGCACATCCGCGGGCGCAAAATGGCGATGATTTCGCAAGATCCGATGTCGTCCCTCAATCCGGTCTGGACGGTCGGCGATCAGATTGAAACGGCCATTCTCAGACACAATAAAGTAAGCCGCAAGGAAGCGCGGGACCGGGCCATAGAGATGCTCAAGCTGGTGGCCATTCCCGCGCCGGAAAAACGGATCAAAAACTACCCGCACGAACTCAGCGGCGGCATGAAGCAGAGAATCATGATCGCCCTGGCCCTTTCCTGCGATCCGGAAGTGCTGATTGCCGATAACCCCACCACTGCCCTGGACACCACAATCCAGATGCAGTTCCTGCACCTGCTTCTCGAGTTGCGGGAAAAGCTCAATCAATCGGTCCTGTATATCACGCACGATTTGGGCGTTGTGGCCAAAATTTGCGAAAACGTGGCCATCATGTACGCCGGCAAGATTCTTGAGCGCGGCGACGTCTTTGAAGTCCTTAAAACGCCGCGCCACCCGTACACGCAGGGGCTGATACGAAGCGCGCCCAATGTGGGCGCCCGTCATCAGAATCTTGAGCCTATTCCCGGCGATTTGCCCGACCTTTTAAATTTGCCCCCGGGGTGCCGGTTCGCCGACCGTTGTCCGCACGCCATGTCCCATTGCCACGAGGATTTGCCGGTGCCCACGGCCTGGTTCAGCGACAAGCACGCGGCGCTCTGCTGGCTGTACGAGCCCGAGAGCGCCGAGCAAGGAGGCCAAACGCCATGAGCAATTCCAAGGTCGAAACCGCCGCTTCGGAAGTGCTGTTCCGAATCAATTCACTCAAGAAGTATTTCCCCGTCTACGGCGGAGCGCTGCACAGGAAAATCGGCGACGTCAAAGCAGTGGACGATGTCAGTTTCACCATCAACAAGGGCGAAATCGTCGGCCTGGTCGGCGAGTCCGGCTCCGGCAAATCAACGGTCGGCCGGATGCTGACCAAGCTCATTCAGCCGACAGCGGGCGTCATAGAGTTCCAGGGGCGGGATATCGGCTCGTTCGATGCCCAGGAAGTCCACGAGTTCCGCAAGCACGTGCAGATTGTGTTTCAGGACCCCTTCTCTTCGCTGAATCCGCGCATGACCGTGACCCAGATTATTTCCGACCCGCTGAAGGTCAACAAAATCTGTTCGAAAAAAGAGATGACGCCTCGGGTGCAATCTCTTTTGGAACTGGTCGGGCTGGATACCAAGCTGACCGGAAAATACCCGCACGAATTCGGCGGGGGCGACCGGCAGCGCGTGGGCATTGCGACGGCTCTGGCCGTTAATCCGGAGTTCGTTTTCTGCGATGAGCCGGTCTCGGCGCTCGATCTTTCGGCTCAGGCGAAAATTCTCAACCTGCTGCGCGAAATCCGCACGAAATTGAAGCTGACCATTCTGGTTGTCGCGCACAACTTGAGCGTTGTCGAATACGTAAGTGACCGGGTGGCCGTCATGTATCTGGGAAAAATAGTGGAGATGGCGCCGACCGACAAGCTCTATGACACCCGGCTGCACCCCTATACCCAGGCCCTGATGTCCGCGATCCCGGTCATCGACCCGGAACTGGCCCGCCAGCGGGAAGAAGTCATTCTCAAAGGGGAAATACCAAGCCCGCTCAACCCGCCTGTGGGCTGCAATTTCAACACACGCTGCCAAAGTTTGCTGGGCGATGTCTGTTACGAAAAAGACCCTGAACTCATCGAGTACAAGCCCGAACACTTTGTGGCCTGCCACCGTTGCCTTAAAACAAAGCAATTGTGAAGTTGCCCAAGAGCAGTATTGCCTCCGGCGGCCAAAGGGGGTGACCCCCTTTGGAAACCCCATTTTGTTGGGCGGGCCACAATGGATATCGCAAAATTACCATGCTCTGAACAGTGAACCGGCAAGCGCCGGCATCACATATACGCCGCGTCATGGGTTGGGAGGGGAATCGGATGAAAACGATTATTGTTGCCCTGGGCGGGAATGCCCTTTTACGGCCTCACCAGATCGGGACAATAGATGAACAGCGGGAAGCCGCCCAAATAAGCGCCCGGCAGATCAGGCAACTGATCGAGATGGGATACCGCGTGGTCATCACGCACGGCAACGGCCCGCAAGTCGGCAACATCCTGCTGCAGAACGAACTGGCCAAAAGCCGGACCCCGCCGATGCCGCTGGATGTCTGCGGTTCGGAAAGCCAGGGCATGATCGGCTATCTGATACAACAAACCCTGCACAACGAACTGCGCGCTTTTGGCATCGATCTTCCGGTTGTCACCCTGTTGACCCAGGTCATCGTCGACAAAAACGACCCGGCGTTCCAGGCGCCGAGCAAACCGGTGGGGCCGTTCTGTTCCAGGGAGGAGGCGGAAAAAGCCGTGCGGGAAAAAGGCGAGGCCTGGATGGAAGACAGCGGGCGCGGCTGGCGTAAAGCGGTCCCGTGCCCACACCCGCAAGAATTTGCCGAGGTCGGGACCATCGCCGGCCTGATCGAACAGGGAACGGTTCTTATCGCCGGCGGGGGCGGCGGAATTCCGGTTATCCGGGAAAACGACGGCTCGCTGCGCGGAGTGGAAGCGGTCGTCGACAAGGATCTGGCCGCCTGCCTGCTGGCAAGATCCATCAAGTCCGACATGCTGGCCATTCTTACCGATGTTTCTCAGGTAGCCCTTAATTACGGCCGGCCCAACCAACAAAATTTGTCCCGGCTGACCGTGGGTGATGCCCGCGCCTATCTGGAACAGGGGTATTTCGGCAAAGGCAGCATGGAGCCCAAAATCAAGGCGGCCGTCGAATTTGTCCTGGCTGGCGGAGGGCAGGCCCTGATCACCTCTCTGGATAACCTGGTTGAGGGGGTCAAGGGGCTGCAAGGGACGCGTATAGTACCCGATGAGCAGACTTAGGGTAAAGGCTATCTCCATTGGGAAAGAAGCGCGCGGCGCTTTCCTCAGAAAGGCCGGGGGGGAATGCGGGACGGCCAGCCCCGTGTTCCTGGGCAACATCCACTCCTGTTTTGAGCGGGTGTTCAATATCGTTGTGGCTGAAGGCTCCGGGGATGGCGCGAACGTTCTTGTCGGCTTCTGTCGGCCCGAAGTGCCTCTATCGCCGCTGCATCTCAGCCTTGCATGGCAGTCCGCTATCTCCGATTTACCAATCCGGGAAGGCGAGCCGATTCTGGTGACATGCCGGGAGCTTGTCTTCCCGTCCCTTGTCATCGCCTGGGGAGAGGCCGAGGACTATGCAACATTTTTCCAGCGCCAGGAACAGGCAAGCCCGGAAATTTGTCCGGTTTCGGAGCCAACAGCTCCGGCGATCAGAGCGCTTTGCGCGCGCGTGGTTGCGCAAGGCCTGAGTGCCGGCCCGCTCGTTCAGGAGGGGCTGCTGCCGTTGATCAAACACTTTGATGTTGACCCTGGGAACTGGAGTCCTCCGAATACGCGGCCATGGGACGAGTGCGCACTTGCCGATGAAAACCGTTTATCAGACGCGGCAGGCGCGCTTTCGCAAACAGCGATGCGCGCTCTTCCCATTCTTTGCCGCCTGAGCGCGGCCGTGCGAGAACGGCGGCGGGATCGCGTCTTCAACGCGGCGCGGGACATGTTGGGCCTGGGACCGGGATTGACGCCTTCCGGCGACGATTTTCTCACCGGCCTGATGGTGACGGACTTCGCCTGGCGTCGCCGGGTTCCCTCCAGGCCGGCCCTCGGGGAACGAAAAATGTGGAGACTACTGGCCGAGGAAGCTTCCAGGCTGACCGGGACGATATCCCGCCAGCAGCTCCGGCTGGCGGCCGACGGCGCCGGCAACGAGGTGTTCGAACGGGTATGCTGGCGGTTATCCCGAGCGGACGAACGGGTCTTGAGCGACATACCGGCCCTGGCGCGCTTTGGCGCCACATCGGGTCTGGATTATCTGGCCGGTGTTGTTTTCGCCCTGCGCCATCTCCTCATCGCACCCGGGTGAGGGCCAGGCGGCAAGCGAGCGGCACAACGCAGGGCTGGTATATCTGCGCCTGTGCTGGCAGGAATATGTAGAGATAGCTGGACAACCTTCGCGACTTCAGAGAGAATGGTCGGGGAGAAGTCTCTTTCCGCCGAAGCCCCGTTTTTCTGGCAAAAAGAACTCTAAAAACACGAACGCATCCGGACTCACGCGCGTTTTTCGAACGGGTCGCCGGCCCAAAAATCAGAAACTCACCCCCTTTCCTCGCCGGGAGAACAGCAATGCCTTGTTTCATCCGCATCATCATGTTCGTTGCCTGCCTTTTCTGGCTGCCCTGCGCGGCTGTGGCCGGGAGCACGTCCGACACGGCCCCGCTCGTTCCCATCGACTTCCAGAAAACCAAAATGGAAGACTACATCCGCGGCGACGGCAGGCGGGCCTTTGCCATTACCTACTACTACCTGCCGGCCGACTGCGCCGAGGGGGGCTATCCCAGAGACGGGGCGATGCCGCTTGCCATAGATGGCCCGCTCAACCCGGCCCTGGCGAAAAAAATAGCGGCCCGGTCCGGGAAAAAGCCGTCCAGAACCGCCGATGTGCTCCTGGTCAACCTGCGCGGAGAGCCTCAAGCGGCCATACTCTCCTGCAAGGGCAAGGACGATGACGTAACGTGCGAGGCGAGCTTCAAGGACGGCCTTGTCATCCGCATGGAGCGCGAGGCCCCGTTCCGGAAAAAACTGACCATCTCCGACGGCAAGGAAACGCGTTCGCTGTCGCTGGTGGAATCCATGGAAACCTTTGACTGAGGCGGACGCACCCGGAATAATCGCGCCGGACCGGAGCGCGCCGTCCGGACGCTCCGGTCCGGCTCCCGCCAGTCAAAATTGGCTGCCGGCCCGGCTGCCTTCGTTCTTCCCTTTCCGCGATTTTCCTTCTATACTGCGCCCATGCGACAGTCTTTCTTCCGCAGCCTGCGCGCTTACCCGTGGGGGCACCAGGCGCTTTGCCTTCTGCCGTCCGTTTTGCTGCTTTTCGGCCTGACCGTCTGTATCGGCAGTGGCGACGCAGTCACCCTGTATTTCAAGGAGGTGAAGGCAAGCCATCCCTTCATTACGAACGTCATGCAGGGCCTGACGAACTGGACGAACATCGCCTTCTATGTCGTTTACGCGGCCCTGCTTGGCCTCGGTTTGCTCGGGCGGAACAAGTCGCTGATCAGATTCGTGCTGGTTTTCGCGGCCGTGCAGATTTTCGTCTCCACCATCCTGGTGCAGATAACCAAGATAAGCCTGGGCCGGGCGCGTCCCCTGCCCGCCCTTGAAGGGAGCGGCTGGTCGCCTTTCAGCCTTAAAGGGAGCTTTCACTCCTTTCCCTCCGGGCACACTTCGGAAATTTCCGGCGCGGCCTTTCCCCTGGCAAACCGCTATGCGCGTGCCCGGTTTTCCCTGTTGCTGGGCCTGATTGTCGCCCTTATCGGCTTTACGCGAATTTACCTTTGTATGCATTACATTTCGGACGTAGCCGGGGGCCTGGCCGCCGGCGTGCTTACGGGTCTGCTGACCCATCACCTATGCAGCAGAGAGCAACCATGAGCAATTCCCCCAAAAATTCAGACGATTCTCCAGACCTTTCCCCCAGCGCTTCTTCCGAAAAAAAACTCGAACAGACGGCGGATCAACGCCCGGACGCCGCCGACGCCTCTGAACTGCCCGCTTACATGCGGGCCGCCGCTGAAACTCTCCCCCACCCCGAGGCCGCCTCACCGGCGAGCGAGGCCCCGGCAACAGACCAAGCCCCTTTCGCCTCATGGGAAACCGCGAAAACCGACGCTCTTCCGGACGACTGGGATGATCTCCCGGCGGATACCGCCCCGGACGCCAAAACGCCGGAACCGGTCGCAGCGGAATCGGCCGCGCCGGAAAGCGACTCCCGGCCCGCATCCGAGTCTTTCGCCGCGCCGGCCTCCGGTTCGCCCAAGCACGAGCCGGCAAAGGGGGACGACAAACCCGCCTTTACCCCGCCGGGGTCCATTCCCCCTCCGGACAAAAAAACGCCGCGCCCGTCTTCCGGCGCGACTTTCCGTCCTTCCTTCACCGCCGCCCATCCGGTGCTGACGGTCAACCAGACCATGCCCGCCAGCCTGGGGTCGCGCCTGTATAACGCCCTGGCCGTGTTCCCCCTGATTCCGCTGACCGTCATGCTGATTTTGCAAACAATCTTCACGCTGGATGCGCGCGGGTTGTGGTTCTCGGACGAAATTCGCCACGCCGCCGCTTTTCATAGCCTGCTGGATCAGGGTAAATGGCTGATTTTGGAAATGAACGGCCAAGTGTACCCGGACAAACCGCCCCTGTATTTCCTGTTCCTGCGCGGGCTGTACGAGTGGCTGCGCACCGACGGCCCCATGCTCCATTTCACAGCCTCGGCCGTGTCCGCCCTGCTCTACCTCTGGGCCGCCCTGGGCCTGGGCGCCTGCGCCGCGCGCGTGGACAAGCGCACCAACCTGGCCGCCGGCATCATTCTGCTCAGCACCGGCTACGTTATGGGCATGATGCACTATGCGCGCATGGATCTGCTCTTTTCGGCCCTGATCCTGTGCAGCCATGTGGCCCTGTACCGGGCTTTCGTTTCTCCGACCAAAAAATGGTCCGGCATGATCCTGGGCTTTTTCCTGGCCGGACTGGCCGCCCTGATCAAAGGACCGCTGGGCCTGGCCATGCCCCTGTGTTCGTTTGTGGTCTTCGCCGTCTGGCGAGGGCTCCCCCAGCGCCTGTTCCGCCCGGATTTCCTGCTTGGCCTGATCTTCGGCCTGGTTCCCGTGGCCGCCTGGCTGGGGGCCATCTATTGGACCACCGGTAACCTGGACTTTATCCTCAACACCCTGATCAAGCAGCAGGTGATTGAGCGGGCCGTGGACACCTTCCACCACAAGGAAGCCTGGTACTACTACCTGACGCGCCTGCCCCTGATGTTCCTGCCCTGGACCCTGCTCTTCTTCTTCCTGCCCTGGGGGCGCTTTCTGGGCAAGAACATGCGCGCCGCCGTGGCCGCTTCCCGGCGCCCGGAAGCCGAGGGCCTGGGCTTTCTCTGGAGCATGATCCTTTCCGCTCTGGTCCTGCTTTCCCTGCTCAGCGGCAAAATTCTCGTCTACTTCCTGCCGGCCCTGCCCGCTCTGGCGATTCTGGCGGCCAGAGCCGTCATGGGGCTTGAAGGAGCGCGCGCGGGCGGTTTCCGCCGGTGCATGGCCCTGCTTATGCTGCTCGGCGGCGTGGCCATCGTATTGGCTTCCCTCATGCTGTTCGGCCTTCTGCCCACGCCGGATCTGCACGGGCTGCCGCAGTGGAAGCTGGCCACCAACGGAGCTTTCTTCATCGTGGCCGCCATTCTTCTGCTGATTTCCGGCCTGCTCTGGACGGCTTTACGCAGCAACCGGCCCGAAGGCGCGCTGCTCGTCATGGCCCTGGCCGCCGTCGTCCTGGGCTATCCCCTGGCCGGCATGGTGGCCCCCAGCTTTGACGCCGTGCTCAGCCCCAAGGCCCAAGCCCTGATGATGCGGGCCTACATTCAGGACGGATACGCGCCGGCTGAATACCGGGTCTACGGCGGCACATATACTTTCTACGCCGGGGCGACCGTTCCCTCGATCAAAGAACTGCCCGCCGCCGAATCCGGCAAAATGGTCATCGGCATGCAGCGCTCCCGCCTTGCGGAATGGGAAAACAAACCGGACTGTTTCAAGGAAGTGCATTCCCAGTGGATAGAAACGCGCGAATACGTGCTGATGGCCTGCCCGGCCAAGGAAGGCATGAAGCCGGCCGCCGTGCCCTACAAGCCAGGGCCGGACTTCCTGGGCGACATCATGAAGCGTTTGGGCATTCCCTGGCCGCCCCAGTGGGCCAAACCGGCGGCACCGGAACCGGTAACACCGGAACCGGCGACACCGGCGCCGGCCGCGCCCGATGCGACCAAGACGCCGGAAGCCGCGCCGGAAAAGAGCGCGCCCATTCCGGATCAACCCGTGCCCGGAGAGACCAAAGCTCCCGCACCGGCCGCGCCGGAACAGCCTGCGGCGGAACAGCCGGCCGCGCCGAAACCGGATACCCCGGCCGTACCGGAACAGCCGGCCGCGCCGGGTGAAATAAAAACGCCCGAAGCCCCGACCCCGACGGATGCGCCCGCGGAACCGGCCACACCGGAACAGCCGGCGGCGCCAAAACCGGATACCCCGGCCGCGCCAGAGCAACCGACCGCGCCTGAAGCCGAACCCAAGCCCGGCAGCGATACGGCCGAGCGGGAACCAGCTGTCGACACCGCCCCGGCCGAAGCCAATCCGGCCGCGCCAACCGCGCCGTAACTCCAACCCATTCCCCCGCTTCCTCAAACACGCTCCCCCCTGTTTCGCATGCGAAACAGGGGGATTTTCTTAGAACAAATCAATTGTGAAGCTGCCCAAGAGTCGCATTGCCTTCGGTCACGGACACAGACCATGTACGGCAACAGGGGGCGGGGACACAGGCTCTGTGTAAACCCACTTTGGAAACCCCATTGTATAGCATTGAGTATCCCAACGGCTGTTAAAACAGCGGAAGGGGCACCCCGCTCCGGCGGATTGCCCCTTTCTGTATCTCGATGGTCCTGAAAAAAGAACGGGGCGGCCGGGACTGACTCCCGGCCGCTGAAGGCATTCGGTCTAGAGCAATTAACGCTTGAAAGAGTCGCTTAACGGCGGGCAAGGCCCGCCTACTCCTCTTTCGCGGCAAGGATTTGAGGACAAATCCTTGCAGAGCAATTCACTCATTTCATTCGTGAAATGCTCTAGCTGGCCTTACGCGTAAGCATGAGCTTGGCGATGGACTTGGGATCGGGCGGAGACATCAGGCTGACGCCGATCATGACGATCGCGTTAATAAGAACGGCGATCAGGCCTTTATTGATGTTAAAGGGTACAATGGGGACCAGGTTGAACCAGACGGCGCAGCCAAGACCGGCCGCGAGCCCGGCCACAATTCCCCATTTGGAGATGCGGGTCCAGTAGATGATGGCGAGCACGCCGGGCAGGAACTGAACAAAGCCGGTGTAGGCGAGGTTCAAAAGACCCAGGAGCAGAGTGGGGAAGAAGATGGTCAGAAGCACGCTGACACCCAGGAACACGGCGATGAAGAGACGGGCCCAGGTCACGAGCCTTTCCTGGGGAGCGTTCGGGACGGCGATGCTCAGAATGTTCCGGGTGATGATGCCGCCCATGGACAGGGCAATGTCAGCCAACACGAGCATGCAGGTAAGCGCGCCGCCGGCGGCGCAGACGCCCACCAGCGCGGGCGGGGCGTTGGCCACGATCATGCCCATGAAGGCGTCATCGGGGTTCTTCAGGCCGGGCACGGTCAGCAGGCAGAAAAAGGCGGCCGTGACCAGAAGCACATACATCAGCATGTACAGGGGCATGATAACCTGGTTAAAGCGGACGATCTTTTCGGAACCGCCGGAGAAAACATACTGGAAGATGAAAGGCACCATGTACAGCCCGAGGGACTGACACAGAATGGTGGAGGTGATGAAGGTGACGTTCTTGTCAATGGGGTCCATGGGCACGGTCAGGTAGTCCGGGTACTTGGCCATGGCTTCGCGAAAAATGCCCTCAAAGCCTCCGGGCATGGCGTTCACCGCCATGATGCCGCCGATGATGATGGCCGACACCATGAGGAAGTCTTTCAGGATGGCGACGTAGGCCGAACCTTTCACGCCGCAGAGGCCGACGTACAAAAAGGCGACGACGGCGGCGATGCAGATGGCCATGTTGTTGTTAATCTCAACACCAAGGTAGCGCAGAATGATGCTCAGGCCGGCGAACTGCATTTGCGCCCAGGGCAGAAGCACTATGACGCAGATGACGGCGATCAGGAAACCGAGCCACTTGGACTCGAAGCGCCAGGCGAAAAAGTCGCCCATGGTTGAGGAGTTGCTGACCTTGCCGATGCGCCAGATGCGCGGGTTGATGAAATAGCCCACGGGGTAGGCGAGCAGAATATAGCCCACGAACCAGATCACATAGCTGGAGCCTTTGGAGTAGACAGCTCCGGGCACGCCGATCATGGTGCCGATGCCGTATATTTCGCCCAGGGTGATGAAGAAGAGCAGAAATCCGCCCAGGCCCCGGCTGGCGACCAGAATTTCATGGATGTTGTTGGCCACGACGCCGCGCTTGGCAAGAGCCGTCAGGCACAGCGACAGCACGATGAAGAAGAGAAAGACGGCTAATGTCATGGCTGTTATCCTTTTTCCTTGGTGTTTTCATCGTTGGAAGAGGGCTGCTCTTTGTTTTCCGGGTCCAGCTTGTATGCGATGTACATGAACAGCGAAGTGAGAGGAATGCAGGAAAACAGCCAGAAATAAATGAACGGAAAGCCGAGAACGAAGGGCTCGGCCCGGTTATAGAAGGGGAACGCCCCAACGACCCCCGCGTAGGGGAGGACCACAACCAATATGAAGATCCAGAAACGACTTTTCATGCGTGCGTCACCTGTCTTTGGTTTGAGAAGTGTCTTTCACAGCCGTGGTAGCCCGATCTTGCCCTTTTCACGGGATTCCCGGCTTTCGCCTCATACGCAATACGTTACTAATCCGCTTTATTGCGGCAATTTCCCGTACACCACCCGTCCGCCAAGCATGGTCATAAGCACCTTGGCATCGGCAATGTTCGCGGGATCCACAGCCAGAATATCCTCTGAAAGGAGCACGAAGTCGGCCCGCTTGCCGACTTCAATGCTGCCAATCTCATTTTCGGCGAACTGGAACCAGGCGGCGTGGCTGGTATAGGCGCGCACGGCTTCCTCGGCGCTGATGCGCTGATCGCCGCCGAGCAGCCGGCCCTTTTTCGTCATCCGGTTCACGGCGGTGTGAATGGATTGCAATGTCCAGGGCGGCATCACGGGGCTGTCGGCGTGCAGGCTGTGGCGCATGCCAAGGCGCACGGCGCTGCCCGAGGGATCAAGGCGCTCGGCCCGCTTCGGGCCGAGAAACACGTCGTGGTGCCGGTCGCCGTAGTACCAGATGTGCAGACCGAAAAAGGAAGGAACTATGCCGGCCTTTTTCATGCGCTCAAGCTGGGTGTCGCTGGCGGTCTGGCAATGGAGGATGATGTGGCGCGGGTCCTCGCGCGGGTAAAGCTTTTGCGCTTTTTCAATGGCCGCGATCATCACCTCAATGCCCGCATCGCCGTTGCCGTGGTAGGTTACCTGATAGCCGTCCTTGTGGTAGGCAATGATCCGTTCGGCAATTTCCGCCTCGGGCATGATGGTGCCGGGCTGCAAGTCTGGGCGATCGAAATACGGCTCGCTGAGGGCGGCCGTGTAAGCCTGGATGGAACCGTCGTTGAACAGCTTGGGACCGGAAACGCGTACCATGCGGCCGCCAAAGCCGGTGCTTATACCGGCGGAGGCATAGTGGTCAAAATCCTCCGGCAAGAAGGAAAGGTACAGGCGCATGTTCAAATCGCCGTCTTTTTCCATTTCCCTGAGCACCCGCATGTACATGGGGGCCTCTATGCCGCCAAGGCCGACGCCGGCCTCGTGGGTGGAAGTGATGCCGTACGAGTTGTAGCTGGCAATGCCGGAAAGCAGCGCCTTGTGAAGCATCTCCGGCGTCATTTTCGGGCACAGGGCCTCCATTGCCTTGAAGGCCGCCATTTCCTGCAACAGGCCCTGGGCCTGCCCGGTTTCGCCGACAACGACTTCCCCGCCATCCACATGCACGGGGCGGCCGTCTTGTGAAATAAGTCCCGCAATGCGCAAGGCCTGCGTGTTTGCGTAGGCGAGGTGAACGGAGATGTGCACAATCAGCACCGGGTTGTTCGGCGCGATGGCGTCCAGTTCCTCGCGGGTGGGGCCTCGGTTATCGGCGATGCCGGTATCATCGTAACCCCAGCCGAACACAAGCCCGCCGGGTTTCAACTCGCTGGCGCGGTTTCCCAGGCGTTCCAGAGCCCCTTGCACGCTTTCCACTTCGGCCCCGCAGTACACATGCCCGCTCCAGGCCGAATACATGGAAAGGTGGCTGTGTGAATCGATAAAGCCGGGAAAAAGCGCTTTCCCCCCCAAATCGGTAATAACGGCCTTCGGGCCGGCAGCGGCCAGTATTTCCTCGGTCGAGCCGACGCACTCAATGCGGTCGCCCGCAACAAGCACGGCTTCGACCAGCGAGGCATCCGTGTCCATGGTCCGCACCCGGCCATTGATAAATGCCTGTTTTGTCATGCAGCGCATCTATTTCTCCTTGAAACAATGGGTATGAGGCAAGCCGGACAAGATCTGCCCGGCGCCGTGTTGTTGCCTGATCCTCGCGGCGGGCCGCGCGGCGTTTTCGGGAACGGCACTCCCAGCCACGAGCCGGGGGCGGACTGCGCATTCCGCCCCCGGCCGGCGCGCCAATAAAGCAAATGGTATGCCTCGGTAAAATTATTCTATAAAAATATAGAGTTGCGAAAAATATCTTTATCGGAAAGAGGGAAAAAGGCGGGCAATTTTCACTTTTTTATACAAGTCCATCCGCATTTTCGTACACTATTTCACAAACGGCCCTATTCACGCGCCGCTTTCCAATCAGAAAACCGAAACCGCCGGCGCTTTATGCATACCTGATAGAATGACCTGAAATACATGAGCCCAAACAAATAACTGCATAGACCGCGTTGCCGCGCGAGCATCACGCGGCAACGGCGAAACCGGCCCGCCAGCTACGATTTTTTAGATTATTATTGTCTTTATTTTTAGACACAAGCGGGATACTGTCCTTTTTATCCGCATCTTCGGGCTGTCCCCCCGCACTTTCTTATCCGGGGTTATCCTCATGCATACTGATTTCTGGCGACCAGCACTGCTGCAGGCCTTATCCCTGTCCGAAGGGCCGCGCGGGACGGATTACCTTGCCGAGTTGACGGGCCTTGATCAGCGTAGCGTCGAAGAAATTCTGCATATCCTGCAAAACCGGGGAGATGTCGCCCGACAGCCTTCTGGCGGATGGAAACTCGCTACCGACGCGGCGGCCCTGGACAACGCCCGCGAACTACTGCGCGAACGGGGCGCCCCGGACAGCTTGGAGCGCCACCTCGGTTTTCTGGACGAGCGCGTCTGGACCGAACATGTGGACCGTCTGCTGCAGTTTCTGGACGCCCGCCTGAATGCCGGCAGCCGGCCCGTGATCATCTGTTTGGAACTGACGGCCCAGTTCTTCTTCCGGCTCGGAACCCGCCTGATCGCCAAACCCGATCCGGCCCAGAACAAAAAATTCATTGAAAGCGTCCTGTTCGTACAGATGCTCTGTCTGTCCACCAAACAGCACGCGGAACTTTCGGCTCGCCTTTCCCGCCTCCAGTATGAAGTCGGCCGGGGCTTCAAAGCCGACGGTTTTCCCTCCTACAAGGACCTGATTAAAAAATTCACGGACTTTTCCCTCTCCGAAGGGAGCATTTCCAGCGAACTCGGCCTGTCCCTGGACAGTCTGAAAGACGTGGCCGGCGAGACCGGCCGGCCGGCCGACTTCTCAACTCTGTTCCAGAACAACCCCTCTTTTTCCTTTTTCCGCCAACTGTATGACGTGCTGAAACAAGGCAGCGGCAAGGCCGAAGAGCGGCTTTTCAACCTCCTGGCCACGGGTTTAAGTCATATCGCCATGCACCGGCGGTACTTTTCCATTTCCGAGCACCTGTCCAGTTCGCTTTCCGCCATGACCGAAACCGGGCTGATTGACGAAGACGGCAGCCCCATTTCCCTCATCTGGCTCAGCCACTACTGCTTCGTGCTTCTGCGCCAGGGAAAACTGGACGAGGCCCTGGAACACCTGACCCTGCTTTTCAACTGCCTGGATACCAAAAACGACCCCCTGTCCTTTGCCAGCGCTGCCAGAGGGGTGGCCGTATACCACTTTTTCAACGGCCGGCCTCGCCACGCCCATACCGTACTCACCCGGGAAACCCAGTTCGCCATTGAACGCGGCATTCCCCACGCCGCCTTTCTCGATCCCATGAACTTCGACATGCTGTACGTATTCGAGCAACTCGGCTATCCGCCGGTGCCCCGCTATGAGCTTGACGCCACCATTGAGGACGCGCTCGCCCAGTCCGGCCAACTCATGCAGGGAGCAGCCCTCAGGGTGAAGGCACTGCGCCTGCGCGCCAGGGGAGAATCCCCGCACACGGTGATCGGCCTGTTGCGGGCCAGCGAGGACAAGCTTCACCCGGAACGCGACCTGCGCGAACGCATCCTTACGCTGCACGAACTGGCCAACACGCTCAATATCGTGGGCGAATACGACGAAAGTCGGCGGGTGAGAAAAATTATCGCGGCCCACGCAGGACGGACCATCGACCCGGACACGCCCTACGTGCGTCTGGCCTATCTGGCCACTCTCATCCCCAACGCCGAGCAAGGGCCGGCCGATGCTCAACCCGAATTTTCCGGTCCCCGCCAGGAATGCGAGCCGCGCTACGACCTGCTGAACAGCATTACCGCCTGCCTGCACAAGGCCCTGACGGAAATATCCCTGTCCGCCGGGCTGGAGGACATCATCAACCAGGCCCTGGCCTCCCTGTGCGCCGCGCTGTGCTGCGAACGGGCGGAACTGGTGCGCCAAACCGAAACCGGCAGCCTGGAATCGTTCACCGCCGCTTTTTCTTCCGTCTCCCAGACCAATCGCGCCGTTCCGGACTGGCTGGCGGAAAACACGCTGCCCCTCTGGCAGCCCGGCCTTTCCAGCGGCCTCAGGGGTACGGTTTTCTCCCTGACGCTGGGCAGCGGAGAAAACTCCCCCTGGGTGTTGACCCTTGATTTCGGCGAAACAGGCGCGGCCCTGGGCGCGCTTTCCCTGGCCGAACTGGCCTTTGTCGGCCGCTGGCTTGAGGTCGAACTGAGCGCGCTGCTCAGGGTAAAGCGCCAGTGCGAGCTCGAACTCATACGCTACCGGCAGATGACCTTTCCCGCCGGTCCGGCCGAACGGGAGCAGGTGGCGGTTTTCGGGCAGGGCATGTTGGAAGTGCTCAAGCTTGCCGAATCCGCGGCCGGCTCCACCGCCCAGGTGCTCCTTCAGGGAGAAACGGGCGTGGGCAAGGAACTGGTAGCCAGACACATTCACGCCTGCAGCGGCCGAAAAGGGGGCTTTGTGGCCATCCACCCGGCCAGCACCTCGGAAACCCTGTTCGAAAGCGAATTTTTCGGCCACGAACGTGGCGCTTTTACCGGAGCGGCATACTCGCGCAAAGGATTTTTTGCCGAAGCCGATCAAGGAACCCTGTTTATTGACGAGGTTGGCGACATTCCGCCCCTGATCCAGACAAAGCTCCTGCGGGTGCTTCAGGAACAAAGCTTCATGCGGGTGGGCAGCAACAAGCTGCTCAGTTCGGATTTCCGACTGGTAACGGCCACCAACAAAGATCTGCGTCTGGCCGTGGAACAGGGCGCGTTCCGAGCCGATCTTCTGTTCCGGATAGCCGTCATCCCCATCGTCATTCCACCCCTTCGCGAACGCCGCCAGGATATCCCGCTTCTGGCGGAGGCCTACCTGACCCATTTCTGCCGCCTCTACGATCGCCGCTCCGTCGTTCTGAGCCCCGAGCACCTGACCCTGCTGCACGACTACGCCTGGCCAGGCAACGTGCGCGAGTTGAAAAACACCATGGAGCGTATTGTCATCCAGGGCCGCTTTGAGCCGGAGTTCCTCCTGTACGCCGGCAAAACCGAAGCCGGCCACAAACCGGTTGCGCTTTATGAAGGCTTTCCCAGCCTGGATGAACTGGAAAAACGCTACCTGCGGCACGTGCTGGACAGCGCCAAAGGCCGGGTGCGGGGGCCCGGCGGCGCGGCCTCCCTTCTGGGCGTGAAAACGTCAACGCTGTATGCGAAAATGAAACGGCTGGGACTTTCGTGAGCAAGTTCTTCTGAAGGGAAAGCGAACTTATCAGGCGCACAACAAAGGGCCGGGGGAAAATTTTCCCCCGGCCCTTTGGCTATCTCTATAAACGTTCACTGTCCCGCGAATTTTCGGTACATCTCGGAGCCGACCCTTCTGGCGGCAAGAGCGCTGCCGCCAAAGCCCTGCGGCTCAGGCATTTCCGGAGCCGGCGACGCGGCTTGCGGCGCCGCTGCGGGAGCGGATTGGGGTACGGCGACAGCGGGCTGCGTCGCCGAAGGAGCAAGAGATGGCTCCGCTTCGGCGGAAAGGCCGCTTTCCCCGAAAACCGGACGAAAAGCCGCATCTCCGGCAGCAGGCTGGCCGGCCGGATTCTGCTGGTTCATGGCATGCATGCTGCGTATGCGGGCGCTTGCTCCGGGAGCGGGGGCAGCCCCGCCGGATGGGCTTGTGCCAGCCTGGGCGCGGACCGGCATAACGGCCGTGGGATGCATGCTGGCGGCGGTCGCCTGGGCGGCGGCCTGGGCCTCGGGCAGGGACGCTATCTCCGCATATGCGCTACGCAGCCCGGCGAGGATTTTGATCACCTCGTCAATCATTTTGGCGTCTTTTTTCAGGTTGGCCATCACCAGACGGCTGTTGCAGAAAAAGTACAGGTTATGCAGATTGGCCGCCAGTTCCCCTCCTTTATCCAGGTTCAGGGTGCTGTCCAATTCGTTGATGATGTCCAGGGTTTTGGAAATGGCGATGCCTTTCGCGGCCATGTCGTTGGCGGCAAGGCCTTCCTTGGCCCGGTTAAGAAATTTGATGGCGCCGTCATACAGAAGGATGAGGATATCTCCCGGCGAGGTCGTGGTGACCTGGGTCTGTAAGTAGGCGTGCGCGGCTCGTTGCATGCTGTCTCCGGTATGCCGATGCGGCCGTTTTTCCGGACGGCTTGACGTCAATCAGGAAAAACGTTTGTTTTTCAAAGGTTATTTTTTGCTGCTAACGCCCAATTGAGCGATCTGGGTTTTAAGGTTTTCATTGATAGTGTTGTACTTGGCCAGCACCGCGTCCAGGCGGGCGAACTTGTTGTCCATGGTCCGCCGCCATTTCACCAGACGGTCGTCTTCCTGTTTGATCTTCTTTTCTATGTTCTCGATGATGGTCTTGTAATTATTTTCCAGGTTCTTCAAGGTGCCTTTTTCGCCGAGCATGCCTTCGCTGCCGTCCATCATGGCCAGCAGTTCGTTCACCTTGCCTTCCTTGATGCTCACCGAGCCCTTGTGCGTCACGCCGGGCGTCATGTCGTAAATATCAAGCACGATGCTTCGGGCCGGGTCGTTTTCCGGGGCCACCAGAGAAATCTGCCTGCCCGCGCTGTCTATTTTTGCCGGCTGGCCGTTGATGAAGGCCGAGTCGATGTACGGATCACCGTTGCCGTCAGTGGCCACGGTGTATTCCACATCGTAGGTGCCGGCCTTGGCGATGCCCGCGACATGCGAGCTGTGCTGGAACAGTTCCTGGTTGTTGCTCACCCCTTCGTTGTAGCTGGCGAAAAGTCTGGCCACGGCTTCCGGGTTTTCCGCCAGGGCGTCCTGAAGGCTTTTCATTCCCTTGTAGCCGGAGACCGTGTTGATTTCCAGCAGCCCGTAGTCGGCGTTGCCCTTCTCGGCGTTGGTGATGATGCCTATTTGCGACAAGGACGAAAAAATATCTCCGCTTACATAGCCGGTAAGCGCATCCTTCATCTGGTGCGTAAAGCCCACGGCCGAAGAGGCGATGGCCGTCTTGAGGCGAGAGCTGAGAAGCTGGATGCCGTAGTTGCCGGTAAGCACCGAGCCTTTCTGCATCTCGTACTGGGATTCGGCATAATCCGGGTCCAGGGTCGTTTTCTCCTCGTCGTAGGCGGTCAGGCTTTGCAACACCGTCCGAAAAGAGTTGACCGCTTCCACAAAGATCTGCACGTTTTCAGCCACTTTCTGGGTGTCGTTGGCCACGCTGATGACAGCGGGGCCGGTTGAGCGCAGGGTCAGGCTCATGCCGTCAATGATCGCGCCGGCGGCAATGTTGTTGCTGGCCGACTCCAGGTAGTCCGGCTCCTTGGGCCAACCGTTCACCCGCAACTTGGCGTTCTGCCCGGCCATGATCAGCCAGGAGCCGCTCTCTTCCTCGGGCGGGGCATACTTCATGTCCTCAAGGGTGCCGTCTTCCACGGTCACCCTGTGCGAGCTGCTTTTGGTCTCAATGGCCAGCTTCCAGTTTCCCGGGGTGGCGTCATCCGGCACCAGTTTGGCCGTACCTTTATTCCCCAGCCCCGAATTAATGGCGTCGCAAAACGATCTGATGGTATATGTGCCCTCGGTCAGACTGAGCTTCAGGATGTCGCTTTCCAGCGCACCCGTGTCCGAATTGGTAAGCCGAAGCTTATATTGCATGCCGCCCGCTGGAACGGTTATGAGCGCGGAATCATTGGCCCATGAGGTATCCAGTATCCCCTGCATGGCCCCATCGGCCACCGGGCCGAAGGTCAGTTTCACCTTGCTGGAATTGTTGGGATCCGTACCGATTTTGATGGTAGTGTTGTAATTGTTGGTGGAGATTTCCTGCTGGAAGGCATCCCTCAGATCATTAAGGGTACTGCCAGCGCTCAAGGTAACGTTGATAGTGTAAGCGCTGCCTTCCGGCGGAATGACGTTCACCGCATACGTTCTGTCCGGTCCGGTGGTGAAGAGCACATCGTTGTCGCTGCCGTAGCTGGAGGTGAGCACGTCTTGAAGTTCGTCATTATATGTGCCGGCACCATAGACCGAATCTTTTTTCTCTATTTTGAAGTAATATTTGCCATCAGTACCCTGCTCCAGAGAAGCGATCTGCTCGTTGTTCGTGGAAGCTATGTTGGCGTCGCCCCAGGCGTTTATTTCGTCCGCCAGCCACTGGATGGTTTTGCCAGGCGGAACGGAAATGCTTTTCTTCTTTCCATCAACGCTAAAAACAAATGTCCTGCTGTCGCTGCTGCTGTTGATGACGTCGGTGGTGCTGGCGAATCCCTCGGCCAGCGTCATGCTGTTGCCTTCCTCAATATACGTCTGGTTGGTAAGCGTCATCGTACCGAAGGGCGACATGCCGTCGGTCTTCTGGATGACAAGAGAGTTGGCGCTGCCGGTTTCCTTGCTCTGCAACTGGAAGACGATGCCGTCCTGGCTGGTGATGAGCTGGGCTTTGACGCCGGGATTCTGGGAGTCGTTGTTGATGATGTTCTTCAGACCCTCAATGGTGGTGCCCTTGGGTATGTACAGGGTACGCTCCTGGCCTTTGTAACGGTATTGGAACACGCCGCCGGAATCGCCGTCGCAGATCACGTCGTTTTTTTCGTACAAGGAGGTGTTCTTGCTCCACGAGTACTGGGAGGCAAGCTGCTTTACGTCCAGAGAATAAGTGCCGTTCATGGTGTCGGCGCCGGCCACGGCGGTCACGACCTTTTCGTCGGAACTGGTGGCGGTCTTGACCATGAACTTGTTCACGGAGTTTATGCCTTTCAGCGCCGACTGCAGGTTCAGCATCTCCGAGCGCACCTGCTTGAAGGCGTCAAGGCGCGTCTGCCAGTCGGCTTTCCACCTGAGCAGTTGGTTGGCGTAGCGGCTTTCGATGCTATACAGCTTGTCGATCATCGCCTGAAAGTCGGTATCGCTGCCAAGTCCGCTGAACTTTATGCTGCCAGAGGCGTATTGTACCATGATGATTCTCCGGTGGGAAAGAATTGCCCAGTGAGGGGCCCCGTGAAGGGCTCCCTGCATGCTGTAAGCAAGCTTGGTGCCAACGCGGACAAAAACGTGCCGGAAACGCGCCCTCTGCTTGTTGTATCGGCACGCTGGCGGGAATGTTTAGACAGTGGCGTCAAAGGAAGAATCGGCCATTCGTGACCGGACGAACCGATTTTCCGTTTGCGCTCCGGGATCTGTCCGGGTATATGTATATGAGGAAAGCAGGCGACGCGTGACAACGCCATGGATGTCCGCGCCGTTTTCGCAACAAGGAGGGGGACCATGAAAAAAACCTGTGAAGAAAAACGTCTGACCGCGACAACCGGTCTGATTCTCGCGCTTCTGCTGCTGTGCTCCACTTTGAGCGCCTGCGCCACAACCGATTCCCAGGTCCAGGTTCGCGGTCAGTACGACGTGGTTGTTGGAACGGTGCATCGTTCTTAGGCAGTTTGTGAGACCCGACGATTCCCCTTTGCTTTTTCGCTTTCCCCCGGAAGGCCAAGGCATGCGTCTGGACGCGGCCCTGGCCCTTTTTTTGCCGGAACTGGGCCTGCGCGGCCGCAGGCGCCTGTGGAACTGGCGACGGATTACGGTTAACGGCCGGCCCAGACTGCCGGGCTTCATTGTAGGTCCGGGCGATCTGATCCGGGTGGAGACCGCGCCGGACGCCAGGCCGAACAGTGGGCCAGATAACGGGCCGGGCGACACGAATGAAAACCCCGCCGATACCGGAGAAAAAACGCGGATTGCGGATATTTGCGCCGCCTTGCGCCTTGTGGCCGCAAACCACGACTTCGCGGCCCTGCACAAACCCGCCGGCCTGCACAGCGCCATTGTCGCGGGCGGCCGGGCTCCGAGTCTCGAGGCCCTGCTGCCCGAAGAATGGAAACGCCTCTGGCGCGATTACGCCCGACGGTCGGGCACGCCCGGTGATGCTCCCTCCCCTCCCCTGCCGCTTACCCGCCTGGACGCGGCCACATCCGGCATCGTGCTGGCCGCCATAAACCGCGAAGCGGCCAAGCGCTTTCGTCTGGCCGAACGCCAGGGGCAGGCTCTCAAAACCTACTTTGCCGTTGTGCAAGGCCGCCTGTCCCGCCCCCTGGAACTCAGAAACCGGCTGCTCACGAACAACCGGAAGCTGACCCTGGTGATGGATGCTGAAGACCCCGACAACACCCGGCATACCCTGGTCACTCCTCTGAGAGAGACAAAGGTGATGCCAATAGGTGAGCCGTTCGAAGAGCGGGATCAAACCGGTGAAGAAGCCCCCTTACGCGAGGTAACCCTGGTCCGGGCACGGATACGGCGCGGCGCCCGCCACCAGATCCGGGCTCACCTGGCCGCGGCCGGCTTTCCCCTGATCGGGGAATGGCTGTACCCTTCTCCTCGGGCGGACAAATCCGACACGCGCCTGTACCTGCACCACGCCAAAGTGGAATTCCCCGGCTTTTCCGCCCTGGATATGCCCGGCTGGAATCTGGGCGAAAAAATCGAGGACATATGACGCGGACGCGCCCAAAGGGCGAACCACAGGAAGTGGCGAGTCAACTCTTCCGTCCCGCCCTCGTAAAAAAGATAGCAAGCAACACCTGGGAAACACTTAGCTTTTTCGTTTTGCAAGGCGCAAGCCATTTTTCAAGGGGGGCTGGACTCTTAAGTCCTGCCCCCCTTGAAAAATGACGCCGCAACGCCGCCAAACGGAAAAAATCAGCGTTTCCCGCCTAGAGCATTTCACGAATGAAATGAGTGAATTGCTCTGCAAGGATTTGTCCTCAAATCCTTGCCGCGAAAGAGGAGTAGGCGGGCCTTGCCCGCCGTTAAGCGACTCTATTGCTCTAATGGATGCCTTCCAGCAGCGGGGCT